>JBKDTB010000134.1:0-4754 GCA_046340515.1 Cyanobacteriota bacterium | reverse complement strand
GTAGCACATAGGAGCATCAGCAGGGTAAGAACAATACAAGCTCCAACCGACGAAGAGAGTAGCGCAAACACGATTGTTCAGCTATTGAAATCATTTTATGACGTTAATTCCTAAATTTATAAGATATATCACTGGATTGGGGTCTGTATCTCAGGCGGTTGATCGCAAGCCCAGCGCTGCCCTTGAGTGGCAGGCAAGGAGCTTGGGGTGGTGAAGCAGAAAACTGATGGGGGCCTGTCCACTCGAAGGGCTTGTTGGGCAAGGCTTATCAGCGAGGCAATCATTGTCTTGCTAAAAAGGCATTTCGCCAATCTCGTAGAGTCTCCATATCCTTCTTCAGCTCCTGGGGATCTGGCAGAGCAACCGGAGCCTCATTCGGCTGCGAGTGTTCATAGCGAGAATATTTCGTCATCATTTCATCGAAAAACTTACAGTCTTCGGGCGTGATCCTGGGTAACTTTTCTAGCTTACCTTGAGTTGTAATGGCTCGCCTAAATCTCTGAACCACGTCCGCAAGCAAGTCGGCTTCTATCATTCGCTCAAGAACTATACGGAAGTCACTGCAAATGGCCTTTGCAAGAAGGCTATAACTCGATTGGCCTTCTTCATGGTAGACGTTTCTCGCCTTGGCCAGGCTTTCATTTAATAGAGTATTCAGAGCCTTATCAGGTTTCTTTGCAAACAAAGGAGTATCGCCAGGTTCACCCGTGCCCCAAACCTCACTTCTGACGCATGTGACTTTCGGATCACGTTCTTCCTTTTTGCCATAGTCTTGAAGTAGAACCAGAAGAGAAATACGATGAGTAAAAACGATGACCTGGCGATCGGCAGCCAAGCGCACTAAACGTTGAACCACAGCCTCTTCAAAACTTTGATCCAATGAGGAGATGGGATCGTCAAACACAAATGGGGCGGGATGTAGTTTCCCTGATACATCAGCAAGGAATGCCGCAAGCGAGACAATGCGATGCTCTCCTTCGCTGAGGACTTCTCGTGGTACCCCTGTTTGGGCTTGCTCCAGCCGAAGCTCATGAAGAACGCGCCCTCTGTCGACACGCTTCTTGCTCAACCGAACTTTTATTCTTGATGCCCCGAGATCATGTAACTCTGTGCGGAAGCGCTGAACAAAAGCCTCTGTGATTAACGACTCTGAGAGCTCACCCTTTTTTCTCGATAGACCGCGGGTATCGGCCAATCGCTTTGCCGCAACAAGTTGTTCAATAGTTTGAAGCCTCTTAATCTCTGCCTTGATCGCATCCATCTGCCCAGATATCCATTTTCTTGCTTTGCGCTCAACGAGCTCATTCTTAAGCTGTGAAAGAGACTCCGAAAGAGCGTCATTTTCGCATTTGATTGCGGCTTCTGAGTATTCCTGTGAAATCCGTTTTATCTGAATAAGCCAGGTGCTTAGATCTGGTATGGTTGGCAGATTATCGATTGATTCTGCCTGAAGTAACATCGTTTTGCGATCGCGAAGAAGTTGTATCGATTCTACAATTTGAGGAAGATCCCCCTCATAGGCAATTCCTCCAGCATCATACTTTATTTTTACTTGTTGATCAGATGGGATCTCGCCGATGCCTGAAATCGCATCGTTGAAGGCCTTCTCCGCGTCAGAGGCATCAATCTCAGCCTGCCCCTTCACGAAATCTTCGAATGATGTGATTCGCTTCTTAGCATCATCTGAGAGATGCTGTTGACACAGAACACATTTAGCATCTGAAACAAGATTTGGAAAAGAATTCTCAGGATAAGCATGTGCTTGGGAGTATTGGCGAGCGCACTCCCACATTTGCTTCCAAATATCACTTCCAATACCATCCAAAGGAGAGCCGGTGAATGCAGCAGAGGCTACGATTTGTGCAGCCTGTTGGGTGATACTCTTTTGTTTCTTTAATTGCAAGATATGTCGGCAGTTTTCTTCCGAAAGCTGTTGGATGAGGGACTCAATCTCTTCATGCAATTCCACCACATGTTTCTTTTTTGTACGTAGTTCCTTGGCACGTTCACCAGGCGCCTTCTCTGCGAGTCGCATTTCCAAAGCGGAAAGGGCTTTATCGTCCTCTTGATTCCATCCTGATGTAGAGGAAGCTTGCTCGGGAAGTGTTGACACGTTCAAGCTTCTATACCATTTGCCTGAAACTGTCTCGCTGAATTCAACTGGAATATTAGGTAGTACTGAGACGAGCCTATCCATTTGGTCGTCTAGTAGTCGCGTAACCTGTTCGCAGATAGAAGCCAAGTCTGAGAAGAAGAGTAGCACAGGTGGTTCATATGTAACTTCGCTTTCATTTTCCAAATACATCCGACCACACTCTGTATCGAATATGTCTATATGACGTAGATCTGCATGGACTCCGTCGCTGATATCCCATGAGCTCTGGACCTCTTTTTCACCAACCCTATAGGTGATCATTGCTGTCTGCGGGGGTTCATTCCTCGAATAAACGTTAGGGTGCAGTCTCCCTAAATTACGCGCACCACACACATGCTTTAAAAGACGCACATAGCTGGATTTACCAGACCCGTTTTCACCGTATATAACAACTAGATTATCTGGCCCAAGGTTAAGAGGCTTGCGTGGGGAAAGAGCATTAATTCCGTTAAGGTTTCCGATAGAGCAAAGTCTAAGAGGTGTCACACTTTCGGCGATAAAGGCATCTGTAGGGAAGGGCCCCACCTCTGCCATATCCTTGCCGGCCGCTTCAAGCACGCACTTAGTTTTAAGGTTGGCAATATCATCTTCAGATAAACGACTATTCGCAAGAAGAAGCCGTGCAGCTTCTTGTAGCCATTTTGGCCGCACTTGAAACCATGCAACGAGTTCATTCATCACGCTGCTCCTGGCTGAGGATCTGCATACGCTACAGATTAAGCAGAAATGGCCCCTTCTGCACTGGATTCATTGGATGTTGCCCAACTCTGCCCTCGAGTGGCAGGCAGGAAAGTTTGGGCGGCGAAGCTGAGAGCCGATGGTGGCCTGTCCACTCGAAGGGCTTATTGGTCAGCAATCACAAGAAGTCTTAGTCTAGATCTATCTAAGAAATAATATATTGAAAGAGACAGCTTAATGCTCTAGACGAAGAAGATTAAGCACGATTACATAAGAGCCCAGCCCATAAGTAAGAGTACTAAGGTGCTTATCAAACCGGTCAGTATGAGCATTGCATCGGGAATATATCGGCCAATCGAGATCCACACTAACAACCCTAGAATTGGCACCAAGAGTCCACTTAGCATTCCCAATATGTTTGTAGTGCGCTTCCCAATAGGATTACGAAGAATAGCAGTGCCAGAATTGTCTAAATTTCGAATTTCAGTTTCATCATCTCGTATTGCTCTAAATGCAGCGACTACTCCTATGAAAGCCGTGACAGACGATCCCATGCCAATCCATATCATTGCGTTTCTCAGATCAGTCAAGTTAGATTTAAATAGCTTATATGCAGCTGGAGCAGTGTTTATGTATGAAAGAGAAGTGGCCTCAGCTGAAAGCGAAAATCCAAAGGCTGTAAACAGAAGACCATGCAGTGTAATCATCCACATTATTCGCTGATTAATCAAGTTGTCTTCATGCTCAATCTTGCTTCGATATCGGTCATAAAGGGCCTCCTTCTGATCGATGGTATAGTCTTGAGCTGTCTGAGTCATGTTCTCGGGGTGCTGGGTTGGTGAAGATTGCTGCAGTTCAGAAAGCGATTAAACTTGCCGAGTGCTCTCGATAATACAAATCACAAAATGTTGATCTAAGAATAGGCTTTGGTTTTAACAAGCTCTTGCAGTGTACGTCTACTGGTCTGCCCAACAGTGTTTCGGGGGACAGCAGAAGCTGCCGCCTGGGAGCTTTTTGCCGCTTAAGCTATTGATTGCTTCACCTACCGGCAACTAACTCCCTACTAATAGCAATACCACTGCACCCACCACCCTATCCGTTATGGTTTGTTACGCGGTCTGCATAACATCCCCGGTTTCAGAGAAGGTCAGCAGGGCTGCGCACCCCTGATGGGTCTCGATTCAACACATGGCTTTCGATCAAGCAGCGTCCCCGGGAGTGGTGTAACTCAGGAGGAGCAGCCCGGCTCAGCCGGGGCTGACGGTTCACCTCCCCCAGGATTCAGCTGTGGCAATGGGTGGGCCGGTCTGTGACCTTGTTTGGAGCACTACCACCAACCATCCACAGACCATGACCCTTTCCCATTCTGACGCCGTTGAGCTGGCACGCCTGATGGAAGGCACCTCCGCTTGCGCCCAGATCCCTGAGATCGTGCGCCGGGGGTTGCAGGACCTGCTGGAAGCCGGGGTGTCCGCCGCCATCGGCGCACAACGGCATCAGTGGTTTCCAGAAGAACACTCCACCCACCGCAACGGATACCGAGAGCGGGTGCTCACCACCCAGGTGGGTGACCTCACCATGGCCACCCCCAAACTGCGGAAGGGCAGTTTCTTCCCCACCTGGATGGAACCGCGCGGACGGGTTGACAAAGACCTCTATGCCGTCGTCATGGAGGCGTCCACCGGTGGCATCTCCACCCACCCGCAAGGTGGACGCCCTGGTGGAGGCGCTGGGCGTCGCGAGCGGGAACTCCAGATCGGAAGTGAACCGAATCTGCCTGGGGCATGATGAGCAGGTGAAGACCTTTCTTGGCAGAACCCTCGACCACCTCAGATCAGCTGAGCCAGTTGATCAGCGAAAGGCCCTCCACTCTGCTGAACTCCCGCGTGTTGTCGGTGACCAGGACGGCATTCAGCGCCAG
>JBKDTB010000133.1:0-3131 GCA_046340515.1 Cyanobacteriota bacterium | reverse complement strand
TCCACGGTGTTTGGTGGATTGTTGCGGAACAACCACCAGGGCTCTTGGGTTGACTCCCCTCCCGCGCTGGCCTGACGGGCAGAGGAATCGCCCGGGTCGGCCGATGGGGCAGCGGGTTGGGGGGAGCGGGGCATGGGATGGGGGGAAGGGGAGGGAGGAGCGGCGGGCGGGATCAGCCGTAGCAGATGTCGTCTTGGGAAACCTTGATTTGCCCTCCCGGGTCGGATGGGCGCTCCATGACGGGCAGGGAAACGAGGGGAGGAGGCCAACGCTCCTCACTGTCCATCAGCAAGACCATCTCGCGAAAGGCACGGGAGTGTTTGGGCGAACGGCGGCCATCGGAAACCGTGGCGGCAAAGGCATGGAAAAGCCTCAGAGGATTGGCGGTTTCGGGATGGGTGAAGGGCTCCGGCTGGTCACGCTGTTGAACGGCGGGCTGCTGGTCGGCGTCTGGGGGGATGTCCCCCTCGCCCCGGAGAAAACGCAGACTGTCGCAGCGTTTTGCCTGGGTGCTGCGAGCCTGTGGCCGCCACCAGAGGGCAACAGCGGGGCAGGCCTCGCTCATCTGATCCAGCCACTGCTGCCGCAGCCGGGGGCAGGAGGGCAGGTTGGCAAGGCGTTTGAGGGCAAAGTTTTCCGGCTCCGCCCGCAACGATTCGAACTTTTCCTTGATCAATCTCTCCGCCTGTGGGGAATGGTTTTGGCTGGCGGGTGTGGCGTCATGCCACCAGCGGCATGGCCGCTCAGCCGCCCCCAACGGGCGCCTGGCGTGTCGCCACTTGGCGGGCAAAGGATTGGGGAAGACCTTGGCCTGCCCCTCCTGAAAGAATTGGAAGCGTTCGGAAGACCGCAGAACGATGGGGTAATACTTGTTGAGGGGATCTGATCCACCCGTCAGGGTTTGCAGCTGGATCAACTCGCCAATGTCCTCATTCAAAAATTCTCGCGGCAGGAACACCTCCAAAAGCAGTGGCGAATCGGCTGAAGACAGCTGCACACGCGAGGTCGCCATCGCCTCTATGAGCAGCGGTCTGAGATCAGCGATCCAGCTCGCTGCGTGGATGGGCTGGTTGTTCACTTTCCCATCCACCCGATCCCATTGATCCGGCGGCGCATCTTCGTGAGGACAAAAATAGGCACGGAAGCTGTAGGCGGCGCAGGCCGACGTGGCAGGCCAATGGGGCGGCCGAAGAACCATCACCAACAGCGATGCCAGCCCCACCGGAGCTGGATCTGCCGTCACGCTGGCAAGACACTCTTGAAAGGCGTCCAGAAACTTTTCCTCCAACTCAAAGGGCTCTTGAGAGCTTCGTTTCAGGAGATCCGCCCAATCGCGGATGGGGCCTTCGCCCCAAAAAGAGGGGAAGACACGGGCGGCGATGCGATCCGGGTAGGCCTGCCGCATGGCCCTGGCGATGGCCTCCTGGAGCCGCTTGGGCTCAAGCTGCTGGTGCTGGCTGGAGAGGGAATGAAGCCTGGCTCGCAACGCGGGGGCGAGTTGGGCGATGTCGTGGCGACAGGTTGTCAGCTCAGGCTGGCCGCCCTGTCGCCTGTCATGCAGTTCAACAAGATAGGTCTGGAAGGCGTTCTCCAAAGGGCCATAGATTGTCTGAGTGGGATGAACGTTCAACCGCACAACCCGCCAGAGCAGATCAAGACCTCCGTCATGGCTGCCACAGACACGCAGCAGCCGTTTCAATCTAAGTTTATGGTCGGCGTTTGTATCCAGACGCTTCGCAATTTGCTCCCCCAGCTCGTCATCCCGCAAATCGTCCAGAAGATCTTGAAATTCCATCGGTTGAATGGCCTTAGCCAAGACATCAAGAAGATGACCCAAAGCCTCATGGTATTTCATGTTGACTCCCACCTCATTGCGCCCGAACCGCAAGAATCTGATCGATCACCTCTCGAAACCCCTTCTTCGCCTGCTGATCAAAGTTACGCGGCACACATTTATCATTGAGCAACACCAAGATATCGCCGATGTGCTGAGAAAACCGTTGAATATCCTTGCTTTTGGCAAAGAGTTCCCGATCGACGGAATCCGGGTCTTGACGGATTTGCTCCCGCAGGGTCTGCCAGCGTTGGGCCCAGAATTGTTTAACCATGAACAACTCCTCGGTGGCCTTGAGGTTCGCATCGGGCAAGGTCAGCGGGATGACACGCTGAAGAAAACGATCGGCCTCCTGGCCGGCCCGCTTCCAGATCCCATTCAGTTCATACAGGCAGGATTCAGACTCAAGATATTTCCGACTCAAAATGATGATAACAACCTCCCCGTTGGCGATGGCGTTCATGAAAGCACTGATGCGATCGCCGGGCTTGACCTGCTCACGGTCAATGCGAAGGTCGATCCCAGCCGCCTTGATCGCCTCGCAGAGCTGGTCAACCAAGAGAGCTCGCCGCTGCCCCTCCGGCGAAGAATCTCCCCATGCGTAGGAGATGTAGACGATTGGGGCAGGACTTGGAGTCGAAGGACTGTCGGTGGTATCAGACGCCGAGCCATGGGCGATCAAGGCCTGCTCCAGGTCTGCCCAGGCGGCCTTGTGCTGCAGGTGCTGCTTCAACACCATCTGCAAGCAGGCCAAGCCGCTGGAATAAGTGCGGCTGAGCCTGATCAAGCGGCGACAATCCGTCTCCAGAGCGTTTGTTCGCTTGAGCCTGTTGCGAATGGCCAGACCACTGGCGCCGCTCTCCGCCAGATCCGCCAAGATCTCTTCCAGTTCGTCATAAGAACCCAGCGCAGAAACGAGGGCAGTGGTCAGCTCGGCTTGCTTCTCCAGGGAATTGGCCATTCAGACGGCTCAGCTCGGCAATAGCCCATCTCTCCCATCTTACTGCCGCGCCCCGATCCCCCCCTGATCGCGCTCCGCCAGGCAACACGCGCCACCCCACCAGACCCGCACGATTGCAGTGGAGTGTTCGCGGTCGTGGGGGCTGGCTTGGGCGATTGGCCCCGGGGGTGGTCTTCCGGCTGGTGGGCTTCCCGTGCCAGTGCTCCATCTGATGGGATGGGTCAAGCCAGGGGGATGGCAGAAGGAGTTTGGTGGTCAGGGGATCAAGGAGGCCGAAGTCATGAGAAGTTCACTGCTACAGGAGAAGGCTTCCGGTGGATTTGCTGAAAAAAAATT
>JBKDTB010000132.1:0-3072 GCA_046340515.1 Cyanobacteriota bacterium | reverse complement strand
GGCATCGACCTGGAACTGTTCCTCCCAGGACCAGGCGGTGGAGGAATCGAGGCCGGCGACGCTGCCGGAGGAGGCCCAGTTCCAGTTGGCATCGAGGGTCCAGAGGTGCAGGAAGGTGCCGTCGTTGTTGCGCCAGAGGAGGGTGTTGACGCCGGCGATGGTGTCGGCGGCGAGCATCTGCCAGGGGGTGGAGTCACTGCCGGGGCTTGAATTCCAGGGTGAGGTGATCTCCAGGCGTGGTCCGGAGCCGACCTGGGCGAAGGGCTTGTTGTCGAGGCGCCGGAGGAGCTTGGTGTTGCCCTGGGCTTCGATCGTGGTGAAGAGCGAGCCGGTGAAGCGGTCGTCGTCTTGAATCAGGCCCATGGCGCTGGCGGCGCTGCCGATCCCATAGGCCGGATTCGCGACCAGGCTGAGGGTGATTGATTCGTCGCGCTCGAACAGCGTGTCCGCGACGGGATCGATCTCGAGGGTGGCGGTCGGTGAGCCGGCGGCAAAGGTGATGGTCCAGGGCTGGGGGGCTGGGTGCGGGCTGGCGCCGGTCTGGCTGAAATCGGTGGCGAAGGTCGCCGCGCCCAGGCCATCGCTGAGCTGGAACGACACCGTGAGGGGATCGCTGGCGGCTCCGGTGCGTCGGAAGGTGAAGCGCAGGTTATTGGGACCGTCTTCGCTGACGGAAGAGATATCCGCCTGCAGCGAGATGATCGGCAGCACGGCCCGATCGTCGCTGAAGGGGCTGGCGAGGCCGACGACGCCGGCACCGAGCCTGCTGGCGACCGCGCCGCTGAATCCCCCGAACTCCGGATCTCCCCAGGTGACCACGGAGCCATCGTTCTTGAGGGCGGCGAAGGCTCTGAAGGTGCTGAAGATGCGGGTGACGCCGGAGCGCAGCTGGGCGCTGACGGCACTGCTGTCAGCGCCATTGGCCGCCGCTCCCCAGGTGACGACGGAGCCATCGCTCTTGAGGGCGGCGAAGGCGTCGTCATTGGTGACGATATCGATCACGCCGGAGCTGAGCTGGGCTTGCACGGCGCTGGTGTCGCCACCGATCAGGGGATGGCCCCACGCCACCACTGAGCCATCGGTCTTGAGCGCCGCGAACACCTGATTGGTGGCGTAGAGGCGCTCGACGCCAAAGGAGAGCTTATAGGCGACGGAAGGATCGCTGATGTTGAACGAGGGAGGCCCGTACTCACCCCCCCAGGTGACGACGGAGCCATCGGTTTTGAGCGCCGCGAAGGAACGAACGGTGGCGGCGATCTGCTTGATCCCTCCCCCGAGCTGGCTGGCCACGGCGCTGGAGTCGCCGCCGAAGCTGGCATCGCCCCAGGTGACCACCGAGCCATCGGCCTTGACGGCGGCGAAGGCGGAGGAGTTGGAGAACACCCGCACCACGCCGGAGCTGAGCTGGGAGGCGGCAGCGCCGCTGCTGCCCCCGCGGCTGCTGTCGCCCCAGGTGACCACCGAGCCATCGCGTTTGAGGGCGGCGAAAGCGGTGTCGCCAGGAATGATCTCCACCACCCCCGCGCTCAGCAGGCCGCGCACCGCCGCGCTGTCGCCGCCGGAGGAGGGATCCCCCCAGGTGACCACGGAGCCATCGCCCTTGAGGGCGGCAAACGCCGAGCGGGAGGCGAACAACTGCTTCACGTTGGAGGCCAGCTGGGCGCTCACGGCGCTGCTTCCGAAGTTGCCGAAGAAGGGATCGCCCCAGGGAACAACGGAGCCATCGCTCTTGAGGGCCGCGAAGGCGGTGAAGTTGGAGGCGATCTGGACGACGCCCGAGGCGAGCTGGCTGGCCACGGCGCTGCTGTCGCCACCGTAGGTGGGAAATCCCCAGCTCACCACGGAGCCATCGTGTTTGAGGGCGGCAAAGGCAAGGCTGTTGGAGAAGATCCGGGCGACTCCGTTGCTGAGTTGGCTGGCCACGGCCGAGCTGTCGCCTCCGGAGAAGGGCTCGCCCCAGGTGATCACCGAGCCATCGCGCTTGAGTGCCGCGAAGGCGCCGTTGTTGCGGTGTTCGAAGGCGGTGTTGGTGGCCAGCCTGCGGGGGATCGCCGCGCCGGCCATGGCGCCGGAGGCGCTGTCGTTGTCGACGAGGACGGTCACCGCCTCGGCTGTGCTCGCCACCGCGTAATCCGGGCCAGAGAGCAGGGAGAGGACCACGTCCTCGTTGCCCTCCACGCGCCCGTCGGAGCTGGGGTCGAGCAGCAGGACCGCCGTGCTGGCCCCGGTGGCGAAGGTGATCGAGCCGGCGCTGGCGTTGAAGCTGGTGGCTTCGCGCACGTCGTAGTCGAGCCCGAAGCTGGCGCTGCCAGCCACGCGGAAAGTGACCGTGAGGGGGCTGCTGGTGTCGCCCGTGCGGCGGAACAGCACGCTGCCGACGGCGGGGCCATCCTCACTGACCAGGTCGGCACTGGCCCCGCTGCGCAGGGCCATGCTGACCATGGGGGGGAGATCCAGCCCCCAGAGCTCGTAGCCGGAAATGCTGGAACCATCCCGGGAGTAGCCTGAGAAGAACAGGGTCCGTCCGGCGATGGTGAGGTTCCTGTCGTTGCCGCCATAGCCGAGCGGCACGAAAAACTGAGTGCCGCTACCGAACATGCCGCGGCTGGAGAGCGGGCTGGTGGTGTTGCTGAGGGTGTCGGTGACCCAGAGCTGGCGGCCGTTGGTGCTGTCGCTGGCGGTGAAATAGAGGAGGTTGCCGTATGGGGTGAGGTCCAGCGGATGGCTGCTGGCGGAGCCGGTGTTGATGTCGAGCACCCGCACGGTGCCGGCGCTGGTGCCATCGGAGCGCCAGAGCTCATAGCCGCTGCTGCCGTCGTTGGCGGCGAAATAGACGCGGTCATCCCCCACCGGGGTGAGTTGGGTGGGACCGCGGCGCGGCCCTGGCGCCCCGGCGCCGGCGCTGGGGTTGATGTCGCGCACCAAGCCGGTGCCGGCGCTGGTGCCATCGGACATCCAGAGCTCAGCGCCGTGGCTGTCATCGCCAACGAAAAACAGCCGGTTGCCGGCGGCCGTGAGCTCGGCGGGGTAATAGCCCGTGCCGATCTGCGCCACCTTGGTGGTGGTGGGGTC
>JBKDTB010000131.1:0-115535 GCA_046340515.1 Cyanobacteriota bacterium | reverse complement strand
CGGAGAGCCTCGACGCGGGGAGCCCGTTTCCGGGGTTGACGATTCAGCTGGACGCGATCTGGGCGGGCTGAAGATCCGCCGCTTCAGATGGCCGAACTTCCAAGGCTTCCCCTTGCCCGGGGATCCTGGGGGCGTCGTCTTTGCGTTCGCTGTCCCCTGTGTCGCGAATGACAGGGGATCCCTTCCCGACAACGATGGGGCTCCGGGGAGGCCACCCGCCCGCGCCACCCCTTCCCCTTGCGGGAGAATGGCCCCAGTGATCCCCTCCGCCATGGCGCCCGCCGCCGTTCATCGCCTCGGCCACGTGGCCCTGCGGGTGCAGGACATGGAGCGGGCCAAAGCCTTCTACATCGCCCTCGGCCTGCGCCTCACCTGGGAGGCCGATGACTGGTGCTACCTCCAGTGGCCCCGATCCGGCGAGGGGATTGCCCTGCTCAGCCCCGACTACCGGGCCGCGGGACCCCATTTCGCCTTTCACTTCCAGGATCGCGCCGCCGTCGACCAGGCGCGGGAAGACCTGGTGGGCCGAGGCCACAGCTGCGGCCCCGTGCACGACCACCGCGACGGCACCGCCTCCTTCTACATGCAGGATCCGGAGGGCAATTGGCTGGAGCTGCTGTATGAGCCGGCGGAGGGCCTGCCCTCCAACCAGGGCGCGGCCCCCATCCCCCTCACCTATCCCGACGGTCTGGCGTGAGTGACGGCATTCGGGGCCATGGCCTTCAGGAGAAGGCCGATGAAGGCGTGAGAACAGTCATTCAAAGAGAAGCGCTGGAGCTGCTCGAATGGCCGCGCCTTTGCGCAAAGGTGGCCACCTTCGCCTCCACCCCCGCCGGCAAACGTCACATCGAGGCCCTGCCCCTGGGCGTCACCGTCGCCGACAGCCTGGAGCGGCTCGGCGAAACCACCGAACTCCTGGGCCTGGATGGCCTCATCGAGGGGGGTCTGAGTTTTCAGGGGGTGGCTGATTTGCGCCACACCGTGGCCCTCTGTGCCAAAGGCGGCAGCGCCGGGGGGGAGGCCCTGCTGGAGGTGGCCTCCACCTTGGCGGCGGCCCGCCGGCTGCGGCGCCAGATCGACGATCCCGCCCCGCGGCCGATCACCTCCGCCCTCGTGGCCGAGCTGCGCACCCTGCCGGAGCTGGAGCAGCGGCTGCGGTTCTGCCTGGAGGAGGGCGGCCGAGTGGCCGATCGCGCCAACCCCGCCCTGCAAGACCTGCGCCGCCAGTTGGCCGGGGTGCGGGCGGAGCGGCGGGAGCGGCTGCAGGAGTTGCTGCGGCGCTGGGCGCCGCTGTTGCAAGACAGCGTGATCGCCGAACGCAACGGCCGCCCCGTGCTGGCGGTGAAAGCCGGCGCGGCGGGGCAGCTGGCGGGGTTGGCGCACGACAGCTCCGCCTCGGGCAGCACCATCTTCCTGGAGCCCCGGGAGGTGATTCCCCTCGGCAACCGCCTCCGCGAGCTGGAAGGGCGGGAGCGGGAGCTGGAGCAGGCCGTGCTGCTGGAACTCAGTGGGCTGGTGGGGGTGGAACGGGAGGCCTTGGCAGGGGTGGGAGCGGTGCTGCTGCGGCTGGAAACGGCCCTGGCCCGGGCGCGCTGGAGCGCCTGGAGCGGCGGCATGCGCCCCGAACTGGCGGCCGATCCGCTCGCCCCCTGGGTGTTGGAGGGTCTGCGCCATCCCCTGCTCCTCTGGCAGGAGCGGCGGGAGGAGGGCCGACCCGTGGTGCCGGTGAGCGTGCGGGTGGAGGAGCCCGTGCGGGTGGTGGCCATCACCGGGCCCAACACCGGGGGCAAGACGGTGACCCTCAAGGCGGTGGGCCTGGCGGCGTTGATGGCCCGCGCCGGCCTCTTCCTCCCCTGCGGCGCCACGCCCAGGCTGCCCTGGTGCGGCCAGGTGCTGGCCGACATCGGCGATGAGCAGTCGCTGCAGCAGAACCTCTCCACCTTCAGCGGCCACATCCGCCGCATCGCACGCATCCTCGAGGCCCTGCGGCAGACCACCGATGGCGCGTCACTGGTTCTTCTCGACGAGGTCGGAGCCGGCACCGACCCAGCGGAGGGCTCCGCCCTGGCCATCGCCCTGTTGCGCCTGCTGGCGGAGCGGGCCCGGCTCACGATCGCCACCACCCACTTCGGCGAGCTCAAAGCCCTCAAATACGCCGACCCGCGCTTTGAAAACGCCTCCGTCGCCTTCGACGTCGACACCCTCTCCCCCACCTACCACCTGCAGTGGGGCATCCCCGGCCGCAGCAATGCCCTGGCGATCGCCGCCCGCCTTGGCCTGGAGCCCGCCGTGCTCGATCGGGCCCGCGCCCTGCTCGCCCCCCGGGGCGAAGGTGATGTCAACGCCGTGATCGCCGGGCTCGAAAGCCAGCGCCAACGGCAGCAGGAGGCCGCAGAAGAGGCGGCGGCCCTGCTCGCCCGCACCGAACTCCTCCACGAGGAACTGCTGGAGCGCTGGCAGCGGCAGAAAGACCAGAACGCCGAGCTGCGGGAACAGCGGCGTCAGGAATTGGAGCACTCCATCCGGGCGGGTCAGGGGGAGGTGCGGCGCCTGATCCGGCGCCTGCGGCAGGCGGGGCGGGCGCAGCCGACGGAGGCTGGAGAGGCCGCGCGGCAGGTGGGCCAACGGCTGCGGCAGCTGGAGGAGGCCCATCGTCCCGCGCCGGAACGGCGGGAACACCAGGGCTGGCTGCCGAAGGTGGGCGAGCGGGTGCGGGTGCTCTCCCTGGGCAAGGCCGGCGAGGTGCTCGCCCTGGCCGACGACGGACGGGACCTCACCGTGCGCTGCGGCGTGATGCGCCTCACCCTGGAGATCACCGCCATCGAGGGCCTGCACGGCGAGAAGGCCACCCCGCCGGAGCCGCGCCAACCTGTGGTGGCCATCCGCAGCCGCCGCAATCCCGCCAGCCGCGGGCCGGAGGTGCGCACCGAGCGCAACACGGTGGATGTGCGGGGCCTGCGGGTGCATGAGGCGGAGGCGGCGGTGGAGGAACGACTCCGGACCGCCAACGGCCCCCTCTGGGTGATCCACGGCATCGGCACCGGCAAGCTCAAGCGCGGCCTGAGGGAGTGGCTGGCCACCGTGCCCTACGTCGAGCGGGTCAGTGACGCCGAGCGCGGCGATGGCGGGGCGGGCTGCAGTGTGGTGTGGGTGAAGTGAGGAGCGAAAATCAGTCAGGATCCACGCCATCCCCCGCGCGGCAGGCTTGCTCCCCTTCCCTCTGATCGCCCTCCACCCGGCCCAGATCCTCGTCATCAGCCTCGCTGTGTTGGTGTATGGCTTTGCCAAGGGGGGCGCTGGAGCCCCCTTGAGCGCCATCTGCGTGCCGCTGATGAGCCTGGTGGTGCCACCCTTCCAGGCGGCGGCGATCCTGCTTCCCCTGTTGCTCGTGCTCGATGGGCTGGCCCTGGCCAGCTTCCGGGGCTGCTTCGATCGCCATCAGCTGCGCCTGCTCCTGCCCCCGGCCCTGCTGGGCATGGTGGCGGCCGCCCTGGTGGGCCACTGGCTCTCCGATGACGGGCTGCGGCTGTTGATCGGCGTGATCTGCCTGGGGTTCGTGCTGCTGCGCTGGTTGCGGCGGCCCACCACCACCGCGCCCCACACCACTGCCCCGTCTCTCCCCCCGCTCTCCCCGCTCCCGCCCTCGCCCCAGCCCTCGCCCTCGCCCCCGCCGCGCTCGGGGGATGCCCTGGGCCGCTTCTGGGGCGCGCTGGCAGGCTTCACCAGCATGCTCGTGCACGCCGGCGGACCGCCAGTGATGGTGCACCTGATGGGGCAAAAGCTGGAGCCGCGACGGCTGGCCGGCACCCAGGCCTGGTTGTTTGCCGCCCTCAACACCAGCAAGGTGATGCCCTTTGTGGCCTCGGGCCAACTGGATTGGCCCGCCCTGCGGATCTCCCTGCTCTTCCTGCCGCTCACCCCCATCGGCATCCTCCTCGGACAGCGCTTCCTGCGCAACACCTCCAAAGAGGGGGTCTATGCGGTCTTCAGCATCGCGTTGCTGATCAGTGGGCTGCTGTTGCTGTGGCAGGGATGGCAGGGTCAGCCGCGACCCGGTTGAGCCGCCGGTTGGCTCGGGCCAGCGGATCCAGGCTGGCGGCGCAAGGCCACCAGGCTGCTCTCCAGCGCTTGGCGCAGCCGGGCCTGATCAACCTCGCGGCTCTCCAGGGAGGGACCACTCAGGCCGACCGCACACTCCAGGATCCAGGGCCCGTGGAAGCCGATGGCGGCAAAGGCCTGCCAATAGGGCTGGAAGTCGATGCCGCCCAGCCCCAGGCCCCGGCGCTGGCGATCCGCCAGCTGCACCGCCCCGAGCCGGTTCCCGCAGAGGCGGATCGCCGAGCCCGCATCTTTTTCGGCGGCATCCATGTGGAAGGTGTCGAGCACAAGGCGCAGCCGCGGCGAGCCCACCGCCTCGCACAGCCGCACCCCATCCTCCGCACGATGAATCAGGCGCACCAGGGGAGGCCGCAGGGGCTCCAGCAGCAGATCCACCTGCCAGGCCTCCCCCAGGCGCGCCAATCGCCGGCAGGCGCCAAGCAGGCGCTCCCATTCCCGTTGCCGGCCATCTGGCCACGATGGGCGGCCGACATGCTCGTGAATCGTGATCGCGGGGGCCTCCAGCGCGGCGGCAAAGGCGATCAAACGGCCGTAATACAGCTCCGCCCGTTGCCGTTCCCGGGGATCGGCGTGCGCCAGGTCGACATTCTCCGGCGTGAGCGAAAGAATGGACAGGCCATGGGTGGCGTAGAGACGCCGCAGGTCGGCGGGGCTCCAGGCGTCGAGGGGCACGTGCAGTTCCACGCCCGCGCAACCCAGATCCGCCGCAACGGCGGCGATCTCCTGGTGGCGCTGGTGGCCGAAGATCCAGGTGCACAGCCCGACGGGATCCATCATCACGTCTCAGATCTTCGTCTGACCCGCATCGGCGATCAGCACCTGGCGCGTGAGCGCAAGGGAGGCGTCGCTGGCGAGGAACAGGAAGGGTTGGGCGATCAGCTCGGGGGTGAGGGTGAGGGGCAGGGCCTGGAGGCGATGCACGGTCTCGTCGAGGGCCTCCGGCGTGACCCACTGGCGCAACTGCCGTTCGGTCATGGTCCAGCCCGGCGCGACCGCGTTCACCCGGATCCCCTGGCCTCCGTAGGCTTCCGCCAGCCCGCGGGTGAGCCCCACCAGGGCCGCCTTCGTGCTGTTGTAGGCGATCAAATCAGGCTTGGCGATCCAGGCGGTGTGGCTGGCCGTGAGGATCACACTGCCACCCCCGTTGGCGACCAGCCGCGGCAGCAGTTCCCGGCAGGTGAGAAAGGCATGGGTGACATTCAACTGAAACAGATCGTTCCACTCGGCTTCCGCCATCGCCAGCCCGTCGTAACGAGGATCAAAGCCGGCATTGGCGATCACCACCCGCAACTCCGGCAACCGTTCCCTCACCTGTCCCAGGGTCGTCACCAGGGCAGCGCCATCGCAAAGATCCACCAGCACCCCTTCCAGCGCGCCAGGACCGGCGGCACAGCGCTCCCGCAGCCGCCGATGGCCCTCCGCGTCGCGATCCAGGCTGATCACCCGCGCCCCCTGACGCACAAACGCCTCGCCAAGGGCCGCCCCGATCCCGGCGGCGCCACCGGTGATCACCACCCCGCGTCCTTGCAGATCGGGATAGAGGGGGCCGGGATGGATGGCGGAAGAGAACGGGTCCGGGGTTGTCATGGTGGCGTGGACGCGGGAGGCGCCGGCGGCAGAAGCAGGCGGGTGAAGGTGGTGCCCGCGAAGCCGGGAGCAACGCTGGCGCTTGGGTTCGTGAGGGTGCCGCAGTGGTCATCGTCCGTGACAAGCAGCACAACGCGGCGGCCATCGCTCAGGGTGGGCCCCAGGGCGGCGGCGTCGTATTGCACTTCGTTGGCGACCCCATCCACCCCGGACTCACGCTCGATGTGATCGCGCACCACCGTGGCGGCCGCGGGTCGCGCGGGGCAATCGCGCAGGGAGACGCACCCCCGGAGGTCATCGCCATCGGCGAGACGAAAACGGGAGAGGGTGTTGCGCTGCCGCGGCTTGACCGCGTTCTGAAGCATCAACCCCTCGCCGTTCCCCAGCAGCACGCTGTCTGTCAGACCCAACGCGTGGGTGAGAGGCAGCAGAAACTCCCGCTCCAGCGCAAAGGCCTGGCGACCTGGATGCCAGCGGTAGAGCAGCTGGCGGCTCAGCGGCGCATCACCATCCTGTTGGAGTTGCCGCTGCAGGCTCACCAGGAGCAGTCGGCCATCAGGGCTGCAGGAGAGCCCCTGGATGCCTCGGTAGAGTCGGGAACCGAACCCGGGGCGGAGCCGTTGCAGATAAGCGGGAAGGGGCAAGTCTCCCAGCACGCGCGCCTGCCGGTCGGCGATGACCACCCGCAGATCCTGCTCCCGGCCCCCGGGAAGGTCGGAAGCACTGACGGCTTCCGTGCCGATGTAGAAACGGTCATGGCAAAGGGCAAGCGCTTCCACCTTCTGGAACGTCTCCCCGCGGGGATCGCCGTGAATGGTGAGCGGCGCCCCGATGTGCGGCCGCGGCTCGGCCGAGCGCGGATCAAACGTCACCGGAAAGATCAAGGGCAGGCCCTCGGAGGCCATCCACCAGCGATCGCGATCCCTCTCGTAGGTGACACCGCCAAGGCCTCCGAAGACACCAAGCCCCGCCCGCGCCTTGGCCAGGCAGGTCAGGGTGAAACTGTGCAAAGAACCAGGCAGCGCAGGCGGCGCGGCGGCAAGCAGAAGACCCAGGGCGGCGTTCAGCACGGCTGTGGCCGCTCCGCCAGGCCATCCTCGGCGATGAACGCCTCCAACACCTCCCGCACCAAACCGTTGTCCACCTTCATCATCCAATCGCCTTCGGGATTGGCGCATTGGCCCAACCCCGCCAGCAGCACATAACGCAACTCCCTGCCCTTCTTCTTGTTGTCCGACGCCATGGCGGTCAACAGATCGTCGGCTCCCACCGCCTTGGGCCAGGGGGCAGCGAAACCCAGGCGGTGAACGATCAGCTGGTCGTGTCGCGCCATCAGGGCGGCGTCGATCATCCCGAGGCGATGGGCCAACCGCGCGGCGATGCGCATGCCATAAGCCACCGCTTCACCATGGGGCATCCGACCGCCCAGCAGAAACTCCAGACCATGGCCAAAGGTATGGCCATATTCCAGGATGATGCCATAGCCCTTTTCGGAGGGATCACGGCGCAGAATCGGCAACTTGGAAAGGATCAAACGACGGACCAAATCATGGCGTTGGTTGGCGTCGTAGCGGTGGGCGGGTTCCAGAATCCGCTCCAGATGGGCAAGAAAGGAAGGATCAGCGATGAAGCCATTCTTGATGCCCTCCACGATGCCACTGCGACAGGAGGGAAGCGGTTCGCTGGCCAGGTAGTGGGTGTCTGCCCAGATGAACAAGGGCGCATGGTAAAGACCGAAGAGATTCTTGTCGGATCGCCCGTTGATCGCCTGCTTGTTGCTCAACACGCTGTCGGTCTGCCCCGTCATGGTGGTGGGGATCTCGATGTAGCGCACGCCGCGAAACAACAGGCCCGCCGCCAGACCCACCAGATTGCCCACCGCCCCGCCACCAAAGGAGATCAAGATCGAGCGCTTGCTAGCTCCAGCGGCGATCAACCCCTCAAGCACCGCTTCCAGGTCGGTGAAACGCTTGCAGCTCTCCCCCGTGCCCACCAGGTGGAGCACGCAGCGGTGTTCCCGCCGCAGGCGCTCCAGCAACGGCGGTCCATGGCAGGCAAACACCCGCGGCTCACTGAACAAAAACAGGGTGTCGAAGGCATGGTTGGCCAGGGCCGCCGGCAACCGGGCCTCGATCTCCCGGCCAAGGAACAGGGGGCTGGAGGTGGCCAGGCCGGTCTGCCATTCCTCAATGGCGCCGGCAACGCTCGCGATCGCTGCCGCCGGCGGCGACCCCGCAGACACCGCCGGATCCGCAAACGGCTGTTGGCTCGGCCCAGACCACACCGGGGTCACAGGCTCGGCTGCGGACGTTGGCTGGATGGTCACGGAGCCGGTGCGGCGGGACGGATCGGGCGGGATGGTCGCGGCAGGACATGGGCCGCCAGAGACCATCATGGTCGCAGACCTGCTGGCCAGGCCTCGCCCGGCACAGGCGCACATCCCCCCAGAGGCCGGCGGCTTCAAAACCCGGGGCGCCAGAGCAGGGCAAGGCACGCAAGCGTTCACAGAAGGGCAAGGCACGCCATGGTTTGGCGCCAGGGCTCGGTGGATGCAGAGGCTTCAGATCCGCTCCGGAACCCGTTCCACGCCCGAGAGGGCCGAGCGCCACGTCAACCCTGTCGCCACTCCCCATCCCCCACGGTCTGGCGCTCATGGCAGCCGAAGAGCGCTTCCTTGTGGCTGTAGTGCTTGAACTCCAGCCAGTGGTGGTCGGGATCGATCAGGAAAAAGGTGTGATGCTCGAGCACATCGCCGCTGAACCGCAGCTTGGGTTCCACACCGAAGCGCAAGCCGGCCCGCCGAGCCCGATCGCGCAGGCTCTCCCAAGCCGGAAGCGCGTCGAACACCAGGCCGAAATGGCGAGGGTAGATGCCCCGCTGGAGCGGTTCCCCGTTGGCCGGAGTGAGCTGGGCCACCAGTTGGTGACCCCCCAGGTTGAGAATCAGGGCGTGGGCGCTGCAACGCCCCACCCCGCAGCCCAAACCATCGCCATACCAGCGTTTCGTGGCCTCCAGGTCGGTCGAGGGGATGGACAGATGAAAACAGGACGCCGCCATGGTGGAACAAGGGATCAGACCAGATCGTTCATCAAACCGGTCAGGAGGGTGCAAGGGTCCATGAATGGAATCAACTCCCATGGGCCATTCTGGGCAGGAATCCGTGCACCCGACTGTGCCGGGCATCACTGGATGGGCCCATCCGCTCAGGGGTGCGACCCTCCATCGCTCGCATGGTGCCGCAGGAGCACCGGAAGCACGGCAACCGGGCGCTGTCGGTGTGGCGGGGCATGGGGTCGTGTGTGGCAGGGAAATCTGATTCAGGCGAGGCAAGCTGCCGCAGGCCTCAGAAGCGCCTCCCCCCCTTGAGGAGAACGTGGGTGCGGGCGCCAGAGGAGAGCCCGTCCAGACGACTCCTCACCTGATCACGGTTGAGCTGGGCGAGAAGCCGCTGTCCATCATCCAGCTCCAGTTCCACCTGGAAGTCCCGGCCAAAGGTGGTGAGGCGCCGGACGGTGGCCGGGAGGGCCTGGTCATGGGGGCCGTTGAGGAGTTCGAGATCGTGGGGCCGCACGAAGAGGGGGGCCTCACTCCCTCCCGGGGTGGTGTCGAGCACATTCACATCTCCAACGAAGCGCATCACGAAGGGACTGGCCGGGTGGTCGTAGATCTCCTCCGCGGTGCCGATCTGCTCAATGCGGCCCTCATTGATCACCACAATCTTGTCCGCCACCTCCATGGCCTCCTCCTGGTCATGGGTGACAATCACGGTGGTGACATTGGTTTGCTCCTGCAGCTTGCGCAACCACCCCCGCAACTCCTTTCGCACCTTGGCATCCAGGGCGCTGAAGGGTTCGTCGAGAAGGAGCACATCGGGCTGCACAGCCAGGGCGCGGGCCAGGGAAACCCTTTGGCGCTGGCCGCCGGAGAGCTGGGAGGGATAGCGGTCGCCATAGCCCTGCAACTGCACCAGATGGAGGAGTTCCTCCACCCGCTCGCGGATCCGTGGGCGGCTCAGGCGGCGAAGTTCAAGGCCGAAGGCGATGTTGTCCCGCACGGTGCGGTGCTTGAACAGGGCGAAGTGCTGAAACACAAAACCCACGTTGCGGCGCTGCACCGGCAGGGTGGTGGCATCGCCACCGTTGATGTAGATCCGGCCCTCATCCAACTCCTCCAGGCCGGCGATCATGCGCAGCAACGTGCTCTTGCCACAACCGGAGGGACCCAGCAGGGCGACGAGCGAACCCGTTTCGACGTCAAGAGTGAGGTGATCGATGGCCTTGAGGGAGCCAAACGTCTTGCTGACGTCCGTGACGCGGATGCCCATGGGGGAAGAGGAATGGAGAGCCGGGGGGAAGAGGGGCGTGGAGCTTTGGACAGAAAAAGGGGGTTGAGACCTCAGCGCGACTTGGCGAAGATCTGATCCCAGATGCCGCCGCTGCCGAAGAACTTCTTGTCCACAACGCCCCAGCCGCCAAAATCGGACACCTTGTAGACGTTCACAGGGGGAAACTTGCCGCGGGCATAGGCCTTGCCTTCGGGGGTCACGGGACGGAAACCATTATCGGCGAAGATCTGCTGGGCGGTCGGGGTGAAGAGATAGCGCACGAAGGCCTCGGCCACCTTGCGGGTGCCGCGCTTGTCGACCACCTTGTCGACCACGGCCACGGGTTGCTCCGTGAGCACGTTGGGAGAGAACACCTTGTAGGGGGCCGTCCATTCCCCTTTTTTCTTCGCCAGGATCGCCTCCGTTTCCCAATTGAGCAGCACATCCCCCTGGTTGCGCTTCACGAAGAAGTCCGTGGCTTCGCGGGCATCCTTGGGGAGAACCTCAACATTTTTATAGACGTTGGTGATGAAGGAGCGGGCCTGGGCTTCGCTGCCGCCAGTGCGGGTGATGGCGCCCCAGAGGGAGAGGAAATTCCAGCGGGCGCCACCGGAAGTCTTGGGATTGGCGGTGACCACATCAACCGCCTTGTTGTCGAGGTCTTTCCAGGAATTGATCTTCTTTGGATTGCCAGGCCGCACGAAGACCGCCACGGTGGACGTCACAGGCACGGAATTGAAGGGAGCTTCCTTCTGCCAGCCGGGATTGATCAGACCAGCCTTCTCGATCTTGTTCACGTCAGCGGCCATGGCCAGGTTGACCACGTCGGCCTCCAGTCCATCGATGACGGCGCGGGTTTGGGAGCCGGAGCCGCCGTAGCTGCCCTTGAAGGTGACCGTCTGGCCGGTGTTGCTCTTCCAGTCGGCTGCGAAGCGACGGGTGATTTCGTCATAGGCGCTCTTCGTCACCGCGGAGGAGACCAGGGTGAGGGTCTGGGAGGCGGGCGGCTGCTGGGCGCGGGCGGTGGAGAGCTGGAGGGTGGCCGCGGCACCGGCCGCCAGGGGAAGGCCAAGGGCCAGGAGCGCCAGGGGCCGCGGGGAACGGGATCCGAAAACGGAAAGGGGTTTCACGGTTCGCCAGTAGGAAACAAATGGAACCTATCGAGCCGACCGCCCCGGGAAGGTATCCCCGACTACAACCAACCCCGTTTTCCGATCGCAGAACCGTTTTATTGTGGGACCTCGCCCGACGGCACGACGACAGGCCATGGTGTTCAGCGCCAAAACCGACTACGGCCTGATTGCCCTGATGGATCTGGCGGAGGCCAGCGGCAGCGACCAACTCCTGCAGACGCGGGAGATCTCCGCCCGGCACGCCATCCCCGAGCGCTATCTGGAGCAGACCCTCACCAGCCTGCGCAAGGGGGGCTTCCTGCGCAGCTTGCGCGGACCCCGAGGGGGCTTCCAGCTGCGCCTGCCCCCCGAGGACATCCGCATCAGCGCGGTGGTGGCCTGCTTGGAGGGCGACCGCAGACCCGAAGCGGAGCGAGCGCGGGAAACCCCGGAATTCCAAGCGGTGGCAGCCCTGGAACGGCTCACCGACGAAGCCATGATCGACGTGCTGACACGCCTGACCCTGCGGGACCTGCTGCAACAGCGGGACGCCCTGCGCGAGTCGGCACCGATGTTCTTCATCTGAGTCCCAGCCTTGCCCCCCGAGACCCGGCCCTGAAAACGTCATGGTTTCCATAAATACCGATTAGCCCATCGGGAATAAGGCATAGTGGCGTCATCTCACACCCCGAACCCCACCCACCCCATCCCTTCCCCATGACCCGCCTCTCCCTCGCCTGTTGTCCGCGAATGTTCCGCGCCTGCCTCCGTTCCCTTCCGCCACCCCCCTTCCTCTCGCCGCTCCACCCATGACCCTCAGCCTGCACAAGCGCCCCCTGCGCCTCTCCCTCCACCCCAACGACGTCCTGCCTGAAGGCATGAGCTGGCGCGTTGTGGAGGGCTATGTCCGCTCCCTCACCTGGGATCTGGAGGGCGAGTCGATCACCATGGGGCTTTGGGGCCCCGGCGATTTGATCAGCAGCGAAGACCCCCCTCTCGCCCCGTTGGAGTTGCACTGCCTCACCACCGTGGTCGTCGACCACGTGGAACCCTCCGCCGACGAGCGGGAGCAGCAACTGCGCCGGGAGCGACAGATGCTGGCCGAGCTGGCCGTGATTCAGCGCATCCGATCGGCAGACGCCCGGTTGTTGCAGCTTCTGCTTTGGATCGGGGCTTCCTTCGGCCAGGTGAACAGCCATGGCTGCCGCCTGTCGCTGAGCGAGCTCAACCTCACCCACCGAGGCTTGGCCGATCTCTGCGGCCTCACCCGGGTGACGGTGACGAAGATCCTCAGCCGCTTCCGCGCAGACGGCCAACTCCGGGCCATCGGTGACAGCGACCTCCTCATCCCCGCCCTGCCATGAGGTTTTCCCCAGCCCCGAACCCGTCCATGGCTCAGTCGCGTTCCTCTTCCCGTTGGACCTGGCTCCGCTGGTGGCGACTGAGCTGGTCGTGGCGCATCACCTGGCTCTATCTGATCCTGGTGTTGTTTCTGCCCCTCGGCGCCATGACCCTCAAGGCGATCGCCGTGGGGCCCGCAGAGTTCTGGACCCTGGCCACCCAGCCGGAGGCCCTGGCCGCCTATCGCGTCACCTTCGGGTTGTCGTTGGTCGCGGCCCTGCTCAACGGGGTGTTCGGGGTCGTGATCGCCTGGGCGCTTGTGCGCTGCCGCTTTCCGGGCCAGCGGCTGATGGATTCCCTCATCGACCTCCCCTTCGCCCTGCCCACGGCGGTGGCCGGCCTCGCCCTCGCCGGCCTTTACAGCACCAACGGCTGGCTCGGCGCGCCCCTGGCCCAGTGGTTCGGCCTCAAAGTGTCGTTCACCTGGCTGGGGGTGGCCATTGCGATGGTGTTCATCTCCCTGCCCTTTGTGGTGCGCAGCGTCGAACCGGTGTTGCGAGCCCTGGAGCCGGATCAGGAAGAAGCGGCCCGCTGCCTTGGGGCCTCTCCCCTCCAAACCCTCACCAGCGTGGTGCTGCCCCAACTCATGCCGGCCATCCTCTCCGGCGTGGCCCAGGGCTACAGCCGGGCGGTGGGGGAATACGGTTCTGTGGTGATGATCTCTTCCAACGTGCCGTTCAAAGATCTGATCACACCCACCCTGATCATCCAGAAACTGGAGGAATACGATCTGGCCTCCGCCACGGTGATCGGCATGGTGATGCTGGGCTTTTCGTTGGTCAGCCTGTTGGTGATCAATGGTCTGCAGGTGTGGGGCCAAAAGGGGGAAACGCGCTCTCCCCTCGCGGGCTGATCCCTCGCCCCCACCAGCTCTTCGCCTCCCACTCCAACTCCTGATGCCCCGTCTTCCCCGGCGCCTTCGCGACGCCATTCCGTCGATCCATCTGCCCGGTCTTCTGATCCCCCTGATCGCCGGCCTGTATGTGGGCCTGCTCATCCTGCTGCCGGCCCTGCAGGTGGTGGCCGGTGCTCTCGCCAAGGGCTGGCAACCCTTTGTGGACACGTTGTCCTCCCCCGATCTGCTCTCCGCGGTGCGGCTCACGGCGCTGATGGCGGTGATCGCCGTGCCGGCCAATTCGCTCTTCGGCCTGGCAGCCGCCACCGCCATCGCCCGCCGCAAATTTCCCGGCAAGGCCCTGTTGTTGAGTGTCATCGACCTGCCCTTTTCGATCTCGCCGGTGGTGGTGGGGCTGATGCTGGTGCTGCTCTAAAGCCCCACGAATGGACTGCTTCGGGATCTGGTGGGAACATTGGGCTGGAAGATCATCTTCTCCTGGCCGGGGATGGCATTGGCAACCATCATCGTCACCTTCCCCTTCATGGCGCGGGAGGTGATCCCCCTGCTGGAAGAGGAAGGCTGGGAACAGGAAGAGGCGGCCCGCACCCTCGGAGCCAGCAGCTGGGAGGTGTTCTGGAAGGTCACCTTGCCCTCGGTGCGTTGGGCCGTGCTCTACGGTCTGATTCTCACCACGGCGCGGGCCCTGGGGGAATTCGGCGCGGTGGCGGTGGTGAGCGGCAACATCGCCGGCCAAACCCAAACCCTGCCCCTGTTCGTGGAGGACAGCTACAAGCAATACAACACTGAACTGGCCTACGGTGCAGCCCTCGTGCTCGGAGGAGTGGGGCTGGTGTCACTCCTGCTCAAAACGCTGGTGGAGCGGATGGTGGGTGGGATGAAAGAAACGAAACCGATGAATTGATGACGCTGCGATGGTGGCTCGGGCTGGAGCCCCAAGCCACCCCTCCAGGGGGAAGGACGCAACCGCCAACGCGCAACCATCGCCGCCACACCCATCCACCCTCGGTCTCAGCGGGCTGGGGCAACCAAGGGGACCCCGATGATCAGAGCGGCCGGAGGGTGAAAAGACCTCCTCCCCCGCAACCGCAAAACGCTCTCAGCCGGGTGCCGAAACTCCCGTGGTCCCCGCCTCCACCTCACCGCCATGCCCTGGACTCCCTACGCCGACACCTTCTACGCCGTCGCGAGCATCAGCGGGCTTCTGCTGCTCGTCTGGCTCGTCCTGCGCGACAGGTGAGGGGGGCAGAAGGTCATCCACTTCGCAGACCGGGAAGCGGTTGATGGCCTGCAAGGCGCGGCGGGCGTTGCGACGGAGTTGGTCGCTGATGGCTTCGGCATAGGGAATCTGGGCGAGCAAATCCACGGTCCTGCGCAGAACGCGCACCACATCACCCTCATCCAGCGATGTGCTGGCGATCACCTCGCTCCAGGAGGCGCCCCGGGCCCAGCGGGCCACCAGGCCCGTGAGTTCCGGCTCCCACCAAACGGGCACCACCACCCGCCAATGCTCCTGCTGGCGCTCCAGCTGACGGCGCAGGACCCGCAGGTCATGGAGCGCCTCCTCGGCGGCGGGCGGTGGGGGGAAGCCACACCAAAGGTCGGGACGGTTGACCTCCGTGGAGATGGCCTCCAGCACCGCGGCCAGATCGGGGGGCTCCAAAGCGTCGAGGTGGCCGCTCATCAGCGCCAGGCCGAGCCAGAGTTCATTGTCGCCCCGAAGCACGGCAACGGTGCGACCCACCTCGGTGGGTTCGAGTTGATCCTTGCCGGCCAGGGCACCGAAGAACCGCAGGATCTCGATCAGCGACAGGAAGGTGTCCCAGTGGCGGTTGGAGCGGTAGTGGAGCAGCCGTTGGCGCTCATCGAGTTCGATTTCAAGCTCCTCCATGCGACGGCGATGCTTCTTGAGCTGTTTGCGGTCGCCCCAACGGTGCGCGGGATGGCGTTCCAAGTCCTCTTCCAGCAGGCGCACGCTTTCGGACTGCTGCCGCACTTCCCCGGCCAGGTCGTACTGGGGGGTGTGCATGTCGTGGCGGCGTGCCATGGAGGCCACCGCCAGGGCCAGGCCAGCACTGCGCTGATCACCGTGACGGATCTCGCCCCCGTGCTGCAGCTCAGGGGGCTCCAGCTGGCTCACCTGCAGGCAGCTCAGTTCGGCATGCAGACTGACGACGGCGCCGCAGGACACCAGGATCCAAAGGTTGTCGTCCGTGAGGCAGAGCAGCAGGGGGAACTGGCCCGGCCCCTTCACCTTCTCCACAATCACCGCCGGCGTCACCCGGCCCTTGAGGGGGGGGGCCTTGAGGCTCACCAGGGTGCCCTCGCTGCTGAATTGCAAGGCCAAGGTGAGCTCATGGGCGAGGGTTTCCTCCGCCTGCTGCTGCAGGATCCGCAGCAGACGCCGCTCCTCCCGCAGGTGGCCCCGTTCCTTCTCGTAGGCCTCAAAAGCTTCCCAGGGAACATCATCACAACCACTCTGAAGCTGCGCCAGCTGGGCACGAAGGGTGTCGATGACGGCTTGGTCGTCCACCAGATCAAGGGTGGCGAGATAGCGGCCGAAGCTGCGTTCCACCAGCTCCTTGGCCTTGGCCAGGTCGTAGCGCTGGAGCAGGTTGAGCACCATGCCATAGCTGGGGGTGAACTGGCTCACCAGCGGATCAGCCGGCGCCAGGGCCAGTTGGCCGGCTTCGCGCACGCCCTCAAAGCGGCTCTGCACGGTGACGACATAACCCTTGGCATCGAGGCCGCGCCGGCCAGCCCGCCCCGCCATCTGCAGGAATTCACTCCCCATCAGGGGCCGGTGGCCCCGTTCCGTTCGCTTGGAGAGGGCGGAGATGACGGTGCTGCGGGCGGGCATGTTGATGCCCGCGGCAAGAGTTTCGGTGGCGAACACCACCTTGATCAAACCTTGCTGAAAAAGTTCCTCGATCAGTTCCTTCCAGGCGGGAAGCACGCCCGCATGATGGGAGGCGATGCCGCGAAGGAGCGGATCGGCGTGCCCTTCCCGCACGGCTTCCGGCGTGGTGGCGAGAAACGTCTCCAGGCGCGCCTGAAGGCGGGCCTGCTCATCTGGGCTCACCAGGCAAGCGTTGCCAAGGTCGCGCACGGCCCGGTCGCAGCTGCGGCGGCTGAAGATGAAATAAATGGCGGGCAACATGTCACGCTCCGCCATCTGGGCGACGACGAACCCGAGGGGAGGCGCTTCCGGCTGGGGGGGCCGGGGGCTGCGATCGCCCCCCTTGCGGCGGGTGGTCTTCGGGGGACGCCAAACCTTGGCATTCGCGTGGAGACCGGTGCCCTCCTCATTCAAGAGGGGATGGAGCCCCTTGGCGCTGCAGAAGCTGAAGGCGAGGGGAACGGGCCGGTGGTCGCTGTGCACCAGCCGGGTGGGGCCATGGACCCGCTCGATCCAGTCCGTGAGTTGGCCCGCGTTGGCCACCGTGGCGGAAAGGGCCACCAGCTGAATCGTGGAGGGGCAGTGGATGATCGATTCCTCCCAGACGGTGCCGCGCTGGGAATCGTTCATGTAATGGCACTCGTCGAGCACCACCGTTTCCACCCCGTCGAGGGGGTCGTTGTCGGGGTGGTCGATCTCCGCATAGAGCATGTTGCGGAAGATTTCCGTGGTCATGACCACGACGGAAGCCTCCCGATTGACGCTCAGATCTCCGGTGAGCAGGCCCACACGCTCAGCACCGAACTGATGGCGGAAATCGCGGAGCTTCTGATTGGACAGAGCCTTGAGCGGGGTGGTGTAAAAGACCTTGCGGCCGTGGGCCAGGGCGCGATGGATGGCGTATTCGCCCACCAAGGTCTTGCCGGAGCCGGTGGGGGCGCTCACCACCACGGAATGCCCCTGGTTGAGGGCGTCGATCGCCTCCAGTTGAAAGGGATCGAGGGGGAAGGGGAACAGCGCCGCCAGATCTGGCCGGCTGCTGGCGGCGAAGGTCATGGCGTCATCCTATGGGGGAGGGGGCCCCTCGGGCTGCTGAGGCCCGCGCCGGGATGGCGAGCAGGGGCTGGGATCCCGCTCCAGCTTGGCGAGAGACGGCGAAGCGGCCGACATCAGGGGGGATTCATGTCAGAAGGATAAGAGGTGCATCTTTTGCGTTGATGTTGTGGGAGGGATGCCACAGATCGAGGGGAATCCAGAGAGCGTTTCAGCCCCTGATTTAGAATTGTTTCTTGCTCGTCTCGGCCCTTCGCATGTCCGTCCTTGGAAGACAGGCCATTCTCCAAGCCATTGAAGCCGGCCAGATCACCCTGACCCCCTTCAACCCTGCGCTGGTCGGGCCGGCATCGGTGGACCTCACCCTCGCCAGCACCATCCGTGTGTTCCGCAAGGTGCATCAGGTGATTGCGGTGGCCGAGAGCACCGACTATCGCGAATTCACAGACAAGATCGACATCCAAGCCGGACAGCACATCCTGATCATGCCGGGCGAAACCATCCTGGGCATCACCCGGGAGCGGCTATGCCTGGGCCCCGGATTGTGCGGCTGGCTGGAGGGTCGCAGCCGCTTCGCCCGGCTTGGATTGATGGTCCACATCAGTGCCCCGTTCATGGGGCCGGGCATTGACAGCCAACAGGTGCTGGAGATGAGCAATTTCGGTCCCGCTCCCCTGGCCGTGGCCCCCGGCCTGCCGATCTGTCAATTTGTTTTCCAGAGGCTGGAAGGAACCGAAAAATATGCGGGTCGCTTTGCCGGGCAATCGGCGGAAACGTTTTAGCGCCTGGTCGGGCCCCATTCTGCCGGCACAGGCAGGCTCCGCCGTCGGACCGTGCGGCCTGACAAGGTGACGACCCGCCAGAGATGACGGCTCTGCAGCTCCAAGCGCATGGGCGCATGGGCGCCTGGGCGCATGGGCGCAGAGGACGTTCACCGCCGTGAAGCGCCACGGCAAGTCATGGAGAAGCCCGGCCAGGGGGCTGCGAAGGGGGCGGTGGATTGGCAGGCTGGGGGAGGGAGGGAGCCGCTCCCTTCCCCTCCCTCGATCCCCGCATCCCCATGGGCCTGACCATTTCTTATACGCTCCATTTGGAGTCGGCCTCCAAGGAGGAGGTGCGGCGGAAGATGGAAGCCCTGCACCGGCTTGCGGCGGATCTGCCGCTCGTGGAGCTGGGGGAGCTGGTGGATTTGGAGGGCGAGGCCTGTCGCCTGCAGGACGACGACCCCCACGAAAGGGTCAAATTCGGCGCCATGACCATGGAGGATTACGGCGAGATCCACAAGCGCAACGACACGGCCGTGCCGAGCTGCCTGCAGCTCATCGGATTTCGGGTGATGGCGGGAGATGGCTGCAGCTCCTGCTCCTTCGGACTCGCCACCCATGCCTCCGATCCAGGCCGCTGGCAATGGTATGACTACTGCAAAACGCAATACGCCAGCAACCCCGAGTACGGCGGCCTGGAGAACTTCCTCCGCTCCCATCTGGCCGTGTTGAAGATCCTGGAGGGAGGCCAACAGCTCGGCCTGCTGAAAGAAGCCCATGATCCGTCGGGCTATTGGGAGAATCACGACCTGGAGGCCCTGGTGAAGAGCTTGCGGGAGCACAACATCTTCACTGCCGCCATGATCGGCAGCGTGAAGGACCTCCTGGAACCCCTCGGTTACACCGCCCAGGCGCCGATCCTGGAACGGCCGGATTTTGAACACCTCGAAGCCGAGGGCCGATCGCCGCAAGCGTCGCCCTCCCCTCCGCCGGAGCCTGGCAGCGATGGGGAGCCCGTCTGAAAGGCCCGCCTTCAAAGTCGCTGCCATTCCCTGACCCGCGCCCCCAGCCCGCCATCGCCGCGGCGCCGTCCCCCGCCGAAGCTGGCAGGCTGGAGCCCCACCGGGGCCTGCCGCCCATGTCCGCCACCCATCCGCCGGCCAGCCGCACCACGGATCGCGCCTACGACATCCTGCGCAGCGAGCGCTCCCCCCTGGACCCCCTCTTCCGGCCCCGTGCCGTGGCGGTGATCGGGGCCAGCGAACGGGAGAAGAGCGTCGGTCGCACCCTGCTCTGGAACCTCATCCGCCATCCCTTCGGCGGCACGGTCTATCCGGTGAATCCCAGGCGCCACAGTGTGTTGGGCATCCAGGCCCACCCGACCATCGCGGCGGTGCCGGAACCGGTGGACCTGGCGGTGATCGCCACCCCAGCCGCCACCGTGCCCGACCTGGTGGCCGATTGCGCCGCGGCCGGAGTGGGCGCTGCCATCGTGCTCAGCGCCGGCTTCCAGGAGGTGGGTGCCGCTGGGGCCGCCCTGGAGGCGCGCCTGCGCGATGCCCTGCGCGGGCGGCCCATGCGCCTGCTGGGGCCCAATTGCCTGGGGCTGATGAATCCCCGCACCGGCCTCAACGCCACCTTCGCCGCCACCATGGCCCAACCGGGTCATGTGGGCTTTCTGAGCCAATCGGGCGCCATCTGCACCTCCGTGCTCGACTGGAGCCTGAGCCAGGGCGTGGGCTTCAGCGCCTTCCTCTCCATCGGCTCCATGCTCGACGTGAGCTGGGGGGATCTGATCACCTGGCTGGGCGACGATCCTGACACCCACAGCATCGTTCTCTACATGGAGGCGATCGGCGATGCGCGCGCCTTCCTCTCCGCGGCCCGGGAGGTGGCCCTGACCAAACCGATCGTGGTGATCAAGGGCGGACGCACGGCCCAGGCCGCTCAAGCCGCCGCCTCCCACACCGGCGCGCTCGCGGGGAGCGACGACGTGCTTGAGGCGGCCTTCCGTCGCTGCGGTGTGTTGCGGGTCGACAGCCTCTCGGATCTGTTCGACATGGCGGAGCTGTTGGCGAAGCAACCGCGCCGTCCGGCCGGCCCCCGTCTCACGATCGTCACCAATGCGGGCGGCCCCGGCGTTTTGGCCACCGATGCCCTGGTGCTCAACGGAGGGGAACTGGCCACCCTGAGCCCCGCCACCCTCGCCCGCCTCGATGCCGTGCTCCCGCCGCATTGGAGCCATGGCAACCCGGTGGACATCCTGGGCGACGCGGATCCAGAGCGCTACGCCCGGGCCCTGGAGGCGGTGATCGACGACCCCGACAGCGATGGCGTGCTGGTGATCCTCACCCCCCAGGCGATGACGGATCCAGAGGTCACGGCCCGGTGCCTGCGAGACATCGCGGCCCGCTGCCACAAGCCCCTGGTGGCCAGTTGGATGGGGGGGGATGACGTGGCGGCCGGAGAGATCCTTCTCAACGAAGCGGGGATCGCCACCAATCCCTTCCCCGACGCGGCCGCTCGCCTGTTCAACAGCCTCTGGCGTCACAGCTACAACCTGCGCGGCCTCTATGAAACCCCGTCTCTGCTGCCGGAGGTGGAGCTGGGGGGCGACGCGGGACCAAGCCGGGCGGCGGCCATCCTGGCGGCGGTTCGCCGGGAGGGTCGCACCCTGCTCCGCGCATGGGCAACCAAACAGATCCTGGCGGCCTACGAGATCCCGGTGGTGGAAACCCGTTTGGCCAGCTCCGCCGAAGCCGCCGTGGCCGCCGCCACTGTCATCGGCTATCCGGTGGTCGTGAAGCTCCACTCCACCACGATCACCCACAAGAGCGATGTGGGCGGGGTGGTGGTCAACCTGCAGGACGCGGCGGCGGTGCGGGGGGCCTATGAGGCCATGGCGCTGGCGATCGGTCAATCCCACGGCGAGGAGGCCTTCGCCGGCGTGACCGTGCAGGAGATGGTGCCGCGGGGGCAGGGTCTGGAGCTGATCGTCGGCAGCAGCGTCGATCCCCAGTTCGGCCCGGTGATCCTCTTCGGCAGCGGGGGCACACTGGTGGAGATCAACCATGACAGCGCCGTCGCCCTGCCGCCCCTGAACACCACCCTGGCGCGACGGCTGATGGAACAGACGCGCATCCACCGCGCCCTTCACGGGGTGCGAGGCCAGGGGCCGGCGGATCTGGAGGGCCTGGAGCAGCTCCTCGTGCGGGTGAGCCGCCTGGTGCTCGACCATCCCTGCATCCAGGAGCTGGACATCAACCCCCTTCTGGCCTCCCCCCGAGGCACAAGCCGCCCCTTGGTGGCCCTCGACGCCCGCCTCCTGATCCTCACCGGTGAAGGCGACATTTGCGCCGCTCCCCGGCCCGCCATCCGCCCCTACCCGATCCAGTACATGCGGCCCCGGGAGCTGCGGGACGGCACGGCGGTCACCATCCGTCCAATTCGCCCGGAGGATGAGCCGCTGGTGGTGGCCTTCCACCGCACCCTCTCCGAGGAGAGCATCTACTTCCGCTACTTCCACATGATGGCCCTGAGCGCGCGCATCGCCCATGAGCGGCTGATCCGCATCTGCTTCACCGACTACGACCGGGAAATGGCCCTGGTGGTGGATCGGCGGGACCCCTCCACAGGGGAACACGCGCTGCTGGCGGTGGGCCGCCTGAGCCGGCTGCACGGACGGAACGAGGCGGAGTTCTCCCTGTTGGTGAGTGATCGCTGGCAGCGTCAGGGTCTGGGGACCGAGCTGCTGCGTCTGCTGCTGGAAATCGGCCGCGACGAGGGACTGCAGCGGATCTCGGCGGAGATCCTGCACGAGAATCTGGCCATGCGGAGCATCTGCCAGGCGTTGGGCTTCACCCTGCGGGAAACCCCCGAAGTGGTGAAGGTCTCGATGGATCTGGCCTGAGCGTCCCGGACCCCGAGGAGTTTGCGCGACATGGCCATGGATCGCTTTCTGCGCCGTTTGGAGAGCACGGGATGCCTCCTTCCCGCCGCCCTCACGGCAGGGTTGTGGTTGAAGGGTCTCCATCCCTGGCTGCCCGGGTTTCGCTGCCCCCTGCGGCACCTCACCGGCGTGCCCTGCCCCACCTGCTTCCTCACCCGGGCCACCAGCGCCGCACTCGTTGGCGACTGGCCCGCGGCCGTGCGGCTGCATGCCTTTGGGCCGTTGGTGGCCGTGGCCCTGGTGGGTTGGTCGATCCTGGCCCTGCGCCAACGGCGACTGGTGCCGCGACGGCTGCCGACGTGGCCCCTGAGCGGGGGATCGGTGGCCCTGGTGGCCTATTGGATCTTCCGACTGGTGGTGAGTTTCGGCCTTGGTTGGCGGGGGTTTCCTGGCTTCCCCGCGGAAGGGGCGCTCTGACGAAAGGCCGAGGGCGAGGCCTCAACGAAGAAGGCCTTTGTGGTAGGCGGCGTTTTGAAGATAGAACCCGCTCATCGGCACCGCCACCAGAGCCCCCAAGCCACAGGTGCAGATCGACGCCAGAAAGACCATCAGGCCAACATAGATTTGGGTGGCGATGAAAGATCTGCCATTGGCCGAGCGAAAGACGGTCTGAAAAGAACTACTGAAAGCGTCCAGGATCGGTTGGTTGGTGAGAAAGATGCGATGGACATAGATGGGCATGATAAAACCGATTAGGAGGCCCGGGACAAGGCAGAAAAGAAAGCCGATCGTAAGAGCCAGATTAAACAGAACCCCGGCCAATAAATAACGAAGTGGGGCATTGAGAAGCGATGAGAATGCCTGTTCAGGGGTGATCACCTCAGCTCGGTCGTAATACTGAGCAGGAACAGAAAAAAACAACACGTAGACCAGACTGGAAGCCAACGCGAACGGCATCTGCGGCAGTTGGCTCAGCAATTGAATGAGGGTTTTCACGTCATCAGCACTGACACTCGGGCCAAAGATGCCGCCTAAAACCATTTGGCAGATGTGACTCAAGGCGAAGCCGATTCCAGACAACATGATCACGACCAACCACAGCACCACCATGGTCGGCAGATGGGCCCGGAAGGCGTTCCAGGCCGCGGGAAGACTGGGTTCCTCGGTGGCGAGAGCAGAAGCCAAGGGTTGGAAGCTGAGCTGGAGGTCATGCTGCCAAAGGGTGGCGGCTTGTGAATGGGGCTCCTTGAAAAACGTGATGGTCTGCGGCAAGGCCGCCCCGGTCGGTCGGCCGCCTGGCGCCGGGCGCTGGAATCGGCCGCCATCCCACCCTTGCCACCAGATTCCGCGGTTGTGATGCGCTCCGCAGGAGATAGCATGAGGCTCCACCTCTGGGACCTCCCTGGCAGCCATGGGCCATCGCGCGCGTCATCCATTCCTCAAGCCGGGACTGAGTTTGGGGGTGGCCCTGGCAGCGGTGTTGGTTTCAGGCCTCCTCCCTCCGGCCCTTGCCCAGAGCAATGGATCCGCCGCTTTGCGCGCCGCCAACATGGCTCGAATGACGGCAGAAAAATTGAATGGTGGGTTGAATGTCTACCGCACCGCGGCCTGCATGCACCAACAATCGGGAGGATCTTGCCTGATCCAGACATCAAAAGAAGGATTTCTCTTCCGCTTCACTGGTGGCAGCCCTGGCTGGCAGCAATCAGGCCAACCCCCCAAGGTGGAAACAGAGATCTTGGTTGCCCCTGACGGGCGATCAATCGTGGCTGTGAAATACAATGGGGTTCCACGGAACAGCGGGAACCAAAACCCCTGAGCCAGCGGAACAGGACCAACCTTACGAAGCAACGGGAATCCTCGATCTGATTCACGATGGATGAGAGAAGACGATTGGCTCCCTCGCCCTTCCGATCCCTTGCCAGATCAGCCTTGCCAGGGAGGCAAGGCGTCTCGCTGCGGGGTCGGAGGCAGCGCCCCTGCCCACAGGATCTGCACCGACGACCGCCTCACCGCTCGCCCGGGGCCGGGGCCGGGGCCGGGGTGGGATGGTGATAGGGCCATCGCCATGGCAGATCTGGCCCTGCAGCGCTCTCGGCGTCCAGAGATCCGGGCCATGGCCGAGGGCCTCCGCACCAGTCAGAGCCGTGAGACCGCTCAGAGGCGTCTCTGGTATCGCCGGTGGTTTGGCGTGGAGGTTCCCGCCTGGCCAGGCCCCGGATCGGACATGGGCGGAGGCATGGGCAGGGGTGCGGGGATGCCCGGCTTTGGCGCCAGCCTCGAAGCCTTGCGCTCTGCCGCCGATGTCGATCGGGCCTTCCTGGAACAGATGATCGCCCACCACCGGAGGGGCGTGAGAATGGCCTCTCACGCGCCATGGAACACCAAACACCCGGAACCGCGGCAGCTGGAGGCCGCCACGGTGCGGGTGCAGAGCCAGGAGATCGGGCAGATGGTCCAGTGGACACGGAAGTGGTTCGGCTCAGGCACCCGCGGAAGGCAAGGAGAAAGGCCCATCCTCAGCGGGCCATGGTCTAAGGAGGAAGGCCCATCCTCAGCGGGGTCTGCAGGAACGGTGTTCTGTGAATTTGGCTGCGGTTTTCAGGTTCTGCCCCCGATCTGGCGTGGCGGTGCCGGCAACCGAGTGCTGACGAGACAGGCGGCAGCCACCAGCAGGGAGGAGGTCCACAGGCAGGCTTGCAGTCCCCCAACAAGGAACATGCCACCGGAGAGCAGGGTGCCGACCAGGCGACCGGCGGCATTGGCCATGTAATAAAAGCCGACATTAAGACTCACCGACTCGGCATCGGTGTAGGCGAGGATCATGTAGCTGTGGATCGAGGAATTCATGGCAAACACCACGCCAAACACCGCCAGACCCACCACCACAGCAATGCCCGGATGGCCCACCTGGCGAGCAAGGGCAAGGGCGATCAACGCGGGAATGGACGTCAACACGGCGCTCCAGAACTCCACCGCCGCCACACCGGGTGGGGCGCTCTGCCCCCAGGCCCGCCGCAGGCCCGGCGCCGAGCCCTGCACAAGGCCGTAGCCAATCACCCAAAGGCCCATGAAGGCGCCCACCTCCCAAAATCTCCAGCCAAGGGCGGCCTCCAGAAACACTGGCAGGGCGACCACGAACCACACATCCCTGGCGCCAAACAGAAAGAAACGTGCCAGCGAGAGCCCATTGATGCCCCGGCTCTTGGAGAACAGAGCCTTGAAAGCCGGCTTGGACTTCATGCGTCCCATGTCAGCCGGCAGCACGAGGGTGGCGCAGAAGGCGACCAGCAGACCCGCCGCCATCACCCCCACGGCCAGGTTGAAGCCCAGGGTGGTGAGCAACACCCCCCCAAGGAAAAACCCCACACCCTTGAGGGCATTTTTGGATCCCGTGAGGATCGCCACCCAACGAAACAGCTGCTGCTCCCCCTTTCGGTGGTTCTCCGGGGTTTCAGGAACCACCGTCTTGATGGCGCTCTTGGCGCTCATCTTGTTGAGATCCTTGGCGATGCCGCTGAGGGCCTGGGCCACCATCACATAGGCGACACTCCACCATTTTGGCCAGGAATCCGCCACGGGAATCAACAGCAGCAGGGCCGCCACCTGCAGCAGTGTGCCGCTCCAGAGCGTCAGGCGCAGCCCGAAGCGTGCGCCCAACCAGCCGCCATACAGATTGGTGAGGATGCCGAAGAACTCGTAGAACAAAAACAGGACAGCAATCTCCAGGGTGCTGTAGCCGAGCTGGTGGAAGTGGAACACCACCAGCATGCGCAGGGCACCATCGGTGAGGGTGAAGGCCCAGTAGTTGGCGGTGACAATGGCGTATTGCCGCAGAGGCGACAGGGCGGTGGGGGGTTGTCGATCCACAGAGGCCTGCACGGGGTTGCGGTCGCGGCTCATCTTGTTCCCTCAACGCGCCTCGATCAGGGCCACGTTTTGGACCAGATCGGCCATGCGAGAGCTGTAGCCCCATTCGTTGTCGTACCAGGCGTAGACCTTCAGCTGGGTGCCGTTCACCACCATCGTCGACAGACCATCAACGATGCAGCTGCGTGAATCGTTGACATAGTCGACGGAGACCAGCGGCCGGGTTTCATAGCCCAGGATGCCCGCCAAAGGGCCACGGGCCGCCGCTTCGAAAGCCATGTTCACCTCCTCCGCCGTGACCGGCCGCTTCAGTTCGAACACGGCATCGGTGAGGGAGCCGTTGAGCAGGGGCACACGCACGGCATGGCCATTGAGCCGCCCCTGCAGCTCCGGGAAGATCAGGCCGATCGCCTTGGCCGATCCGGTCGTGGTGGGGATGAGGCTCTGCCCGGCGGAGCGGGCCCGACGCAGGTCGCTCTTGAAGCCATCCACCACCACTTGGGTGTTGGTGACGTCATGGAGGGTGGTGATGGCGCCGTGTTCAATGCCGAAGGATTCGTGCACCACCTTCACCACGGGCGCCAGGCAGTTGGTGGTGCAGGAGGCGGCGGTGATCAAGCGGTGACGCTCGGGGTCGTAGAGCTGGTGGTTGATGCCATAGACGATGTTGAGGGCTTCGGCGCCGGCGATCTCGCCCTTCACGGGGCAGGCCACCACCACGCGGCGGAGACCCACCTGATCGAAATAGGGCTGGAGGGTGTCGGGTGTCTTGAACTTGCCGCTGCATTCGAGCACCATCTCCACCCCGGCCTGACGCCAGGGCACAGCGGTGGGATCCGACTCCTGCGACCAGCTCACCGGCGTGGTGCCGACGAGGAAGCCGCCTGGATGGGCCTGCACGCTCTGCTGCCAGCGGCCATGGACGGAGTCAAAGGCGAGGAGATGCGCCGCGGCGTCGGCACCCCCCGCCGGGTCGTTGGCATGGACCAGCGCAACGCCGGGGCGGCCCCAGAGAGCGCGGAACACCAGGCGACCAATGCGGCCGAAACCGTTGATGCCGATTTTCATGGGATCTGCCGCGGAACCGGCGAGGAAGGCCGCAACCATAGATCAACTAGGATTGATGGATCTGGTGTTCTGCGTCACATGCCTGCCGCCACGCTTGCGATGGCCTCCATGCCGGCATCCTCCCGGCCCGCTGAAGCGAATCGCGGCCGCACGGCTCGGGAGGAGGAGCCTGATCCCCTGACTTTTGAGCAGGCCCAGCCCCTGCTGCGGGCCCTGGCGGATCCCATCCGCCTGCGGGTGGTGGAAGCCCTCGGAGCGGGGGAGCGCTGCGTCTGCGATCTCACCACAAACCTGGAGCTGGCCCAGCCAAAGCTCTCGTTTCACCTCAAGGTGATGAAGGAGGCCGGCCTCATCTCCGCCCGCCAACAGGGACGCTGGATCTACTACAGGCTTGAGCCCACCCCCTTGCTGCGGCTGCGGGACTGGCTGGATCAGCTGGCCAAGGGCTGCGCGACACCTGCCCAACCCTGCTCCTGACACTCCGTGCCCCGCTCCGTCGTCGATCCAACCGCACCACCTGTCCCTGCGGCCTCCGTCCTGGCCTCCTTCTCCTGGCTGGATCGGCTGTTGCCGCTGTGGATCCTGCTGGCCATGGCCGCCGGGCTGCTGCTGGGGCGCCTCGTCCCCGGCCTGCAGGCCCGGCTGGGGGCGGTGCAGGTGGATCACACCTCCCTGCCCATCGCCCTTGGCCTGCTGTTGATGATGTATCCGGTGCTGGCCAAGGTTCGCTATGGCGAGCTTGGCCATGTCGCCCGGGACCTCCGTCTGCTGAAGTTGGCCCTCGCACTGGTCTGGGGTCTGGGGCCGTTGCTGATGTTCACCCTGGCCTGGTTGTTCCTTCCCGATCAACCGGCCTTCCGCACCGGGTTGATCCTGATCGGCATTGCCCCCTGCATCGCGATGGTGTTGATCTGGATTGATCTGGCCCGGGGCGATCGCGAAGCCGCGGCTCTGCTGGTGGCGATCAATTCAATCCTGCAGGTGTTGATCTATGCCCTGCTGGGCACCTTCTACCTGCAGGTGTTGCCGACCTGGCTGGGGCTGGAGCGCCAGGTGGTGACCTTCTCCTTCGGGGAGATTGCCAGGGCTGTGCTGATCTTCCTCGGAATCCCTCTGGTGGCTGGCTTTCTGACGCGGCTCATCGGTGTGCGCTCCAAAGGGATCCGCTGGTATGAGGAACGCTTTCTTCCCCGGATCGGACCGCTGGCCCTTTACGGGCTGCTGTTCACCATCGTGCTGATGTTTGCCCTCCAGGGCGAGGCGATCACCGCCAACCCCGCCCAGGTCGTGCAGGTGGCCCTGCCGTTGCTCCTTTACTTCGTGTTGATGTGGAGCGTGGCTTTTTACCTCGGAACCCGAAGTGGACTCGATTATGCGCGCACCGCGGCTCTGGCCTTCACCGCCGCCGGCAACACCTTTGAGCTGGCCATCGCCGTCTGCATCAGTGTCTGGGGGATCAGCTCCAAGCAGGCCCTGGCGGAAGTCATGGGGCCCTTGATTGAAGTGCCGGTGCTGGTTTCGTTGGTCTATGGGTCGCTGTGGCTGAAGCGAGGCTTTCAGCGCCAAAACTGAGTGCAAGGGGGGACCTTCTGCGGCCATCCCCGTTCGCTCCGACAGCCCTGCCCATCAAGGCCTGTGGTGTTGCAGAGGGCGACACTGGGCGCTGCGGCCCCAGCCTGAAGCCCGTCCACCGCTCAGGCGTGCTGGCTCCCCAGCAGCGGCCCGCCATCCAGACGACGAATGGCCACCACGGCCGGCCGCGGAGGGGTGCCTGCTGCTGAGGACGGCCAGTTGGAGCCGAGCGGCACCTCCCTGAGCTGCGCAAAGCGGCCGCCGTTCCGATCCCGCAGGGTGTAGGCCTGCACCTCCTTGTCAGCGTTTCGGTGGGTGGCGTTGTCCTCGCCCGGGTGCTGCACGGACAGGAACAGGGTGGATTCGCTGCCGTCAAAGCAGGGCCCGGTCAGCTCACATTCCATCGGGCCGGTGGCGAACAGCCAAGGCTCTCCGTCTGCCGCCCCCGTGGCGGGAAAAATCCAGCAGGCGTTGTTGCCGAACACATCGGCGCTGCCGTTCACTGACGCCCGGTCGGTGACCATCCAGACATTTCCGCCGCGGTCAATCGCCAGGTTGTCCGGGTTGGCAAAGCCCATGCCCCCCTGCCAGGGCGTGCCGCCAATGGCCACCATCCGCCAGCGAAACGCTCCACCTGGTTGCTCAAGTGCCGGCACCCCATCGTCCAGGCGCATGAGCCATCCATAGGGCCAACTGCTCTCGCCGGCTGGCCCTCGGAAGATGGCGGGATCGGCCTGGCCTTCCCCGTCCGAACCGCCGGCAGTGAAGGTGATCAGCAGGTCGCCTGTGCGCGGATCGAGTTCGGTGTCTTCTGGTCTTGCCGTGGGGGTGGCCCCGGCCGCGTTGGCGGCCAGGTGAGCGTCGATCAGGATCGCCCCGAGCTGTTCCTCCCCGCGACCCGGGTAGAGATCGGCCAGGGTGCTGAAGCGCTGGCAGTAGGCGTTCAGCTGGGCATCGCTCTCCATCCGCTCAGCGCCAACCCTGCTCCTGTCGCTGTGCGGCAGCGGCAGCACAGCGGGCAGATCAAAACGGGAGAAGTGGGAGGGGGGCAGCGGGTTGAGCGGCGTTTGCGGCTGCAGCGGGATCCAACGGCCACCACCGCCCGCCTCAAACCGTGCCACCTCCAACCGACCCTGTTCCAGAAGCCGGGAGTTGGCCGGATCGGCGGGGTCCCTCACGATCGCTGCGCTCACATAGCGGTAGAGATGGCCGCCATGGCGGTCGCAACCGGAATACACCACCAGCGGTTGACCGCTGCGGGCGCGTACGGCCACAGCCTCATGGCGGAAGCGCCCCAGGGCCGTGTGTTTCACCGGCGGACGCTCTGGCCGGCGGGGATCGATCTCCACCATCCAGCCATATTTGTTGCCCACCAGGCCGAAGGGGTTGCCCAGGCCCTCCAGCCGGTCGCCATCGAATCGGAAGGGCCGCTCCGACGGCGGCGGCGAGCTGCCATCGGCGTACACCGCCTCGACCACCTGGCTCTGAACGTTCTCCTCGGCGGAAAGCACCGTGCCCCAGGGGGTCTGGCCGCCGGCGCAGTTCGCGAAGCTGCCGATGATGCGATCGCCGAGGCCATCGTCGTGGCCGAGTCGCTGGCGCCGGCGAAACACCGCTGCCGCCGGCCCGCTGCAGTGCAGTCGCGCCTCCGGGCGATCAAGACCGGTCAGGCCGTTGATGCGCCGGTCGTAATAGCCCCGACGGCGGCGCCAGCGCTGATCAGCCCTGCGCTCGATCTCGACCACACCAAGACCCACGTCTTCCATGGCGGCGGTGGCCACCTCCAGCAGGGGGCGGCGGAGCGGATCATCCACCGCCAAGGTCAAGGCGTTGACGCTGCCGCCCCGCTCCGCCAGCAACCTCCGCAGCTCCTGGAAAGGAGGTTCGCGGCCCATCACCGCCCCGTAGCCGGCGACCCAGGGGCGAGGGCTGATGAACTCGAAGTTCACTGTCAGCAAGGCCCTCTCACCATCGAGGGGCGTCCAGGCGAGGTAGTCGTTGTTGTAGCCAAAGTGCCCGTTTGCCACCGGATCTCCCCACTGAACAAGGACCTCACTGCCATAGCCCTCAGGCAGCAGCAGTTGATCCTGCAGGGCGACGCGGGAGTAGGCGCGCTGCTGCTCCGCTGCGCTCAGGCCATCGCCGGGAAGGGGAATGGGGCCGCGCAGGGGCTGAAACGGAAGGGCCGGAACTGGTTTGCGAGCCATTGGCGACGCCAACACCTGAGCGGAAGGGATGACCCCGGACAGGGCCGCGCCAGCGGTGGCCGTGCCCAGCCCAAGCACGTGAAGGAGCAGCGAGCGACGGGAGATCCCGCGCTTGCTCCCGGCGGATGATTCACGCAAACACCTGTCTTGTGGCTGCATCGGACTGGAGAATAATTGAATCAGAACTAGCGGAATTGAGGGAGCTTGTTGGCATCAAAACTCCGTCTCAGTGCCTCCCCGATGCTGAGGCCCACGGGTAAGTCGCCAGAGAACGCACTTCCAGTCAATCGCTTGTAAAGCTTCAATTCGACAAGTCGATAGGTGCTGGCCGGCAGTGGAATGTCTCCAGCCGCCTCAACAAGTCGGAGGCCGTTGCGAATGGTGAATGTGGTGAATTTCTGCAGATCAGCCTTAGCCGCGAGAGCCCTGTCATTCACATAGATGAACAAAGGGCGCGAAAGGGGTTGATAGCGGCCGGACTGAACATTGGCGACCGATGGTTTCACAGGGCCCTGTGATGCATCGACAGCAAGTGCCCTGAGTTTGTTTTGATTGGCTTTGTAATAGCTGAAGCCAAAATAGCCAAGGGCATTGGGGTTCTGGGCGACGCAGCTGGCAATCACGTTATCATCCTCGCTGGAGGCATAATCTTGCCTTGAATTATCGATGCTACCATTGATGGCCTTGTTGAAATAGTCGTAGGTGCCGGAATCTTTGCCAGGGCCGCAAAGCTTGATCGGTCGATCAGGCCAATCCCGGTTCACATCATTCCAGCTGTTGATTTTCCCCTCTGCCTGTCGCCCCCAGAGCCGAGCCAGCTCTTTGGTGGTGATCTGTCTCGCCCAGGTGTTCGCGGGATGGACCACGATCGAGAGGGCATCAAAAGCTATTGGCAACTCAATGAAGCTGATGCGATTACTGGCGCACGCCTTCAGTTCTTTGCGGTTGATCGGCCGCGAAGCATTGGCGATCTCAAGCTGAGCGGCGCAGAAGCGCCTGAAGCCATCACTGGTGCCGGTCTCCTTGAGATCAATCTTGGCGTTATGACCTGACGCACGGAAGGCCTTGATCGCCTCCATCATGATCGGGAAAACCGTGCTGGAGCCGCCGATCCGGATGCCAGAAACACGGTTGCCAGCACCTTGGGCAAGGGATTGCGCACAGGCCAGGGGCGAACTGGCCACGACGGCGGTGACCATTGACGCCATCCCGAACCAGAACAACGGGTACGGGGACCGGGTGCGGAGTCTCATGGCATCAGGTTCAACGACAGAGGAAGGAACAAGACCTGAGCGGGGAAACATGGGTGAAGGATGGTTCGTTGGAAAGTCAAAAGAGCGTGTCCCCAAAGTCGCCTTCTTGGAAAATCACATCCCCTTGTGCCACCCGGGAGGGAACGCGATCCCCTGCCAGAGAAGCGATGGTGTTCAGCTCAAGATTTTTCATTGGTGGTTACGGGAATCTGGGTAGTGATGGAGAAATGCATGTGGTGGACAAGAATCGAACTCCACTCCAAGAGGACAACAGAAATGAGTCAGATGGTTGTGAATTCAGCAGCGGCAACAACTCCCGATTGCCCTGGCTGATTTCGCCCCTCTCTGATGTTAACAAGACTCATCATGCGTGATCGGGAGATGCGGAGCACCAATGAGTAAGCCTGTTTGAAACAAATTATCATGATCACCGCTCCTTTGAAAAGCAGATGCAACTCTAAGGTTAAGAGTAGAATAAGAACGTTGCATCGTCATCACCAAAGCATGTTTTGCAGAGCACAGATCCGAGGGACTGCCCTCTGTTAACGCGCCAAGGCTGCTTTGAATGGCAGTCGAACAGAGGCGCGGTCATGGGAAGAGCGTCAGGTCCGGCAAAGCAACCCAAAGCGGAGCGGTGCCCGGAGGAATGAGGCGCCCAGCGGGCTCGGCTGACAGAGACGTCAGCGTGGTGTCGTCCAATCCTCGAACCAGCCCCGCCGCCACAGCCACCATGCCTGCACTGCCGCCACCATCAACATGGCCACCAGGATCAGGGCATAGCCATAGTGCCATTTCAACTCCGGCATATTCTCAAAGTTCATGCCATATATGCCAGCGATAAATGTGAGTGGAGCAAAGATGCTGGTAAGGATGGTCAGTGTCTTCATCACCTGGTTCATCCGGTTGCCAACACTGGCGCCATAGGTCTGGGTGATGGCATCACATTGATGGCGCAAGAGTTCGGTGCTGTCGAACAGCAGTTCCACCGTTTCAGCCATGTCCTGAAATCCACTCAGGGCTTCTGGACCCAACAACTTCTGGCGTTGGCGGAGCAGCACCCGAATCTGATGACGCAGCGGCCAGACCTGAGAGCGAATTGTGCGTAGATTGCTGCGGTGAATGAAAGTCTTGTTGAGCAAGGCTGGCCTGGGATCACGCAACACTGCTTCTTCCAAATCATCGAGGCGATTGGAGATCTGCTCCAACATCGGGAACAAACCGTCGAGAACCTCATCCACCAAATAATGCAGAATATCGTCCAGATCACTGGCGTCCCCGGCGGCGTCCTGGCTCTGCAGCCAGTGTGTCAGTTGAGGAAACGCTTCTGCGGTCGGAGCTTCCTCGAAGGTGACCAACCATTGCGGCAACAACAGGAAACCAACCTGGGAGCTCAGCAAGTGCAACGGACTGCGGGCAAAGCTGAGGCGATGCAGCACCACCAGCAGGGCCTCATCCAGCAAATCAACCCGGGGCCGTTGGGGCACGTCCAGGATGGGTGCAAACAGAAGTTCAGACACCTGCAGGCGCTCCAGCATCCTGCGAATCAGTGGGCCATCTCCAAGACCGATGACCCGCAACCATACTGGTCGTTGCTGGCGATACAGGCATTCCAGCTGTTCAGGAGTTTCCAGTTGCATCAGCCTCGGGCCAGCCGGTTCGAACAGCACGGCACTGAACAGGGTGGGGCCGCGACCCCCATGCACGAAAAGCTGGCCTGGCAACCCCGCCGGCCTCTCCTCGAGGAGGCGAGAACTCAGAGCACCAGGTGTCGGTCGCAGCACGGTGGGGAATCGTCTAGCCAATGGTGCAGCAACAAACCGGTGGCGACAATGCCGCCCTGCATCAGCAAACAAAGCGCAATCTGGGGCAACCAGGCCCGAATGGTATTCAAGGCACCTTAGAGAATCACATTCTAATTTTATCCAGACATCCAATTTTCGTAGTGTCGCAGATCACGTTGTGACCTTAGTGAATTCTTAAACTTGGTCAGACAAGATCGATGATTGCATCCCATGTCAACGCCAATAATCCACTCAAAAATGAATTGGGTTTCGGCTTCGATCCAAGACTTCATGACTCCTTTGCGATCGCGCCCCGCAGCAATCCGAGCCTGCCCATGCTGACAGCAACTCGCAGGCCTCTCCGTCGCCATCGCAGCCTGCAGCGATGCGCCCTGGCGGCCGACAGCAAGAAAGCGGTGAGGACGTTCCGCCTGTGGGGTGACAGGGCTGGCCCGTCAGCCACTGAGCGGACCTCTTCACCCGGCTCGCTCAGTGGCCGCCAGCCAGATCAGGGCGGCCTGGGTGCGGTTGCTCACCTGCCGTTTCCGCGGCAGCACGTGCACATGGCTGCGGACGGTGCCCTCGCCAATCCCCAGCTGCCGGGCGATGGCTCGGTTGTTGGCGCCAGCTCCATCCGCGACAGGGCCCGCTCCATGTGCGGATCTCCACGGGGCACCAGCGGCCCAGATCCGCCGCACCCAAAGGGAATCCTCCATGGCAATGCGCTGAGGCTCCAACTCCCGGTGGCCCACCAGCAGGCCAGTGGTGCCCGCCAGACTCAGGCAGATGAGCCATCGGTCGATCAGCACAAGGGCCAGGTTCTGGCGTGGCCAGCTCCAGCAGCAGAATCAGCAGCCAAATCGCCCACACCAGACCGATCGGTGTCCTGAAGAGCCTCACCAGCCGTTCTCCTCCAGGGGTTGCGGCGGCAGCCCCTCGGAGATCAGGTGCAGATCGATGTTTTGGCCGCGCAGCTGATGTTGCGACCGCTCGGACAACGGCCGGCGGAACAGCGCCTTGCGGCGTGCACGCATCGTCGGGCCCAGCACGATCTGGGTGATCCGCCGCTCCCGGGCCGCCCGAGCCATCGTGGGCAGGATCTCGGCGCTCTCCATGGAGAGGAAGCTGCCGCCCGCGTCCTCCTTGCCTTCCTGCAGCATGCGACAGGTCTGGCCCACCCCCGGCGCCATGCCGATGAACACCTTGTGGCGGCCGCGGCGATGGGTGGAGCGGATCATGGCTGGTTCGCGGCTGACGAACGCGGCGCCGGGGCCGCTGCGCTCAGCTGATCCAGCGCCAGGTTGAAGGCGAGCACGTTCACCACCGGCTCGATCGCCTGCAGGCTGAGGGGGCCCTCCTGGTTCTGGCGCAGCAGCGCCTCGAGCCGGGCCAGGGGAAGCTGCCGTGCGCGGGCCAGGAGGGGCAGCTGCTGGCGCGCCGCCTCCAGGCTGATGTGGGGATCCACGCCGGAGCCGGAATCCTGCAGGAGGTCGGCGGCCGGCTGGCTGACCCCCTGGTTCTGCCAGGAGCGGGCGGCGGCGGCCACCCGCTCCTTCAGCGCCGGATTGCTGGGGGCCAGGTTGGGGGCGCCGGCGGTGCGGCCCCGCAGGTAGCGAGCGGAGCGGAAGCTCTGGCCGATCAGGCGCGAGCCCACCACCTGGCCATCGCGGCGCATCAGGTTGCCACCGGCGGCCTGGGGGGCCACCAGCCGGGCCAGGCCGAGCAGCGGCAGGGTGATCACCACCACCGTGAGCAACCAGCACACCAGGGTGGCGCGCACCCCCCTCAGCAGTTGGGCGGTGAACGTCATCAAAACTTCTCCGGTCGGGCGATCACGGCAAACAGATAACCCGCCAGGGCAAGGGTGCCGCTGAGCAGCAGGGCGAGGGCATGGCTCTGCGGCGGCGGCTGACTGCCGCGGAACAGGGGGGCCAGGACGATGCCGCCGACGGCGAGCAGCAGGGGCAGCCAGAAGCGGGGGTGCAGAAGGCGGGCCATGGGATCTTTGAGAACGGCAAACCGGGAAAAGAGTTCGGGGACCAGACAACAGACGTCAGATCCCTGGATCCAACCAGACGAATCAGGGGAGACCAATCAGATCAGGCGGAGAGCGGCGAGGGCCAAATCGATCAACTTGATCCCCACGAACGGGGCAACCACACCGCCGGCGCCGAAGACCAGCAGATTGCGACGCAGCAGCTGCTCGGCGGTCAGGGGCCGGAACTCCACCCCCCGGAGGGCGAGGGGCACCAGGGCGGGAATGATCAGGGCATTAAACACCATCGCCGAAAGAATCGCCGACTGGGGTGAAGCGAGGCGCATCACATTGAGAGGCTCCAGGCCAGCGCCAGCAAACAACGCTGGCAGGATGGCGAAATACTTGGCGATGTCATTGGCGATCGAAAAGGTGGTGAGGGCACCGCGGGTGATCAGCAGCTGCTTGCCGATGGTCACGATGTCGATCAGCTTGGTGGGATCACTGTCGAGATCAACCATGTTGGCCGCCTCCTTGGCCGCCTGGGTGCCGGAATTCATTGCCACGCCCACATTGGCCTGGGCCAGGGCCGGGGCATCGTTGGAGCCATCGCCCGTCATCGCCACCAGCTTCCCCAGGCGCTGCTCCTGCTGAATCACGGCGATCTTGTCTTCCGGCGTGGCCTCGGCGATGAAGTCGTCGACCCCGGCCTCGCGGGCGATCACCCCGGCGGTGATCGGGTTGTCGCCGGTGAGCATCACGGTGCGAATGCCCATGCGCCGCAGCTGGTTGAAGCGTTCACGGATGCCGGGTTTGATGATGTCCTTGAGATGGATCACCCCGTACACCTCAGCACCGCGGCAGACGGCCAGGGGAGTGCCCCCCTGGCGCGAGACCTGCTCGAAGCAGCCATCGAGTTCGGAGGAAACCGTGCCGCCGCGGGAGCGCACAAAGCCCTTGACCGCGTCGACCGCCCCCTTGCGGAACTCCAGGCCTGCGGCCGTATCGGTTCCGCTCATGCGGGTGCGGGCCGAGAAGTCCATGCCACTGGCTTGGGCCGGATCGAAGGGCAGCACGGCAGCGAACTTTTCTGCCAACCGCACGATGGAGCGGCCCTCCGGGGTCTGATCGAAGCAACTCGCCCCCAGAGCCGCCTCCGCCAGCTCCGCGCCGCTGTGGCCGCCCAACGGCAGGAACTCCTCCGCCAGGCGGCTGCCGAGGGTGATCGTGCCGGTCTTGTCGAGCACCAGGGTGTTGACATCGCCGCAGGCCTCCACCGCCCGTCCGGAGGTGGCGATCACGTTGAACTGGGCCACCCGGTCCATGCCGGCGATGCCGATGGCGTTGAGCAGGCCACCGATGGTGGTGGGGATCAGGGCCACCAGCAGGGCCACCAGCGTCACCACCGAGGGGGCCTGCCGCAGGTGGCCGGCCACCGGCGAGAGGGTGGCCACCGCGATCAGAAACACCTGGGTGAGCACCGCCAGCAACACGGTGAGGGCGATTTCATTGGGCGTCTTGCTGCGTTCGGCCCCCTCCACCAGGGCGATCATGCGATCGATGAAGCCCTTGCCCGGATCGGCGCTGATTCGCAGGGTGAGCTGATCGGACAAGATGCGGGTGCCGCCGGTGACGGAGCCGGCCACATCTGATCCGGCCTCCTTGAGCACCGGAGCCGATTCGCCCGTGATCGCCGATTCATCCACCGAGGCCACCCCTGCGATCACCTCGCCGTCAGCGGGGATCACATCACCGGCCTGCACCTGCACCAGATCGCCGCGGCGCAGATCCGAGGAGTCCACCAGCTCGATCGCGCCATCGCTTTGTTGACGGCGGGCCCGGGTGCGGGCCTGGGTGCGACGGAGGGCATCGGCCTGGGCCTTGCCCCGTCCCTCCGCCAAGGCCTCGGCGAAGTTGGCGAACAGCAGGGTGGCCAGCAGGGAGAGGGTGATCAGGCCATGGAAGCCCCGCTCGCCCCCATCAGCCCGGGCATCGAAAAGCCGCGGCTCCAGGGTGAGCGCCAGGCACAGGGCGGTGCCGCACCACACCACGAACATCACCGGATTGGTCACCGCCAGGCGGGGGTCGAGCTTGCGGAACGCCTCGACAACGGCCCGCCGCACCAGTCCCTGCTGGCGGGGGCGTTCGGTGTGGCGACGTTGCTGACGCGGCCCGCGCGGCATGCGGGGAAAGATGGCGCGGGAGGGTGTGCTGGTCATCTCAGGACGCCAAGGGTGAGCGCATCCGCGATCGGGCCGAGGGCCAGCACCGGGAAGAAGGTGAGAGCGCCAAGGATGACCAACACCACGGCGGTCACGCCGGTGAACAGGCCGGTGTCGGTGCGCAGGGTGCCGGGGCTGGGCTCCAGAGCCGGCTTGCGGCGGAAGCCATCGGCCAGGGCCAGCAGGGCCGCGATCGGCAAATAGCGCCCCCCCAGCAGGCTGAGGCTGGTGCTGAGGTTCCACCAAGGTGTGCTGTCTGCCAGGCCCTCCAGACCACTGCCGTTGTTGGCGGCCGCCGAGGCGTATTCGTAGACCACCTGGCTGATGCCATGGGAGCCGGGGTTGGTGATGCCCGCCAAAGGGTCGCCCCCCGCCAGGGTGATCGCCGCTGGGATCAACACAAAGATCGGGTGGATCAGCAGGATCAGGCTGGCCCACACCACCTGGGTCTTCTCGACCTTGCGCCCCAGGAATTCCGGAGTGCGCCCCACCATCAATCCGGTGAGAAACACCGTCAGCAGCACGAACACCAGCAGATTGGCGATGCCTGTGCCCTGGCCGCCGATGACCACCTGGAGAAAGAGATGGAACAGGGCGGTGAGGATCGTCAGCGGCATCGCCGCATCCATCGCGCCGTTCACCGCACCGGTCATGGTGCCCGTTGTGACGACGGCCCACAGGCCGCTGAGGGCTGGCCCGAAGCGCAGCTCCTTGCCCTGCAGATTGCCGCCGCTGATCCAGCTGTGGAGCAATGGATTACCCGCCTGCTCCGCGGCCATGGCGACGGCGGCGCCAATCAGCAGCAGGCCAATTACCAGGACCAGCAGCAGGTTGCTCTGGCGCCGGTGGCCCAGGAACCGCCCGAAGGCATCGATCGTGGCGGCCGGAATCATCAGCATCGCCCAGGTGGACACCAGGTTGGTGAGCAGGGTGGGGTTCTCATAGGGGTGGGCGGAGTTGGCGCTCACAAAACCGCCGCCGTTCTCCCCGAGCTGCTTGATCGCCTCGAACAAGGCGATCGGGCCCCGGGGCAGCAATTGGGGGGCTCCCTCCAGGGTGGTGATCTGCAGCGGTGGCGCGAGGGTCATCGGCACGCCGCAGACCAGCAGGAACAGGGCGAGCAGCATCGCGCCGGGGATCAGCACCCGGGTGAGGGAGCGCAGCAGATCGCGGTGAAAGTTCCCGATCGGCCGACCGCTGAAACCGCGAATCACGGCAAAGCCCACCGCCAGCCCCGTGCCCGCTGAAACGAACATCAGGAACTGCATGGCCCCCAGCTGGGCGAGGGTCCCGAGGCTCTGCTCGGGGATCAGATGCTGCTGATCGGTGTTGGTGAGAAAGGAGATCGCGGTGTGCAGCGCCAGATCCCAGCGCAGGCCGCCGTATCCCAAGGGGTTGAGCCAGCCCGGCTGGAACAGCAGCAGCGTCAGGGCCGGCAGGGCGAACAGCGCATTGCTGATCAGAAGCGGCACCAGGTATCCGGCGGCGGATTCGGCACTGCGGCCGGCATCGCCGATCCAGCGCAGCAGCGCGTCCTCGATCGGGGTCAGCCAGCGATCCCAGGCGGGTTGGGGCCTCCCATCGAACACCTCAAACAGTTGTCGCCCCAGCAAAGGAGCCGTGAGCACGACCGCCGCCAGGGAAACGGCGGCCAGCAGCCAGGGGAGCATGGAGGCCAGGGCGCAAATCAAACCACACCATTTTCCAGCGGTTGCCGCTGCTGGCACAACGGCAAAAAGGTAGAGAAGCGTGCAGACACTCCACCTCACGCGCCAGATCAGGCGCCTTGCCCCGCTGCCGGCGACACCTTCACAGGGTCAGAGAGGGGCATGGCCTCGCTGGCTGAGCTTTCGCTGTTGAGCCCAGTGGATCGGGCGACCCTGAGGGGCGTGAAGCCATGGACAGAACAGAGGCTGTTGACCCACGGCAGGGTGTCCTGAAGGGAGAGGAAACAACCAGGTGGCGGAGTCGCCACGCGAACCGCATCGGCCAGCGGGAGGACGCCGGATTGACCGCCACTCCGCACACGCCCTACTGAATGTGCGCCGAACGCAACATGTCTGGATCGGCGGGGGGCAAGGCGAGGTAGCGCGGCTTCTCTTGGCCCTCAGAGGTCACACAAAATTGATAATAAAGGTCTTCCGCCTGACCATACTGATCGTTGTAAATGTTTTGCCAGGAATAGCCATCGCCACTCACGTTGAAGGTTTTCTTGTCGCAATCGAGGCTCAGCCATGTGGCCCGCACGGCCTCCCCATCGGATTTGAGGGCCCGGTTGTAAAGCCCGAGGGTGGCCCAGTTGGCCGCGGTGGAAAAGATTGGAATGCCGCGCGCCATTTCCTTGGCGGCATCGCCCCCCGGCTTGATCAGGCGTTTCACCCGCACCAGGATTCCCTTCCGGGTCTGGCGGGCGGAAAGCAAATTGATCCCCGAGTTTTGATAGGTGCCGCTCCAATCGCCATGGGGCCGCGCTTCGGTGGTGCCATTGACCAGGGTGCTCTGGCCAGCCTTCGGGGGGGCGTCACTGCCCTGGGCCCTCATCTGAACCGGCAGGAGCGTTGTGCTGAAAACCACCACAGAGAAGAGAACGACACGCCGCATTGACCCGAGACCAAGCAGGCAAAAACTAAGGGATGGCCTCGATTGTTCGTCTTCAAGCTGGGCCACTTGCCCGCATGTCTGCCCGCCTGGCTTGGGCAGCCCCCTCAGCGACTGAAGTGGGCCTTGGCGTCATAGAGGGTCTCGGCGGTGATCCGGGACAGGCCCCGCTCACGGGCAAAGGCCTCGGTGTTCCGCCGCACCTTGCCGCGCACGAAGAAGGGAATCTTGTGCAGCTCGGCCTCGCCATCGCTGGTCCACTCGGGTTCACCAGAGGCCACCGCCACGGCCGCCGGGGCTTCCGCCACCGCCACTCCAGACGAAGACGCCACCGAAGACGCCACCGCGGCAGCGGCCGCCACCGCGCTGCCCTCATGCACCGGATCGGCGGCCGGACTCACGGAGGGTGCCCCATCGCCCAGGTGGCTGCGGTGGCCATCCACGAATTCAAAGTCGTGGCGGAACATGCCGATCAGGTGTTCCTCCAGGCCCATCATCAGCGGGTGCACCCAGGCGTCGAAGATCACATTCGCCCCCTCCCAGCCCATCTGAGGGGAATAGCGGGCGGGCACATCCTGCACGTGGAGCGGGGTGCTGATCACGGCGCAGGGGATGCCGAGCCGCTTGGCGCTGTGGCGCTCCATCTGGGTGCCGAGCACCAGCTCCGGCACCGCCTCGGCCATCGCCTTCTCCACCACCAGGTAATCGTCGCTGATCAGCGCTTCCAGGCCCAACTCCTTGGCGGCGGCCCGCACCTCCCGTGCCAACTCCCGGCTGTAGGTGCCAAGGCCCACCACCGTAAAGCCCAGTTCCTGACTGGCGATGCGGGCAGCGGCGATGGCATGGGTGGCGTCGCCAAAGATGAACACGCGCTTGCCCGTCAGATAGGTGGAATCCACCGAGCGGGAATACCAGGGCAGGCGGGAGCGGCGGTCGCTCTCCGCCCGGGCGGCCCTCTCCGGAGGTCCCTCTTCCAGCCCGAGCACCGTCGTCAGTTCCTTCAGAAAGGCCGTGGTGGCGGCGATGCCGATCGGCACGGTTTTCACCGCGGCCAGGCCGAACGTTCGCTCCAGCCAGCCGCACACCGGCCCAGCCACCTCCGGATAGAGGCAGACGTTGGCATCGGCGGAGGGGAGGCGCAGCAGATCCGCCGGCCGGGCCCCCAGGGGCGCCACAACGCTCACATCGATGCCGTGCTCCGCCAGCAAACGGCTGATTTCCCGCACATCATCCCGGCAGCGAAACCCCAGCAGGGTGGGGCCGAGCAGGTTGACCCGCGGCCGCCGGCCCTCCTCCTTCCAGCGGGTGGGGGAAATCTTCGGGCTGCCGGGAGGCGGCAGCTGCTCCTTCAGCAGACCCCGCACCAGCTGGTAGAAGGTTTCGGCGGCGCCCCAGTTTTCCTTCTTGGAATAGGCCGGCAGTTCCAAGCTCACCATCGGGATGCCCCCCAACTCCATGCCGGCGGCCAAGGCCCCCGGCTGGTCCTGGATCAGCTCGGCGGTGCAGCTCTCTCCCACCAGCAGGGCCTCCGGCTGGAAGCGTTCCACCGCGTGGGCCACGGTGCGCTTCACCAGCTCGGCCGTGTCGCCCCCCAGATCCCGCGCCTGAAACGTGGTGTAGGTCACGGGCGGGCGCTTGTCCCGCCGCTCGATCATCGTGAACAGCAGATCGGCGTAGGTGTCGCCCTGGGGGGCATGGAGCACGTAGTGCACCCCCTCCATCGAGGCGGCGATGCGCATGGCGCCCACGTGGGGGGGGCCTTCATAGGTCCAGAGGGTGAGTTCCATGGCGGTCGAGGTCAGAGGGGGGACGACGGACGGGGGAAGAGGGAAACGGCGGCCGACTAGGCGAAGCGAAGCCGCTCGCGACGGCGCAGGGGGCGGGCGAAGAGTTCGGCCAGCTCACCGGCCTGATCGCAACCGTGGATCGGGCTGAACACCAGCTCGATCGACCACTGCGTCGCCAGCCCCTCCGCTTCCAGCGGATTGGCCAGGCCCAGGCCGCACACCACCAGATCAGGCCGCTCCCTGCGCACCCGATCCAGCTGGCGCTCCACATCCTGACCTTCGCTGAGCTGGGTGCCCGCCGGCAGCAGGGCCTGCTCAGCGGCCATCAGCTGGCGGTCCAGGTAGGGCACGCCCACCTCCACCAGCTCCATGCCGCATTCCCGGGCCAAGAACCGGGCCAGGGGGATCTCCATCTGGGAATCGGGCATCAGGAAGAGCCGCTTGCCCGCCAGCACCTCCCGGTGGGGCGCGATCGCCCGCCGGCCCCGCTCCACCAGGGGATCCAACACCTCCGCCACGGCCGCCGGCGCCAGGCCAAAGGCGGCGGCGGCGGCCTCCATCCAGAGGCGGCTGCCCTCGACGCCGAAGGGATAGGGGCTCTGGATCAACTGGCCGCCGCGATGCGCCAGAGCGCGGGCCGTGGCGCTGAGGAAGGGCTGGGCCAGCAGCAGCCGGGTGCCCTTGCCGATGGGGGGCAGGTCGGTGGAGCGGCGGGGGGGAAGGCTGCGCACCCGGGGCAGGCCCATGCGCGCGAACAGGGTGCTGAAGCGGTCTTCAACGGCGTCGGCCAGGGTGCCGACGATCAAAAGCTGGTCCTCGTCACTGGCGGGGAGCAGGGGGAGCAGGGCCATCAGGGCCTGGTCCTCTCCCTGGGTGAAGGTGGTTTCAATGCCGCTGCCGGAATAATTGAGCACCCGAACACGACCGGCCATCTGCTGGGTGAGGCGCTCGGCGGCGCGGGCCAGATCAAGCTTGATTACCTCGCTGGGGCAGGAGCCCACCAGGAAGAGGGTGCGGATCTCCGGCCGCCGCTCGAGCAGGTCACGCACCAGCCGATCGAGCTCGTCGTTGGCATCGGCCAGCCCCGCCAGATCCCGTTCCCCGAGAATCGCCGTGCCGAAACGGGGTTCGGCGAAGATCATCACGCCCGCAGCGCTCTGGATCAGATGGGCGCAGGTGCGGGAGCCCACCACGAGAAAAAAGGCGTCGGGCATGCGGCGATGCAACCAGACGATGGAGGTGAGACCGCAGAACACCTCCCGCTGGCCGGTTTCCTTGAGCACCTCGGGCAGAACGCCCGCCCCGACCCCGCTGGCGGGGGGAACAAAGCTGGCGGGAACACCACCGGCAGGGGTGACACCAGCAGGGGTGACGACCATGGGCGTGGGAGGCACGGATCTTTCAGGCTTAGCCAGGCGCGGTTCAGGCTGGGGGGCGTCGTCACATCTCTTGGGAAGGGCAGGCCGCGGCGCGCGACCTCGGCTTGGGAAGATGGGAGCATGAGCCCATCGTCCCCGTCCTCCCCTCCAGAGCCCTCCCCGGACCTGCTGCAGCGGGCCGCTGCCGTGCGCCGCTCGGCCATGGCCCTCGCCCAGCGCGGCGATGGGGAGCGCCAGGCCGCCGTGGCCGCCATGGCCGAGGCCCTGGAGCGCGCCAGCGCGGGCATCTTGCAGGCCAACCAGGCCGACCGGGAGGCCGCCGCCGCCGAAGGCCTGGCGCCCCCCCTGGTGGCCCGTCTGAAGCTCGATGCCGACAAGCTCGCCACGGCCATCGCGGGAGTGCGCCAGGTGGCCTCCCTGCCGGATCCGCTCGGTCGCCGCCAGCTCCACACCCAGCTGGATGACGCCCTGGTGTTGGAGCGGATCACCGTGCCGCTGGGGGTGCTCGGCGTGATCTTCGAGGCGCGGCCCGATGCCGTGATGCAGATCGCTTCCCTGGCGATCCGCTCCGGCAACGGGGCCATCCTCAAGGGCGGGCGGGAGGCGGCGCACAGCTGCCGGGCCATCCTGGAGGCGCTCCAGGAGGGTCTGGCGCACTCCAGCGTCGACCCGGGCTGCCTGGAGCTGCTCACCAGCCGGGAAGAAAGCCTTGGCCTGCTGCGCCTCGACGGGCTGGTGGATCTGATCATCCCCCGGGGGTCGAACGCCCTGGTGCGCTACATCCAAGACCACACCCGCATTCCGGTGCTCGGCCACGCCGATGGCCTCTGCCACCTCTATGTCGACGCGGCCGCCGATGTGGAACAGGCCGTGCGGCTCTGCGTCGACAGCAAGGCCCAATACCCGGCCGCCTGCAACGCCATCGAAACCCTGCTGGTGCATCAGGCCATCGCCCCCCGCTTCCTGCCCCCGGCGATCACGGCCCTGGGGGAAGCGGGCGTGGAATTGCGAGGGGATCCGCGGGCCTGCGCCCTCGGGGTGCCCACCCCCGCCACCGAGGCCGACTGGGACACGGAATATTCGGATCTGACCCTCAGCGTGAAGGTGGTGACGGATCTGGAGGACGCCCTCGCCCACATCGCCCGCCACGGCTCCCGCCACACCGAGGCGATCTGCACAGGCGACAAGGCGGTGGCGGAGCGGTTTCTGGCCAGCGTCGACAGCGCTGGCGTCTACTGGAACTGCTCCACCCGCTTCGCCGATGGCCATCGCTACGGCTTTGGCGCGGAGGTGGGCATCAGCACCCAGACCCTGCCGCCCCGCGGTCCTGTGGGACTGGAGGGTTTGGTCACCTACCGCTACCTGCTGCGGGGCGAAGGCCACATCGCCGCGGACTATGTCCATGGCCAACGGCGGTTCCAACACCGGCCGCTGCCGCTTTGAGCCCACCTCCCCTGGTGCTGGTGCACGGGCTGTGGGACACGCCGGCCTTGTTCAACAGCCTGCGACGGGCCATCGGCGACCGCCGCGAGGTTCTGATGCCCCATCTGCCCCACGGGTTGGGGGTGGTGCCGTTGCCGGATCTGGCCGCCGAGCTGGGCCGCGCGGTCGACCACCGCTTCGGCGACGAGGCCCCCCTGGATGTGATGGGGTTCTCCATGGGCGGTGTGATCAGCCGCACTTGGATTCAGCTGCTGGACGGGGCCAAGCGCGTGCGCCGGTTCACAAGCGTCGCCAGCCCCCAACAGGGCACATGGACCGCCCTGCCCTGGCCCGGTCGCTGGTTGGCCAGCGTGGCGGACATGAAGGTGGGCAGTTCCCTCCTGGAGCGCCTGAACGCCGATCCCGGGGCCCTGGCGGGACTCGACTGCTGCTCCTTTTACTGCCTCGCGGATCTGATGGTGTTTCCGGGGTGGTCCGCCGTGCTGCCCGTGGGCCGCCGGGAGGTGTTGCGCCCGCTTCACCTGCAACACCATGAGCTGATGGCCCATCCGGCCTCGGTGGAACAGGTGGCCCGGGAGTTGCTGCGGCCCTGAGCCGGGGTCGGTAGGGTTGTTGGCCTCTGATGGGCCGCCCCCCCATGCCTGCGGGTCGTCGACACCGCCGCCTCGGGGGCGTGCTGGGGGGCCTGGGACCTTTGGCCCTGGCCCTGATCGCCCCCGGGCCCGGGATGGCTCTCGTCGCTCCGCCCCCGGCTCCCTCCCCCGCGGTCGAGCGCCACGGGGCTCCAGCCCTGGCGCAGGGCGTCGCGGCTCCGGCGGGGCTGCCGACCCTTCCCCCCCCGCTGCCCGCCGCCCCCGGCGCCAAGCCGGCCCCGCCGGCACCCGCCCAACCGCTGCGAGGGGTTTGGTTCACCCTCAACGACATGGGAACCCTTCGGGATGGTCCGAAGCTGGAGCAAGCGGTGCGGCAGCTGAGGCAACTGGGCTTCACCACTCTCTACCCGGTGGTGTGGAACGGCGGCTACACCTACCACGCCGGCACAGTGACGCGGCAACGCCAACTCCAGACCTTCACCCTGCGGGGGCTGCAGGGGCAGGACCCGCTGGCGGAGTTGATCCGGCTGGCGCGGGCCGAGGGGATGCAGGTGTTGCCCTGGTTTGAATTCGGCTTCATGGCGCCCCCCAGCTCGGAACTGGCCACACGCCACCCCCAGTGGCTCACCCGAAAACGCGATGGCAGCACCACCTCCATGAGCGCCGCCGGCGAGGTGGTGTGGCTGAATCCCTTCCGGCCGGAGGTGCAGCAACTGCTGATCGATCTGGTGGTGGAGGTGGTGAGCCTCTACGACGTGGATGGGGTGCAGTTTGATGATCACTTCAGCCTGCCCATCGCCTTTGGCCATGACGCCTACACCCGGGCGCTTTATCGGCGGGAAACGGGTCGGGCCGTGCCCGCCGATGCGGAGGATCCCGCCTGGGTGCGTTGGCGGGCCGACAAGATCACAGCCTTCGTGCGGCGCCTGCGCACCACGTTGAAGGCGCGCAAATCCAGTCTGATTTTCTCCCTTTCCCCCAACTACGCCGACTTCGCCTACAAGCTGCAGCTGCAGGACTGGCGCACCTGGGTGCGGGCGGGCCTGGTGGATGAGGTGGTGGTGCAGCTCTACCGCCCCGATCTGACCAGCTTCACGGCGGAACTCAGCCGGCCTGAATTGGAGGAGAAGCGGGTGCCCATGGCGGTGGCCCTGATGGCCGGCCAGCGCCTGCGCCCCACGGACTCACGCCTGCTCCAGGGCAAGGTGGCGGCCGCTCGACAGCGGGGTCTGGGGGTGGCCTTCTTCCACTACGGGCCGTTATGGGAGGCCACGGACGATCCAGCGGGACGGTTGCGCAGCCTTCCAGCCATCCTGGGGCCTTCCCTCCCCCCGGGGGCTCCCTGAACCCGGAGCCGACCATCCCGGTTGAAACATGGCGGGCCGGCGGATGATCAGCCGTTGGGATAGAGGGAGAGTTGCTGCAGCATCTTGCATACAAGCGCACTCCAACCGGTCTGATGGGAAGCGCCCACTCCGCTGCCATTGTCCCCGTGAAAGTATTCATGGAAGAGGATCAGATCGCGCCAATGGGGGTCGCGCTGAAACAGGTCGTTCTCCCCCTGGAAGGGGCGGCGTCCAGCCCCATTGCGCCGCAGGAGGCTCGCCAGCCGTTTCTCCAGCTCCAGCGACACCTGCCAGAGATTCAGCCAGTGGCCGGAGCGGGTGGGGAATTCCACCTGAAAACTGTCGCCATAGAAATGGGCAAACTTCTGCAGGGATTCCAACAAGAGAAAATTCATGGGCATCCAGATGGGCCCCCGCCAGTTGGAATTGCCGCCAAACATACCCACCGGGCTGTCCGCTGGGCTGTAGGCCAGGGTCTGGGTCTGGCAACCCTCAGTGTAGGTGTAGGGATTGGCGGCATACACCTTGGAGAGGGAGCGTATGCCATGGGGTGAGAGAAATTCATCCTCATCAAAGAGTCGCTCGCAGATGCGCCGCAGGCGATCCTCCGGCACAAGGGTGAAGAGCAGGCGATCGTTGTGCCAACGGCTGAGATACTCCACCACCCAGGCCGGATCGCTGCGCTCGCGCACGAACCAGGCCAACGACTGCGACACATTCAGCATGGGCAGACGACCGATGGTCTCCATGTCGAAGCTCTGGACCGCCAGCAACGGCACCAGCCCGGAAAAGGAGCGGGTCCGCAGGAAGTCAGTGCTGCCATCGGACCTGCGGATGACGTCGTAGTAGAAACCATCCTCCTCGTCCCAGTTGAGAAACTCACGCTTGGCTGGGTTGTTGAGGCTTAACGAGAGCTGCACAAAATCCATCACAAAGCGCTCGCAGAGATCGGCGTATTCAGGCTCATCTCGGCTGAGCTCAACGGCAATCACAAGCAGATTGAGACTGAGGGAGGCCATCCAGGCGGTGCCATCGCACTGCTCGATCACGCTGCCGTCATCCAGCGGAAAGCGCCGATCAAAGACAGCGATGTTGTCGAGTCCAAGAAAGCCACCCTCAAACACATTGAAGCCGTTGCGGTCGTTGCGATTGGCCCACCAGCCGTATTCCAGAATCAGCTTGCGGAAGGCCATGCGCAGAAATCCCAAATCAGCGGAATCATTGCTCTTGCGATCGATTTGATAGATGCGCATCGCCGCCCAGGCCCCGATCGGTGGGTTGGGATCAGAGAGGGCCCATTCATAGGCTGGCGTCTGGGCGTTGGGAGCGGTGTAGCGGGGATCGCGCAGCAACATGGATTGCGCTTTCGCCGTCGCCGGATCCATGAGGGCAAAGCACACCGCATGGAACATCAGGTCCCATTGGCAGAAGTAAGGGTATTCCCAGCCGTCCGGCATGGAGATCACGTCGTGGGCATGAAGCCGCTTCCAGTAGGCATTGGCGCTCTTCCAGCGCTCCGGCGGCGGCGGTGGGCTGGTGGGATCTCCCTCCAGCCAGCGCAACACACTCCAGTTGTAGAACTTTTTGTTCCAAAGCAAGCCGGCCATCCCCGCCAGGACGATGCGCCGATCGTCCTCATCCAGATCAGGCAGCCGCTGCGTGAAGAAGTCGAGCCACTGCCGTTCGCGATCCGCGAATGTGGCGGCGAAGTCGACACCGAAGGGCTCGGCGCTGGGAGCATCGGTGATGGCGCTGAGCCGCAGGGCCACCACCCATTCTTCTCCCGGCGCCAGCGTTCGCTCCAGCAGACAGGCCGCCTTGCTCCCTTCCCCCGCCGGGTTGACCGCTGCGTGCTCCCCGCCGACCACAAAGCGGTGGAAGCCATCTTTCTGGTAGGGAGTGGCGTTGGCCACCCCCCAAAGGCGCTGCGTGTTGGTTTCGTTGTCGGTGAAGAGCCACGGCCCCTCTTCCGCGCAGCTGAGGCGGTAGGAGCCCAGGTGAGGAATGGGAGAACTGATCACCGCCGAGCCATGGTCGGGGTCGCGGCGGATCAGCTGCCTTTCCTCATCGGGGTAACCCCAACGCCACGTGTTGCGAAACCAGAGGGTGGGGAGCACGGTGAGGGGGGCGGCCCGGGGGCCGCGGTTGATCAGCCGCAGCCGGATGAGGATGTCTTCGGGGCTGTGCTTGGCGTATTCAACAACGACATCGAAATAGCGGCTTTCATCAAAAATTCCCGTGTCGACCAACTTATATTCCGGCAAGTCGCGACCACGACATTTGTTTTCCTCTACGAGCTGTTGGTAGGGAAACTCTTGCTGTGGATATTTATAGAGACCCCGCATGAAGCTGTGGGTGGGAGTGTTGGCCAGATGAAAGAAATAATCCTTGAGATCTTCGCCGTGGTTGCCCTCGGGATTCGCGAGGCCAAAAGGGCGTTCTTTCAGGAAGGGATCCTGGCCATTCCAGAGCGCCACAGAAAAACAAAGGCGGCATTGCTCATCGCAAAGACCCAGCAGACCATCCTCTCCCCAGCGGTAAACCCGTGAGCGGGCATGGTCATGGGGAAAGGAGGCCCAGGCGTCGCCAGTGGCGGAATAATCTTCCCGCACGGTGCCCCACTGGCGTTCGCTCAGGTAACTGCCCCACAACGCCCAGGGAGCGTCGCCATGGTCGCGCTCCGCCATCCGGCCCGCCTCGGAGATGTGAGGCCCTTCGAGAGCGTCCGCGTGGAAGGAGGAACCGGGGATGGCGGCGGTCATGGGGGATGCCATCAACGGCCAGGGTTGATGGCCATGATGGCGCCGACCGTTCCTCCCTCGGCCTTCAAGCCACCGCCAAGCCCACCCGGGCGGCCAGGGGAACCAGGGCTAGAAGCCCTCCCAGAAGAAGAAAGGCGACCGCCGACGCCTTTGTGAGGGTGGCCGGAAGCGACTGGAAGGCCTGGAAGGCGCCGAGGCCAACCAGCAGCGAGCTGAGGAGGGCCCCGCTCCACCAGAGCAGGCTGGACGCGCCAGCGGGAGCCTCCCGGGCGTGCAGCAGGGCATGGATGGCCACACCGCCAGCCACCAAAGGGCCGCTGAGGGCTGCCAGGCGCCTGGAGACACCGCCATCCACCAGGGGCGAATCCGCGGGGTCCTGGGCGAACCGCTCGGTCGCGGGGGATCGCCGATCGATCGCCGCCCAGATCAGACCACCCAGGGCCGCAACAGCCAGGGCCGCCCAGACCTCCGCGGCGGGCACGGCCAGCCCCCCGGCGCCGGCCATCGCGCCCACCAAGGCACCCGCCCCGGCCCACACCAACAACCGGCTGGACAACAGGGACGCAGCGGCACCGACCGCCAGCAGCATCAGCAGGTGATCGAGGCCGAGCAGGGGGTGGGAGAGGCCGCCCAGCAGCCCGCCGACGGCGCTGCCATGGGCCCGGGCCGGATGGCTGTCCAGCAGGGCGAGGGCCCCGGCGGTCAGGGCGATCAGCGATGGAGTGAAGCGTTTCATGGGGTCCCTCGGTCCGCGCCGAGAATGAAGGGGAGGGGACGACGGAGAGTGTTCTGACTGAGGGGTGACCCCATCACAGTTGCGGGACAGTGGCGGGTTTGGGGGATCCGCACCGCACTTTCCTCTTGCGACCACCGCGGGCGGTGGCCCCGTCTGTTTCACTATGGCGCCTGAAAGGCCACCAGCGGTCCGTCGGGCGGGCAAGGCGAAACGCTCCCGGCCACCAACCAACCAAAGCGATACGGTGACGGCGCTGTCCCGCATTCGTCCCCATGGATCTCGCCAAACCCCAGACCCGGGCCAACCTGGAGGCCGCCTTCGGAGGGGAGAGCATGGCGAATCGCAAATATCTTTTTTTCGCTGCCGTGGCCAAACAACTCGGCAACAGCGAACTGGCGGCCCTGTTTCGTGACACGGCCAACCAGGAAACCGAGCATGCTTTCGCCCACTTCCGCCTGCTGCATCCTGAGCTGGTGATCGACGACCCGGCAACCCTCAGCGCGGAGCAAAAGCAAGAGATTCTGTCCCGGTGCCTGCAACTGGCCATCGATGGTGAAACCTACGAATACACCACCATGTATCCGGAATTCGCCGCCCGGGCCAGGGTGGATCTAGACGGGGAGGCCGTGACGGAATTTGAGGGGCAAGCGGCCGAAGCCAGGGAGCACGCCGCCATCTTCCGCCGCGCCGCCAGCACCTTCGGATTCCTCACCCCGATTGAGCATCACCATGCCCAGCGCTATGGCGTTGCCCTGGAGGCCCTGCAAGGCCAGGGCCGCGCGACGGAGACTCCCGAGCCCCTTCCGGGTCTGTGGATTTGCAAGGTGTGCTCGATGATTTATGACCCGGCCGCGGGCGATCCCGATTCGGGCATCGCGGCGGGCACGCCCTTTGAGGCCATCCCTGACAGTTGGACCTGCCCGATTTGCGGCACCCGCAAGGCCAACTTCATTCCTTATCGCCTGCCCGAACTTCAGGCCGCCTGAGGGTTGCGGCCAGCCTCGGCCTGAGGAAGCGGCGGGTTCGACCGCGGATGGGGTGTGCGGCATCGCCCAGGCGCCGCCACCCTCCGTAGAGGCGCAGAAAAACAAGCAGACCAACGCAGCGAATCAACCATCGGGCCCATGGCTCCGGCTCACAACTGGCCTCCACCTGGAAGCCGGGATCCAACCTGTAAATCTTTCGCAAAACTTCGAGGCAGGCCCGATGGCGGAAGCGAGCAAAGCAACGCAGTGATTCGTAATAGCGTTTTGCCAGCAGCTGCCTGTTGTCTTTCGTGAGCAAATGACGAGTTGCGAGCTGGGCTTCGAGCTTGACAAACACATTATAGCGTTCAAACATAAGTTCCTGATAGATCGTTGCCTGGTGATGGCTGCGACCCTGGGTGGAATCCGAATGCAGGCGCCAGAAATAGCTGATGGAATCCACGCGGGTCACCTTGCAGTCTTTGAGGGCCATGCGACAGAACCAATCGAAATCATCAATCAGCGACTGATTGGCATCCCAAAGCTCATGACAAACCAAGCTGCGCTTGTACAGGGCAGCAGCTGTGTAGGGAGTGGATTCACCAAGAAGGATCGCTTCCAGCAAACGACTCGGCTCTGGCGGAGTGAAGATGCGCAAATCTTGTTTGCGAAACAAGCCGCGCTCATTGATGTGCGCCACTCCCCAACGAGACATCACAATGTCGGCATTGCTCTTGAGGGCTTCCTGGCATTCAACCCGGAAACCCCTGGGTTGGATCAGATCATCATGATCCAGAAACTTCACATAGCTTCCCCTCGCCATCGCCAGACCGACATTGCGGCCGTTTGCCCCGGATCCACTATTGGTGGGCAGCCGAAAGAGCTTGACCATTGGATAGTTTCGCTCGATCCGATCCGGCGTGCCGTCTGTGGAAGCATCATCGATCAAGAGGATCTCGAGTTCCACCCCTTTGATTTTCAGGCATGTTCCCAGGGTGGCCTCCAACTTGCTGCCACCGTTGAACGTGGGAATGATGATGGAAACAAAGGGGGAATTCTGCGTTTCCATATCAGATGCCGGGCTTCCATCGCTCAAGGCGGCCATGGTTGACTGTGCTGGTGGAACGAAAGAAGCCTTCAACCAGTTGAGATCCAACCTTTTTTTTCTCCTTTCCAATCCAAAAGCTCGGCAAGATCAGCGCTGGAGATGGACCAAAATCCTCCTGGAGATGGGGCCAATCTTCCGCCAGCATCCCAACCCCATTCTCTGCCAGCTCTCCCCCCGATCTTACCAAGGTTCTCCGGCAAAACTCGGACTGTTGTTCGGACTGTTGGTTGATCGCGAAGGCCTTTGCCTCCCCGTGCCCCTCCAGGGGCGCAGGCCCCCTCATGTCAAGGTCAGGCACTCCAGGGTGGCCGATTCCCAGGCCCCCGTGCCGTCGTAGCGACGGATCAGAAGATCCATGCGACCCGGGGCTGACAGCCAACCGGCCGCCAGGGTGAACGGCTGCCGATGGCTGATGCGCTCAGGCAGCCGGCAGAAGCCCCCATCCGGCAGCAGCCGCAGCCCTTCCTCCCACTCCACCCCCCACTCCCTTTGGCAGGCGGTCAGGGTCGGCTCGGGCCAGTCGGCCGTGATCGTGGCCGCCTCCCCCTGCCATGGCCCCCGCAGGGCCTCCAACGTGGTCGCCGGACACTCCTGCGCCCCGCTGCCCGCCCGGAACTCCCGGATCACCACCAACTCATCCAGGACACCGGCCTCGCTGTAGAGCACCACCAGCCGATGACGACGATTCTCGCGAAGGAAACCGAATTCCCCTCCAAAGACCGTGCCGGGCGCCACCTGCGGCGATCCCTTGCAAAAGGTGCCCGAGGGGAAGAACACCACCTGCCGCCCCAAGGATCGGTAGTCCTGTTGCATGTCCCGGGAGGGCTCAACCGCTTCGGAGGCCGGCCCCCCGCCAGGCGCGACACCGACCTCCGGGGGCCAACGCCGCAATCCGAACCGCACCAATCGCCCCTCCTCCGCGCTCTCCAGGGTCAGGACGGAGGGGGAAAGGGAGCGCAAGGCGCCTGAGGGATCGAGGGTGGCGAAGGATCCGCGCCACTCGCCGAGGTTCTGAAGAAAGTTGTGCCACTGGCTGGACATGGGGCGGGCAATCGACGGGAACGAAGGGCGCTCGGCAGGGGGCACGGTCCACGGAGGCTACCGGGTGCCCCTTCCCATCCAACGCCGACGGGCCCCATCGGCGACGCTCCCCCCCCCCACGCCGGGCCGATCGCCATCCGCGGCGAAGATGACCTTCCACCGGGATCGGGATGAAAGTGGCCATGGCACGGACCGCGACGGGGCACGGGAGGGTGGATGTGGCCGTGGTGGGCGCGGGCCTGTCCGGCCTGATCTGCGCCCGGGAGCTGCGGCGGCGCGGCCTGCGGGTGCGGCTTCTGGAGGCGCGGGAACGCCCGGGTGGACGCCTCCACAGCCGCCCCACCAGCCTGGGTCTGGAGGTCGACCTGGGGGGCCAATGGGGGGGGGCGCACCCACCACCGCCTGGCGGCCCTGGTGGCCGACCTGCAGCTGCGCCGCTTCCCGTCCCATGGCGACGGTGACGGCCGCTTCCACTGGCAGGGGGTGCCGCGCCGGGCCCCCCTGGCGGAGCGTTTCTCCGACAGCCTGCTCTTTTTCGCGCCGGAGGCCCTCGGCCTCCCGCCCGGGGAGGTGCGGGAAGCCCTGTAACTGAACGCCGATCTCGAACGGCTGGCACGGCAGGTGCCAGCCGCCGCTCCCTGGACCGCCCCCGACGCCGCCCTCCTCGACCGAACCAGCATCCGCGCCTGGCTCGACAACCGCCAGGCCGGGCCACTGGCCCGCCACGGGGTTCGCTGGCTCACCCGGGTCGGAGGATCTGGCGGGTTTGAACTCCACGAAAGCTCCGTCCTCCACCTGGCCTGGACCCAGGCTGTCGCCCCCCAGGGCGACACCCCGGAGGCCTGGCTCGTGGAAGGCGGCATGGGCCAGGTGGGCCGGCGCCTGGCTGCGGAGCTGGCGGAGGTCCTTCAGCTGCGGGCCCCCGTGGAGGCCATCGAGGAAACGGCCGGGTTGGCGCGGGTGTTCCACAGCGGCGGCGCGGTGCTGGAAGCGCGGGCGGTGGTGGTGGCCATTCCCCCCGCCCTCCGCCTCGGCATTCGCTTTTCTCCCCCCCTGCCACCCGCCTGGACAGCCCTTCTGCAGCGTTCCCCCATGGGGGGCATGGTGAAGGTGCTGGCGCTCTATCCCGAGGCCTTCTGGCGGGAAGAGGGGCTCAATGGCCTGGGCATCGGCGATCTGCCCCTTTTGGAGCTCACGGCGGATTCCTCTCCGCCGGGGGGGCGGCCGGGAGTGCTGGCCAGCTTCATCGCCGCCAACGCGGCGGCCCGCTGGCAACGTCAAGACGCCCGCACCCGGCGCGAGCGGGTGCTGGCGGATCTGGCCGCCTACTGGGGCCCCCGGGCGGCGGAGCCGACGGAGCTGATCCTTCACAACTGGAATGAGGACCCCTGGACCCAAGGGGCGTTCACCAGTTTTCTGACGCCTGGCGCCTGGAGCACCCATGGCCCGATCTGGCAGCAGCCCCACGGCCGGGTGATCTGGGCGGGCACGGAGGCGGCGACCCGGTGGCCGGGGTACGGCGAGGGCGCCATTGAGGCGGGTCTGGCCGCGGCCGAGCAAGTGGTCTGCGGGCTCAGCCCCTGAGGCCGGGACGGGGAGGGGAACCACGGCGACTTCGGCGAAGGCGGTCGATGTCCGTCAACCGATGTCCATCACCCGGTTCCGCTGGCCGGATGGAGCCGCGCCGGTGGGGGGGGAAGGGATCGGCCCGCCGCCCTTGTCTTGCCCTTGTCATGGCATTCTGATCCGCAGCGCTGTGACCCCGCTTCTGGAGTGGACCGCTGCGGTGGCGGCTCCGGCTCCCGCCCGCCCCACTTCGAGCTGATCATGACCCGACGGGCCAACACCGGCACTCTCCGTTCCACTTTGCTGAAGCGGCGGAAGGGGGGCGGCTGCCGTGCCCGCCCGGGGCTCGGATCCATGGGAGCCCCCCCGCAGAGGGTGGGGGGAAAAGAGGCCATGCACTCTCCAAACCGAGAACATCACAGGGCGGAACGTCTGCTGGGCGCCCCGGCGTGAGCACCCGCACGACCGGCCTGGTCTGGGAGGCGCGCTGCCTTCAGCACGAGCCGGGTGCGGGCCATCCGGAGAGTCCCCGCCGGCTGGAGGCCATCCGCCGCGGCCTGGAACGGGCCGGCCTCTGGCAGCGCTGTCAGCGCTTGCCGGCCCGGGCGGCCACGGAGGCGGAGCTGTCGCGCTGCCACACCCTCCGCTATCTGGCCACGGTGCAAGCGGACATCGCCGCCGGCCGGCCGGACCTGAGCACCGGCGACACGGCTCTCTCCGCCCATTCCGAGGAGGCGGCCCGCCTCGCCGCGGGCGGAGCCCTGGTGGCGGTGGAGGCCGTGATGGGGGGCCGGGTGCGCCATGCCTTCGTGGCCGTGCGACCGCCCGGCCATCACGCCACTGGCGAGCAGGGCATGGGGTTCTGCATCTACAACACGGTGGCCCTGGCCGCACGCCATGCTCAGGTGGCGTGCGGCGCCGATCGGGTGCTGATCGTGGATTGGGATGTGCATCACGGCAACGGCACCCAGGCGATCTTCTGGCGTGACCCTTCGGTGTTCTTCTGCAGCGTGCACCAGAGCCCGCTTTATCCCGGCAGTGGCCGCGCCGCGGAGCGGGGGGAAGGCGCGGGTCAGGGCTTCACCCTCACTTGCCCCCTGCCGCCGGGGAGTGGGGGCGCGGAGGTGTTGGCCGTCCTGCGAAGCCGGTTGCTGCCTGCGGTGGAGCGCTTTCGCCCCTCCCTGGTGCTGATCTCCGCTGGATTTGACGGAATGGGAGGGGACCCCCTGGCCGACTTTGCGCTGACGGCCGACGATGTGACGGCCCTCACCGTTCTGGTGCGGGACATCGCCGAGCGCCATGGGGAGGGACGGCTGGTGTCGGTGCTGGAGGGGGGCTACCAGCTCGACAACCTGGCCGCTGGCGTGGCCGCCCATGTGGGAGCGTTGCTCGCCTGAGGGGTCCGCCACAGTGGTTGAGATCCCTGCCTGCCCCTTGCGATGTCCCGTCTCTGGTCCCGCGCCCTTCCTGTTCTCCTGGCCCTGGGGATCCCGGGAACCTGGCCGGGGGTGGCACGGGCGGAACTTCCCCCCTGGGTGTACGGGGAGCAGCAACGGCAAGCGCCGGTGGTGGTGCGGCTGCGGATTCAGCGGGCGGAGCGATCGGGAAGCGAAGCGCGGGTGAGCGGCCAGGTGTTGCGGGTGTGGCGACAACCGGAGGCCCTGTCGTTGAAGTCGGGTCAGAGCATCGGTTTGCGCTACAGCCTGCCGCCGGAGCGGGCGCCGGGTTTGGTCGGGCCCTCCAGCCTGCCCCTGCCCCGAAAGGGCGAGGTGGTGACGGCCTGGCTTCGAGCCCTTCCGGAAAAGCCGGGGCTGTTTGCGCCAGCGGCGGGGGGCCGCTCTTTTGGACCATCCATGGAAGAGGTCCGGGAGCCTCGCTGACGGGGGTGGAGGGTGGAAAAGAGTTGGGGGCGTCCTGAAAGAACGCCCCATCGCCGGAGTCAACAGCAGGTGTCCACTGGGGGCGCTTCCTGCCTCGGCGATGCTTCTGGTCTAACCAAGCCCTCCGCGCCTGAGCGGAAGCACGGGCCGCTCCGTCACCTGGCCCCAGCGGCGCAACATCTCGCAAAGCGAACCCGCCCCTGGACAGAAACTTCACAAACCGTTAGAATTATTGAAACACTTCTCAACACCCCATGGCTGATCCCGCACCCCGCTTCGGTTTCGTGGCGTTCGCGGAAACCTGGAATGGCCGCCTGGCCATGCTGGGCTTCGTGATTGGTCTGGCCACCGAATTGCTAACCGGCCAGGGCATCCTTTCCCAAATCGGTCTGGGCTGAACCATGGGAACCGATTACACCCCCGCCATCATCGGCCTGGTCGGCTTGATTGTGGTGCTCACCGCGATGGTGGGATTTGTGCTCTCACGCCCCAGCGATTTGGCCTCCACTTCTCGCTGATTTCCGTTCCCTTGTTTCCTTTCACCCTCAATGCACCAGCCCGTGAGGGGGACGCGTTCAGCGGGTCCCCTCTATCTTCATCGAACAGCTGCGCCGCAGGGGATGGAACAATGACCGTTTCTTAATGGCTGTTTTTTAATGGAGGTGCCCCAATGGCCGGTCTCTTGATCGGGATTGCGGGGGAAGGTCTCACCGACTTCGGCATTATCCCTCAGATTGGCTCGGCGGCCTCAGTGGAGGCTTACGCCGTCTGCCGCACCCCATCCCTTCCCATCTGCCTCTGAGAATTTTTCCATGCCTCCTCTTGCCGGGCTCTGCCCGGTTTTTTTGTGCCCCGGGCCGCTCCTCCGGCAAAACCAGGGACCCGACCTCCTGACCCGAAATTCCTGGCTGGCAGCTTTTTCGAGATCGGCAACAAAATATTTTCATTCCCACACAGAGATGGTATCATCCTGAGTCCATACTTAAAATGGCGCGATTTTCGTTCTTACAATGACTTCATCTTTTCTCCGTTCGGTGCTTTTAGGTGCCCTTTTAGCTCTTCCTTCCGCAGCCACTGCCGGGGTCATTTTTTCTGACGATTTCAGCGCCAACACGCCCAGCCTTGACAATCCAGTGCCCTTCGGCTGGCAGATCACCAACGGGGGCAGCGTGGACATCCTGGGCAACTGCGGTTCCGTCGTTTTGGACGATTTGCTTCCAGGTAACAACTGCTACGTCGATCTGGATGGCAATGCTGATCCAACCTCACCCACGGCCAAAAATGGACTATTGACCAAATCCCTCTTTCTCCCCGTCGGACATACCTACACAGCCTATTTTTCTCTGGCCAGAAACGATGAGGATCCCTTTGGAAACACCGTTTATGTAAAATTTGGCACATCTCAGGCCGAATTTTACCTGGAAAATGATAATGACCCCAGCAAAAGCGGTTTCAAGCCCTACTCAATCACATTTGTCCCCATCAGTAGCGGCACCTACGATTTGAGCTTCTTGAACTCCAATATCGATGATTACGGTGGCTTGCTTGATAACGTCAGCGTGAATCAGGTGCCAGTCCCCTTGCCCGCGGTGGGGACAGTCGCGGCCTTTGGCCTCAGCCGTCGCTTGCGGGCCCGCCTCCGCCAGTCCCGTCGCTGATCGCCTCCGTCACCCCGCCCGGGCCGCCGGCAGAGGGGGTGCGCTGAGGCCTCAAAAAAACACTTTGAGCCCCAGCTCCACTCCGTTCTGGTGACTGGTGAAACCCGTGTCGCGTTCGGCGCCATTGTTGTAAGCCAGGCCGAGATAGCGCCAGGAGAGATCGAGCTCGGTGTTGGCTCCCAGGGCCAAACCGAACCCCGCCTGGGCATTGCCGCTGAGATCCTGTTCGCCGCCCAGTCCCATCCCGCCGATGTCGGCCCTGGCAAAGGCGCGCAGCCCGGGAGAGAGGAAGAAGGAGGCCTGGGTGCCCAGCAATGGCTGGGCCCAGGTGCGTCCCCAGGAGCCCTGCTTCTGCAGGCGCAACCGCTGGGGACCATTGCCTTCGATCACGGCCTCCAGATCGAGCTGCGCTTTCACCACCCGCACGCCGGCGTAGGGAATCACGCTGAACCGCCCCGGTTGGCCGATGGCCGTTTCCGGCGCACCGAAGCGGTAGCGGAAGGCGAAGTCATAGAGCCCCTGGATCGACGTCTGCTCGACCCGTCCGGTGAGCAGGCCCCTTTTCCCGGTGCGGGTGACCTGATCACCGAGTTGAATGTAAGACAGATCGGTCAGCAAGCCGAAGCGATCCTTCTCCACGCTGCCGCGGGCGGATCCCACCGACTGGATCAGGGGGATGAGCGCTCCCAGCGAGGTGTCCACATCCGCCTCAAAGGCTCGAATGGTGGTTGTGCCCGTGATCCGCAGGGGCGCGAAGCCATAGAGCTCCACGGTGGCGCGCCAGGGGGAATCCTCTTCCGCCATGGCCGGAAGGGCCAGCGTCAAAAGGCCCATAAACGCCACACCCCCAGCCCGGGCAGGCCCGCAGGGACGGAGGGTGGGGGAAGGCATCACGGGCTTGAAATCCAGCGCAAAGTGTGCGTGGACCCGGAAGGAACCGCCGCCGCGCTTATGCCACTCCTCCGGTCTGCGCCCCCGGGGTCTGGGTGTTCGTTCGCCCCAGCCGTTCCGCCATCAAGGTTTGCACCATCAGGCGGAGGGTCTGCCGATTGCCTCCAGCCGAGCGCCAGATCTCGATCCACTCCTCCATGGCCTTCATCATCGCCACGGGTCCCGCCTCCCCGCCGCCGCTGCCGCCGCTGCCACTGCCGCCGCTGGCCAGGCGGGCTAAAAAGGCGAGGGCATCATCCAGGCAAGAGGGACCGGAGCCGAATCCATCCAGCCGCGGATCCAGCGCCGCCAAGAGGGTTTCCATGTCCACCAGGCTCAGGGGCGGGAGAAGACCTTCGCTCGCCAGATCGGTTTCACCGTCCATCCCATCGTCCGGCAGCTGCCACGCCATCATCCTTCGCTGAAGTCCTTCGCTGAAGTCCGGCGCCAGCCTGTCTAGACTTGCCCTGGTGTCTTGGCAAGACCATGCTGAAGCTGTGCCTGCGCTGGCTTGTCAGCCTGGTTCTTCTCTGTCGCGGCCTGGCCCTGATCCTTCACCTGCGACGCACCTGGCGCGCCGACGCCCTGGCCTCCCAATTCCAACGGGAGTTGCGCCGCCGCGGCCTCATGGCCCCCTCCTTTCGTCTGCCGGTCTCCTGATCGCGTCCCGTCCGCGATCGGGGCGCGGGTGGGAGCGGGGGGTCAGCCGGTGCACCGCGTGACGCACCACGCCCCACAGGTCGGCGCCTCCCCCCTGGCCATCGCCCAGCGGGATGGGTGCACTCACCCCATCGCTGGCCTCCAGGCGAGGGCGCAGGCGCCTGTCGGGGGCTGGGCTCAGCCGGCGCACAATGTACTCGCCCTCCCACACCGCCACCACCAGGCAGCCGATGGCAGGGGCAAGGGCGCGATCAATCACCAGCAGATCCCCATCGCCGATGCCATCCCCCGCCATGGCATCGCCCCGCACGCGCATCAGGTACGTGGAGAGGGGCGAGGCGACCAGCTCCCGATTGAGATCAATGCGCCCTTCCTCGTAGTCCATCGCCGGGCTGGGAAAGCCGGAGGCCTGCCGGCTCTCCCCCGATGCGGAAGACCCTCGGGATGGCTCGTCTGGCGAGGGGCTGTTTTGAAACAGGTTGCTTGGCGCGTTCACCGGCGCCCACTCCCGAACCACCAGAACAGTACAGATGTTTCGGGTCGTGGGGGCGGGCCGGGCCGGAAGCGGCCCCGGGAAAGGCTGGGAATGTCACCATGGCGGAGTTCCGGGGGTGCGGCGAGGCCATGGCCTGTCCAAGTTGCGGCAGTTGGGCGGTGAAGGCGGATCGCTCCCTGGCGGGACGCATGGTCTGCGCCCGTTGCGGTCAAGCCCTGGGGCTGGGCGTCCGCACAGGGGCCGGCCGCCGCCGTGGCCGTCCCCGACTGGTGTTGCCCAAGCGGTGGCGCTTGTGGCTGGGGGTGACGGGACTGGTGGGGGTCTCGGCGCTTCTCGCCGCCCAGGCTCCCCCTCCGGTGGATCAGCTTCCCCTGCCGCCCGCCCAGCCAAACTCCCCCTTCGGAGCGGGCCAACCGGAGCGGCCAAGGGGGTTGGGGATGTGACCATCCGCTGACAGGCCGATCCTTTTCACCGAAAATCCCAGAATATTGACCGCGTCGTCGTCAAGTCAGACCCGCCGGATGTCCACCAATCCCGTTCTGAATCTCGCCTCCATGAGCCTGCGCCAACTGAGGGGAATGGCGCGTGCGATCGGCATTTTTCGTTACAGCTCGGAGAGCCGCGAGGGGTTGGCGGAAGCGATTGCGGGCCGCGTCGATGATGGTCGTTTGCCCTTGGCGGATCTGGCCGCTCTGGAAGCGGAGATGGCGCCGGCTCCCCGACCGTCGGAAGACACCCGGGTGGTCTTTCTCCCCCGCGATCCCCAGTGGGCCTACGTGTTCTGGGAGATCAACGGGGACGATCGCGAGGAGGCGATGGCGGATGGGGCCCAACAGCTCTGCCTGCGGGTGGCCGATGTGACCGGCCTGGCCGGCGGCTCCTCCCACCCCCACACCCTCCAGGAAGTGGTGGTCGACAGCCACGCCACCGAGTGGTATCTGCCGGTGCCCCTCTCGGATCGCGACTACCGGGTGGAGCTGGGCTATCGCAAGGGCGGCGGCGGCTGGATCTCCCTGGCCTTCTCCTCCGTGGCCCGGGTGCCGGCGCTTCATCCATGCGAACAGATCCACGATCAGTTCATTCCCTTCTCGCTGGAGGCGGTCCCGAGCGGCCAACCGGTCCCCGCGGAGCCGGCGGATTCCGGCCTGCACGAGCGCCTCTATCAAACGGCGACGGCCCGCTGGCGGCGGCTGGGGCGGGGTTCGGAGGCGTTCCATGAGCTGGAGGGCTCCTTGGGCCACGACAGTGGCGCCGGTGGCCAGATGTCGGCGGCCGGGCTGTGGGCCTCGGGGCGGAGCGAATCGGGTGCCGGTGGCGTGGGCGCCCGCCAGCGCTCCTTCTGGTTGGTGGCCGACGCTGAACTGATCGTCTACGGCGCCACCGATCCCACCGCCCGGCTGACGATCGGTGGCGAGGAGGTGCCCCTCTCCCCCGACGGCACCTTCCGCATCCAAGTGCCCTTCCGGGATGGGCAGCAGATGTACCCGATCGAGGCGGTGGCAGCCGACGGCGAGCAGAAACGCAGCATCACCCTCGACTTCCGACGCTCCACGCCGGAAGCCCATGTGAACACAGCCGAAGCCGCCGTCAGCGAGTGGTTCTGATCGTCCGGGCCTGATGGGGTCGATCAGGAAAGGAGGAACAGGTCCGGTTGCCGCTGTCGCAAGCGTTCTTCCGTCTCCTCCACCCCGCCCCCGACAACGGCCCGCTCCAGTTCAGCGGCAGTGAGGGGTTCCACGGCCTGCCACTGGGCCAACAGCACCCTTTCATCCGCCTCGGAGGGATCCGTTCCCTCCTTTTGGCGTTGGGCGACACGCTCCCGAGCCAGGGCGAGCGACACGGGGATGTTGAGAATCAACCAGGGAGCCCCGAGGCGGTCGGCCAGGTCCGTGAACACTCTCCGCTGGGAGCGCACCAGAAACGTGGCGTCCACAACCAGCGTCAGGCCGGCCCGAAGCACGGCCTCCGCCGCGGCGGGCAACCGGGTGTCGAAGAGCGCGGTGGTGACGGAGGGGCTGTAAGCGTCCCCCTGCCACACCGGCTCAAGGGGGGTTCCCCAGCGGCCGAAGAGGCGGCGGCGTTCCACATCCGAACGCAGGTGAATCCAGCCCTGGCGCCGGCAGAGGGCGCTGGCGAGATGACTTTTGCCGCTGCCGCTCACCCCGTGGGTGAGCAGCAGACCCCCCGGTCGGCTGGAACCGCTGACCCCCTCGGCCAGGGCGAGGTAGTTCCGCAGGCCGGCCGCCAGGGCGGGCCGATCCGGGGCATCGGCGGCGCTGAGCTGCTCCAGGCGCAAGGCCAGCACCTTCGCCCGCACCAGGGCCCGGTAGGTCAGGTACCAACGCCAGGTGGCCAGGCCGCCATAGTCGCCGCTTGTGCGCAACCAACGGTTCAAGAAGCGACCCGCCAGCACCGGCTCCTGGCGCTGGCGCAGATCCATGGCCAGGAAGGCCACATCGCTGAGCACATCAATCCAGCGCAGGCCGGGGTTGAACTCCAGACAGTCAAACCCCACCACCTGCCCCTGATGGAGCACGAGATTGCCGAGGTGAAGGTCGCCATGGCCCTCCCGCACCCGCCCCCACGCCAGGCGATCGGCGAACCGGGGCTGGAGGCGGTCGGCTTCTCGCCGGGTCCAGGCCGCCAGGGGGGAGGGGGGCCGTTCCGGTTGGAGCCGCTCCAACACCTCCAGGTTGGCCAGGGCCGGGGCGATCACCGCCTCCGGCGTTCCATGGGGTCCGGCAGGGGAGGCCACCGCGGCCGCGTCATGGAAGCGGGCCAGCCGCTCGGCGAAGGCCTCCATCTGATCGCCCGTCACCGCGCCTGTGGCCAGGGCCTCGGGCAGAAGACCCGACGGATCAAAGCGCACCATGCGCACCGCCACATCGAGCACGGGGCCAGCCCCACCCAGGTGGGCCCGCTCCGCCGGACCGCGGATGTCCACCAGATCGAGATAAAGCTCCGCCGCCAGGCGCCGGTTGAGGCGCAGCTCCTCCTGGCAGAAGTGCCGTCGGCGTTCCAGGGTGCTGAAGTCGACGAACCCCAGGTTCACGGGCTTCTTCACCTTGTAGGCATAGGGGCCGCTCAGGAGCACCCATGAGATGTGGGTTTCCAGGAGGGAGAGGGCGTCTGCGGGATGGGGATAGGCCCCGGGTTGCAGAAGGGAAGCGATCATCGGATTCATCCCGCCATCCCCAGCGCCACGCTTCAACCTAGAGGCCAGGCCAGAGGGGATCCGCCTCAGGGGACGCCGCCATCGGGGCGGGAAGGGGGGCCGGTGCTAAAAAAGCACCGTCATGGCAGCGCTCTCTCGACTGCCGCTTGCCCCGGGTTGTGATGGGCCAACCGTCAGACACGCCCCCTCGCCCTCCCTGGCTGCAGTGGGTGCTGTTGGGAATCTTTCTCTGGTCGTCTTGGCAGGTGGCTGGCTTTTGGTTTGAGCAGCTGCGCCGCTGAAGGCTCCCGCGATGGGTTGGCCAGCGGGGGCGGGGCCCTTCATGTCCGGGCGGCCGCTTTCCCCACCCCCTTGGACAGGGACCTGGCCGCGGAGGGACCGCCGGTTCCAGGGCCGCCGCTGCCCGCCAAAATCCGTCCCGCCAAACGCAGCAGCCGGGTGAGCCCCCCCATCAGGAGCAGCAGGGCCAACAAGGCCAGTGCCGCCACGGCCAACAGGCCCAACATCTGCAGCAGCCCCGTCGCCAGCAGGGAGAGGCCATGGATCAGGTTGGCCACCGCCTGACTCACCAGCAGAAGGGTGTCGAGTCGGGTGACCAGTTCCATCAACCCCTTCAGCAGCACTCCCGCCGCCGCGACGCAGAGCACGCCGATGGCGCACTGGCGCAAGGGCGCAAACGGCCGACGGGGCCTGGTGCGGGAGGCCTTCGCCGCGAGGATGGCCGCCTCTGGAGGGGAACTGCCCGGGGTGGGGAGGTGGAGCGGGCGGACCCGGGAGGAAGACTTTGGTCTGGTGGTTCCGCGGCGCATGACCTGAGAGAGAGCGTGGAAGGGGGTGGCCTGGCGGGTGGGCGGGGTCAGAGATCAAGCGGGTGGCCGGCGCCCCGCATCCAACGCTCGAATTCCAGCAGCACCAATTCGTTCGGGCACTCGATCAGGGACAGGTCATTGACCGTGCAGTCTCCATGGCCGCCATGGTGGAGGGTGAGGTGATAGTTGTCGCCGCTCAGGCCGCACACCTCGGGATCGCTGCGGACCACCACATCCAGGGCGGAGCCGAGTCGGGCGACTCGGCGCCTCAGTTCAGCCCACGTCATCGCCATGGTTTCCGGAGGGGTGGGACAGGATCACCAACCATGCCATGGGGCCAGCTCCCAGAGGCCGGAGGGCCGCAGATCGCCCCGCACAAGCAGGGTGTCGTCCGGCGGCGTCACCGGCGCCGGGGCGCTGGGCAGCCCCAGTCGGGCCCGATCCCGCCCGTCGTTGCCCTCCACCGGCGTGGCCGACACCACCTCCCCTCGGCGGTTGACCACCAGTTGCCAAGCCTGGGTCGAGGGGCTGGAGAGCGCCCCCGGCTGGCGGGAGAGAAGCCAGCGCCGCAGCAGCGTCAGCCGCGCTTCCTTGGAGACCGGGGTCGAATCGTTGCCCCGGGGGGGGAGGCTGGCGGTGGTTTCGGGGCTGATGGCGACAGCGCCCTTGGCGCTTGAATCGCTGGCGGTGGGGGGCTTCCCGGGGGAGGGCCTCGTCCCGAGGGGCGAGGGGGGTCGGGCGGCTGGCGGCGGGAGCGCCCGGCTCGCCGTCACCGCCCGGCTCCCCTCCCCCGAGCGTGGGGGGGGCATCAGGCTGGTGAGGCCAGCCGCCACCGCCAGGGCCGCCAGCCCCCCCACAGGCGCGGCCAGGCGACGCCGCAGGGGCACGCGGTGGCGCAGCTCCCGGGCGGGCAGGGGCAGGGCCGGCGGCACCTCCAGGGGAAGCTGCAACCGCGGATCCAACCGGCATTGATCCAGCACCCGCACCAGATCCGCCAGCTCCGCGTCGTCGAGATGCATCTCCAGGGGAGGGGTGTCGGGCTGACCGCTGCGCAACCGCATCTGGTGCCCTCCGCTGGGATCCGGAGCCATCGTCACGGCATCCTCGGCGCCGCCCATCGGGCGGGGGACGCCGCTGAGCAGAAGGCGGGCGTAGGGAAGCACGGTGGCCATCAGGGCCTGCAGATGGTCGCGGCGACCCTCCAGTTGGGGATGGCCCACCCAATCCAGACTCCAGCCCGTGATGATGCCCACGGCGCCCCGGGCCTGACCACAGGAGACATCGGGAAAGCCCTCCACCCGCAGCCGGCAGGCGTGGGTGCCGAAACTGTGGGGCTGGTAGGTCAACGTCTGCTTCATGGCCGCGCTGGCGATCGGTGCACTCTGCCCGAAGGCGCTAGGGCGCGGCGTCCATCAAGCTGGCCCGCCGGCGATCGAAGCCGCCGTTGCCGGCCGCCAGAGCCAGGGTCTGGATCAGGGCGCGGCGCTCGGCGGCGCCCCGCGCCGGATCCATCAGGGCCTGAACGCTGCTGCGACGGACATTCATGCGCTCCCGCAGCAATTCCGTCAGCCGTTGCTGAAAGAGGTCCCAGTGCTGTTGGTTGATCTCGGCGGGCTCGCGGCTGGAGAGGAGGCCCCGCACGATCGGATAGATGCGGTCGGCCATGGCGCAGAGCAGGCGGATGAGCCCATCGGTTTCGTTGGCCTCCGGCGCTCCCCGTCGGCAGGCCCGACGGAGGGGGTTGTGGGAGCGCAGTTTCCAGAGGGCGACCCGGTTGGGGAAGAGGGGGGCCAACCCCAAATGCTGCCCCATCCACAACAGGGTTTCCCCACCGTTGAGATCAAGGGCCTCCACGCAGAGGAGGAGCAGATCCAATCGTTCCAGTCCCGGCCTGGGCAGGGGCTGGACCGGGGGTTCGGCTCCGGGGCCGGGAGTCGCGAGCGCTGTGGAGGGAGACACCGTCGCTGTCGGGGGGGAAGACATGACCATGGCTGCGATGATGCCAGCGTTTCAGCCCTTCCGTCATCTCCATTCGCTGGCATGAGCGTTTCTGATCCCTCCCTTGATCTGCGTCAGTGGGTGCGGGAGATACCGGATTTTCCCAAGCCGGGCATTCTCTTCCGAGACCTCACCCCCCTGATGCGCGATCCGCGCGGGTGGCAGGAGACGGTGCGGCGTCTCGGCCTGCAGTGCGAGCGCCTGCAACCCGATCTGATCGTTGGCATTGAATCGCGGGGCTTCATCGTCGGCATGGCCGTGGCCACCGCCCTGCGGTTGCCCTTCTCCCCCGTGCGCAAGCCGGGCAAATTGCCGGGGGAGGTCCATGGGATTGATTACACCCTGGAATATGGCCAGGATCGCCTGGAGATCGTCGCTGATGGCTTCGAGGACCAGCCTCGGGTGTTGGTGCTTGACGACCTGCTGGCGACCGGGGGCACGGCGGCGGCCTGCGGCCAGCTGGTGGAGAGGGCGGGGGGCCGGCTGGCGGGCTTCAGCTTCGTGGTGGAGCTGAGCGCACTGAACGGCCGCGACAAGCTCCCGGACGACGTGCCGGCGGAATCCCTGATCGTGTATTAGAAGCTCCCGTCATGGCTGTCCTGCCAGGCGAACACCCGCTCCAGCTGCTCCAGGTTGATCAAGCCATAGCGCCAGAGCACGACAGGGAAGGGAGCCTGCTCCAGGCTGGCCTGACGCTGGCCCAACTCAAGGGCGCCTTCGCTGAGGCCCAGCTGGTGACGCAGGAACACCAGCAGTTCGGAGGACGGGGGCGGTTGGCGGGTGTTGCTGATCACCATTCCGTCAGGTTGCCGCCGGCTGAATCGGCTGGCAAGGCCCGTTGGTCATCACGCCCAGCAGGCAACGCCGCAACAGAGATGAGCGGGCCACCACCCGCAGGGTCACCCCCCGCAGGGGAAGGACAAGGGGGTGGCGGTTGGAGAAGAGGCGCACCAGCCCGTCGGTGATCAGCAGCGTCAGGACGAGATCCGGCCAGCGGCGGCGGCTGTAGCTTCCCCCCAGGCGGTCCAGGGGCAACCGTCCCGCCTGGACCCGTTCGGCCAGGCGGTGGAGCACCGCCACATCCCGCCAGCTGAGATTGAGGCCCTGACCTCCCACCGGATGACAACGGTGGGCCGTCTCCCCGAGCAGAATCGTGCGCCCGCGGTGGAGCCTCCGCGCCAGCTGCAGCCGCACCGGGAACACGCGCGGTGGCTCCTCCATGGAGGTGATGTCGAGGCCGGGGGGCAGGATGGGCGCCAGGGCATCGAGGAAGGCCGTGCTGGAGAGGCTCTCCAGTTGGCGGCAGCGCCAGGCCGGGGCGCTCCACACCACCTGAAAGCGTCCCCGCGAGAGGGGGAGCAGGGCGAACGGGCCTTCGGGTCGCAGGCGCTCCCAGGCCATCTCCGGCGGCGCCCCCCGCAGGGTCACCTGAGTCGTCAGGCAATGTTGGCCATAGGGGCGGCGCCAGAGGCCGATGGCCAGGGCCTCGCGGGTCGGGGAGAGGGAGCCATCCGCGGCGACGATCAGATCGGCCTCGTCTTCGCCCGGGGCATCGGCCGACGGGGGGGAAGCGCCGAGGTGGACCTCGATGGCCGGGTGAGCCTCCAGTCGCTCCAGCAACACGGCCATCAAGGCGGAGTGTTCCCCGATCCACCCCACCGGCGACGGCCCCGCCCGGCGTCCCCAGAGATCAGCCGACTGGAGGGGACAGCCTCGGCGAGCGCCCAGGTCCACCAGCTCCAGGCGGCGAAAGGGGTGCAGGACGGGGCCCAACGACTCCCAAAGGCCCAAGCGCCGCAGCAGTCGGGCGCTGGATTGGGTGAAGGCGTAGGCGCGGCGGCTGGCCTGGAGCCGGGAGGGGGGGCTCGGATCGATCAGGCGCACGGACCAGCCGGCGTCGGCCAGGGCAAGGGCGGCCAGGCTGCCGGCGGGTCCGGCGCCGCGGACCATGGCCCGCGGCGGGTGGGGGGCGGAGGCGAGGGGGGACAACACGAGTGGATCACCCAAAAAAAAACCGCGACAGGTTGTGTCGCGGCCAGACCATCCCTTCAGCGGTCGGGCGTCAGGGCTCAGCCGATGCCGAGCAGACCGCGGGTGAAAGCTTCGCCGCCCAGGGCGAATTCGGTGGCAAGCAGGGCGATGAAGCCGAGCATGGCCATGCGGCCATTGAGCTTTTCGGCACGCTCATGGAAGCCCCAGCCGTTGTCGGCGCTGACCACTTCCATGCGGGGCTCGGTGGCGAAGGCATTGAGGCGGCCGCCGTCTTCGGTGGTGACCTGGGCGCCGCGAATGGCGGGGGAGGAATCAAGGGTGGATTGGGCCATGGGGTGTGTTGCGAGTGATGAGCGAATTGTAACGCATTGTTGCGAGCCGGGGGCGTGGGGATGGCCGGTTCACCGCCCCCCCAGCCGCCGCAGGCACAGCTCCTCGAAGGCCGGACGCAACAGATAGGGGTACTCCCCCACCCACAGCTTCAGCTGGGGCAGCCACCCATCACTGATGGCGCCGATGCGGCCGAAGTCGGCCCGTTCGCTCAGCACCAGGCAGCGCACCACCATCCCCGACCGGATGGCCTGATGCTTCTTGTCCAGGGGAAACCGCAGTTGCCCGAGATAGCCGTCCTCATCCTCCAGCTCCAAGCAGAGCCAGGTGCGCCGGTCTTCCACCAGCTCCAGACGGCCGCTGCGCTCGGCCTGCTCCCGCTTGTTCTCCACCACCTCCCGCTGGAAGACGTTGGCCACGGTTCCCTCGAAGATCGCCGCCGCCGGGTAGCGGCGCAACACCGCGTTTCGTTGCCCCGCCTCCACGATCGGTCCCCAAAGCAGGTAGAGCAGCAAAATCACCCCGGCCACCAGCCACAGGGAGGAGAAGCGGCTGTTGAAGGCCAGGGTCTGGCTGATCAGCAGGGTGATCACGCCCCCGATCACGGAGATCAACACCCGCTGCAGCAACTTGCGCGGATCACCGCTGCAGGCCTGGAACTGGGGGCCCGTGGCGACGGCGGGGATCAGGCGTTGGAGCTCGCCGGGCTTCAGGGGAATCAGCATGGCCAGGGGCGGAGGAACCAGGAGCGCTCCATCACAGCAGTCGCTCCAGGCCATACACCAGCCCCGCCAGCTGACGCACCTTGCGCACCGTCAGCAACACCCCCGCCATGTAGGCCACCCGATCGATCGTGTCGTGCCGCAGGGTGTAGGTTTCGCCGAGGCCGCCGAAGAGCACCTCCTGGTGGGCCACCAGGCCGGGCAGGCGCACGGAGTGAAGCCGCAGGCCGCTCTCCCGCAGCCCCCCCCGACACCCGGCCAGGCTCTCGTGTTCGTCGACCTGCGGGGGGTTGAACGCCTTGCCCAGCTCCTCCATCAGTTCCGCCGTCTTGAGGCAGGTGCCGCTTGGGGCGTCGGCCTTGCGGTTGTGATGCAGTTCGGTCAATTCCGCGAAGTCGTAGAAGCGGGCGGCGGCGGCGGCGGCCTGCTGCAGGAGCACCATGCCCACGGAGAAGTTGGGAATCACCGCCCCCCCCATGGAGGCCTTGGCGGCGAAGGCGCCCAACTCCCCCAGTTGGACGGGCGTCAGCCCCGTGGTGCCGATCACGGGATGGACGCCGTAGGCGATGGCCCCCCGGGTGTGGTCGTAGACCACGGAGGGATGGGTGAAGTCAACGAGCACGGCCCCTCCCCCCGGGCCGCTCTGGCGCACGGCCTGACTGGCCTGGCAGAGGGTGCCTTCGAAATCAGCGCTGAGCACCACCTCCAGCTCCCCCAGCCCCAGGGCCTCGCCCACGTCCTGGCCCTCGCTGCCGGGGGTGGTGTCGATGGCCCCCACCAACGAGCAGTCCGGAGCCTGGACCACGGCCTTCACCACCTCGGCACCCATGCGGCCCAGGGCGCCGGCCACCACCACCGGGATGGGGGGGGCGGCCGGAGCGGCGACGGTGGCGGGGGAGGAGGAGGAAGCCATGGGGACGGGGGGCGGAATCGGGTGCCCGACTGGGGTGTCGGTCGCCGCCGAGCCTATGGGGCCAAGGCTCAGAGCTTGCGGGGCTCGAGCACCAGCCAGCGCATCGGCAGCCGGCGCTCATGGGAAAAGGAGAGCAGGCTGGGGGAGAGGCAGAGCCGCTTCAGCGGGGTGCGGGGGATCGACAGGTCGGCGTAGACCCTGCGGCGGGCGTCGATGAGGGTGGCGGTGTGGGTCGGGGCGAACTTGTCTTGCAGGCGCTCCCCCATGCCGGCATCCACCCAGTCGTGCAATTCGATGACGATGTGAAAGCGGCGCAGATCCCCGGGAGCATGCAGAGCGAGGAGATCCTCCTCCGCCCCCTCCACATCCATCACCAGGAGATGGAAGGCCTTGGGGTCGCAGGCATCGGTTTCCGCCTTGAGCAGGGGCGCATCGCAGAACCCCTTCATGCGCACCCGCCGGCCCACACCGTTGCGGGAGATGACCTCCTGGAGGAGCTCCCGCCCTTCCTCGGTGGCCTCGAAGGCGATGACCGTGGAGGAGGGAAACCGCCGGGCCAGTCCCACGGCGTAATAGCCCTCAGCGGCGCCGACATCGATGACCGTGCCGATCGGCATCTGGAAGAGCCGCTCGAAGACGGGCACCAGCTCAATCTCATAAAGACCGAGATATTTGGGCAGAATGCTGCCACAGATGCTTTCATTCACGTAGCGCATCCCCTTGAAGATACCGCTTTTGAAGTGGCCATCGCTGAGCTGGTCGTCGTGATTGCGCTTCCCCCAGAAGCCTGGCTTGAGGAAGGGAGGCACGAGCGATTTGATCGGATTGGCCATCAGGGCTGGAAGGGATGATTCCGGAAAGAGGAACGAGATTGATCGAGATTAGATTGCATCTTGCCCTGCAATCCTTCTTGTAAAAATACATGGGCTGGCCGCCACTGTCAATTTGGCCCCTGGCGACGGCGTCCAGTGGACCAGCCCGGACCGGGGGCGGAGGGCCGGGTCTCAGGGGGCCATCACGGAGGCCGCCCCTCCCGCTGGCACCCGGCCCCTGTAACGCCTCTTCTCTGGATGACGCGGGGGCGGCCGCTCCTGCGTAGGCTCCTTCACATTGCTCAATCTCCCCGCACGCATGTTCACGCAGGTCCGCTCCGCCAGCCGCAGGGTCAGCCCGGACACCGTGGGCCAGCGAGCCCTGATGCGGGCGGTCTACGTGGTGCTCGAGCCCCAGTATCAGAACGCCCTCACCACCGCCGCCCAAAGCATCAACGAAGGCAATCCCGCCCTGGCGATCGAACTCTCGGGCTACCTGATCGAGGAGCTGCGCGACCCGGAGAACTTCGCGGCCTTTTGCGCCGACGTGGCCGCCGCCGACGTCTTCATCGCCTCCCTGATCTTCATTGAGGATCTGGCCCAGAAGGTGGTGGAGGCGGTGGCGCCCCATCGGGAGCGGCTGAAGGCCGTGGTGGTGTTCCCCTCCATGCCGGAGGTGATGCGCCTCAACAAGCTGGGCACCTTCTCCATGGCCCAACTCGGCCAGAGCAAGAGCGCCATCGCCCAGTTCATGAAGAAGCGCAAGGAAAAAGGCGGTTCGGCGGGCTTTCAAGACGCCATGCTCAAGCTGCTCAACACCCTGCCCACGGTTCTGAAATATTTGCCGGTGGAGAAGGCGCAAGACGCCCGCTCCTTCATGCTCAGCTTCCAATACTGGCTCGGGGGCACGCCCGACAACCTGCGCAATTTCCTGTTGATGCTGGCGGACAAATACGTGTTTGCCGCCAACGGCGCGGCGGAACGGCCGGCTCTGCAGGTGGCTGATCCGGTGGTCTTCCCCGAGCTCGGCATCTGGCACCGCCTGGCTCCAGGACTGTTTGCGGATCTGACGGAATACCTCAACTGGACCGCCAGCCGCGTTGATCTCAGCGCGAAGGCCCGCAAGGGGCCCGTGTTGGGCCTGGTGCTGCAGCGCAGCCACATCGTCACCGGCGATGAGGCCCACTACGTGGCCGTGATCCAGGAGCTGGAGTGGCGTGGCGCCACGGTGATCCCTGTGTTCTGCGGCGGCCTCGACTTCAGCAAGCCGGTGAACCAGTTCTTCTATGACCCCCTCAACCCCGATCAGCCCCTGGTGGACGGGGTGGTGAGCCTCACGGGCTTCGCCCTGGTGGGAGGCCCGGCCCGGCAGGATCATCCCAAGGCGATCGAGTCGCTGCAGCGCCTGAATCGGCCCTACATGGTGGCCCTCCCCTTGGTGTTCCAAACCACCCGGGAATGGGAGGAGAGCGACCTGGGTCTGCACCCGGTGCAGGTGGCGCTGCAGATCGCCATTCCCGAACTGGATGGGGCGATCGAGCCGATCGTGCTCAGTGGCCGGGATGACGCCACCGGCAAGGCCCACACCCTGCAGGATCGGGTGGAGGCGATCGCGGAGCGTTCCATCCGCTGGGCGTCGCTGCGGATCAAGCCGCGGACCGAGAAGAAGCTGGCGATCACCGTGTTCAGCTTTCCCCCGGACAAGGGCAATGTGGGCACGGCGGCCTATCTCGATGTCTTTGGCTCCATCCACCGGGTGTTGCAGGAGATGAAGGCCAAGGGGTATGAGGTGGAGAATCTGCCGCGCACGCCCAAGGCCTTGATGGAGGCGGTGTTGAAGGATCCCGAAGCGCTGGAGGGGGCGCCGGAGCTGGCCATCGCCCATCGCATGAGCGTGGAGGAGTATGAACGGCTGACGCCCTATTCCAAGCGGCTGGAAGAGAACTGGGGCAAGCCCCCGGGCCAGCTCAACAGCGATGGCGTCAACCTTCTGATCTACGGCCGCCATTTCGGCAACGTGTTTGTGGGGGTGCAGCCCACCTTTGGTTATGAAGGTGATCCGATGCGCTTGCTCTATTCCCGCAGCGCCAGCCCGCACCATGGCTTTGCCGCCTATTACACCTACCTGGAGAAGGTGTGGGGGGCGGATGCGGTGCTCCATTTCGGCACCCACGGTTCGTTGGAGTTCATGCCCGGAAAGCAGATGGGCATGAGCGACACCTGCTATCCGGATTCCCTGATCGGCGCCCTGCCGAATCTCTACTACTACGCTGCCAACAATCCCAGCGAAGCAACGATTGCCAAGCGGCGCGGCTACGCGGAAACCATCAGCTACCTCACCCCGCCCGCGGAAAACGCCGGCCTCTACAAAGGGCTCAAGGAACTGGGCGAACTGGTGGGCAGCTATCAACAGTTGCGTGAAAGCAGCCGGGGCGTGCAGATCGTGAACGCAATTGTGGAAACAGCGCGGCAGTGCAACCTTGACAAGGATGTGGTTCTCCCCGAAGCCGATGCGGCGGCCTTGGATCTGGACGCCCGCGATGGGGTGGTGGGCGCGGTCTATCGCCAATTGATGGAGATTGAGAGCCGCTTGCTGCCCTGCGGACTGCACACGATCGGCAAGCCCCCCGCGGCGGAGGAGGCGATCGCCACCCTGGTGAACATCGCCGCCATCGAGCGGCCGGAGGAGGGCATCCGCTCCTTGCCGGGCCTGCTGGCGGAGGCCTTGGGCCGAACGATCGAAGACGTGTATCGCGGCAATGACGCGGGGGTGCTGGCCGATGTGGAGCTGAACCGAACCATCACGGAAACCTCCCGGGCGGCGGTGGGCGCCATGGTGCGGGAGGTGACGGGCGCCGATGGACGGGTGACGCTGCGGCGCAACTTCGGCTGGTTCTTTGCCCTGATGGAGCGGTTCGGCCTCCGCTGCCCGAGCGCCTGGCTGGCGGCCTGCCGCTCGGCGGGTTTCGGGGCGATCCAGCAGGACGAGCTCGACAAGCAGTTCGCCTACCTGCGCTTCTGCCTTGAGCAGGTGTGCGCCGACATGGAGATGGGCAGCCTGCTGCGGGCGTTGGATGGGGAATATGTGTTGCCCGGCCCGGGCGGCGATCCGATCCGCAATCCCGGCGTGCTGCCGAGCGGCAAGAACATTCACGCCCTCGATCCCCAGGCCATTCCCACCCGGGCGGCGATCGCGGCGGCCAAGGTGGTGGTGGATCGGCTGCTGGAGCGCCAGCGGGAGGAGCAGGGGGCCTGGCCGGAAACCATCGCTTGCGTGCTGTGGGGCACGGACAACATCAAGACCTACGGCGAATCCCTGGCCCAGATCCTTTGGTTCATCGGTGTGCGGCCCACACCCGATTCCCTCGGCCGTGTGAACAAGCTCGAGCTGATCCCCCTGGAGGAGTTGGGCCGGCCGCGGGTGGATGTGGTGGTGAACTGCTCCGGGGTGTTCCGCGATCTGTTCATCAACCAGATGGCCTTGATTGATCAGGGCGTGAAGATGGCGGCGGAAGCCGAGGAAGCAGAGGAGATGAACTTCGTGCGCAAGCACGCCCGCGAGCAGGCCAGAGAGCAAGGCACCAGCCTGCGGGAAGCGGCGACGCGCGTGTTCTCCAACGCGAGCGGCAGCTATAGCTCAAATGTGAATCTCGCCGTGGAAAACAGCACCTGGGAAGAGGAAGGCGAACTGCAAGAGATGTATCTCAAGCGCAAGACCTTTGCTTTCAACGCTGACAACCCGGGCGAAATGAACCAGAAGCGAGAAGTGTTTGAAGCCGCCATGAAGACGGCCGACGTCACCTTCCAGAATTTGGATTCCGCCGAAATCTCCCTCACGGACGTGAGCCACTACTTTGACAGTGATCCCACCAAGTTGATCGCCAACCTTCGCGATGACGGCAAGGCCCCGGCCAGCTACATCGCGGACACCACTACGGCCCACGCCCAGGTGCGCAGCTTGAGCGAAACAATCCGGCTGGATTCCCGCACCAAGTTGCTCAATCCGAAGTGGTATGAGGGCATGTTGAATTCGGGCTATGAGGGCGTGCGGGAGGTGGCCAAGCGCCTTAATTTCACCCTCGGTTGGAGTGCAACCAGCGGCCAAGTGGACAATTTTGTTTATGAGGAGGCCAACGACACCTTCATCAACGACGCCGAGATGCGCCAGCGGCTCATGGACCTCAACCCCCACAGCTTCCGTCGCATCGTCGGCACCCTCCTAGAGGTGCACGGCCGCGGGTATTGGGAGACCAGCGAGGAGAACATCGCCCAGCTGCAGGAGATCTATCAGGAAATCGAGGATCGAATCGAGGGGGTGACGGGGGCCTCTTGAGGGAGGTCCGGCCGGGCGCCGTCGCACACGCCTCTGGCGTCGCCCGTTCGGCAAACTGAAGCGGCGCCCCCGCCTGCCCATGTTCCGCTTCCTGCTCAACATCCTCTGGTTTGTGCTGGGCGGATTTGTGATGGGTTTGGGCTGGTGGTTGGCGGGGCTGGTGGCGGCGATTTCCATCCTTGGCCTCCCCTGGGCCCGGGCCTGCTTTGTGATCGGGAGGTTCTCCTTCTGGCCCTTTGGCCAAGAGGCCGTGAGCCGACGCGAGCTCACCGGACACATGGATTTCGGCACCGGCCCCCTGGGGCTGGTGGGCAATGGGATCTGGTTTCTGGTGGCGGGCTGGTGGCTGGCCATCGGACACCTCACCTCCGCGGTGGCCTGTTTCGTGACGATCGTCGGCATCCCCTTTGGCCTGCAACACATCAAGCTGGCCCTGATCGCCCTGGCACCAATCGGGATGCAGGTGGTGCCGATGCGCCGCTGAGGGCATCCCCCTCACCAAGCCCCACGCCAAAGGGTGATCAGCACGGAAAGATTGATCATCACAATGGCGGCCGCGCAGAGCCAGCTGACCCCCCGCAGCCACAGGGGGGCCCGCAACGCCCCCATCAGGCCGCGCTGGGAACAGAAGTGGACCAGGGGAATCACGGCGAAGGGCAACTGCAGGCTCAACACCACCTGGCTCAACACCAGCAATTGGGCCGTGGCCTGATCCCCCAGCACCATCACGGTGGCCATGGCGGGAATCAAGGCGAGGGAGCGGGTGAACAGCCGGCGCTGCCAGTCGGGCAGGCGCAGGTCAAGGAAGCCCTCCATCACCACCTGACCGGCCATGGTGGCGGTGATGGTGGAACTTTGACCCGCCGCCAGCAGGGCAACGGCGAACAGCGTTCCCGCCAGGGACGTGCCAAGCAGGGGGCTGAGGAGGGTGTAGGCCTGGCGGAGGTCCTCCACCGGGTGGGGAACCACACCATGGAAGGCCCCCGCCGCGAGCACCAGAATCGCGGCGTTCACCAGAAAGGCAAGGGAGAGCGCCACCACCAGATCCAAGGTGGCCAACCGCAGCGCCACCGGCTTGGGGAATGAAACCCCACCCCCCCGAGGGATCTGAACCAGGGCGGAATGGAGATAGAGGTTGTGTGGCATCACCGTGGCGCCCAAGATGCCTGCGGCGAGGTAGAGCTGATCGCCATGGCGGAAGATGGACGGCTGGGGCAGAAAGCCGGCAAGCACCCGAGACCAGTCGGGACGCAGGAGGATCATCTCCCAAGCGAAGCAAGCGCTCACCAGGGCGATCAACGCGATGATCAACGCCTCCAGGCGCCGAATGCCGGAGCGTTGCAGGGCCAGCAACAACAGCGTGTCGCCCGTGGTGAGGGCCACGCCCCAGGAGAGGGGCAGCCCGAACAGCAGCTGGAGCGCGATGGCGCTGCCCACCAGTTCCGCCAGGTCGCAAGCCACAATCGCCACCTCAGCCAGAAGCCAGAGCGGGATCCGCCAGGCCCCGGGCAAGCCAAGCCGGCAGGCCCGGGCCAGGTCCCAGCCGGTGGCGATTCCAAGTCGGCAGCAGAGGGATTGGAGCACCATCGCCATCAGGCTGGACGCGGCGACCACCCACAGCAGCCCGTAGCCGTGCCGCGAGCCGGCGGCCAGGTCCGTGGCCCAGTTGCCCGGGTCCATGTAGCCCACCGCCACCAGATAGGCCGGGCCAAACATGCGAAGGGCCACCGACCAGGGGGGGCGGTCCCGCTGGCGGTCGGACGCGTCGCTCGAAGCCGGTCTGTCGTTCATCCCACCGACCTGGCCTGTGTGGTCAAAACTGAAGGAACTCTAGGCAGGCGGCGAGCGGGACTCCCGTGGCGCGCAGGGGAGGAATCCGCCGCGCCTCTTCATCACACACGCTGGCCATGGATGGTAACGGGCGGCTTCGCGTGGGGCTGTGGCGGAATTCCTCTCGTCGTCGTCAACGATCAACCGGGATGGTCCAGCCCTTGGCACAGACCAAGCCGCAGGCCATGGCCGTCAGTGTGAACATTGAGGTGGGCCGAGAAGGCACGCCACTCCCAAGATGGGGAGGATGACCCTCGCAACGTCATCCGGTGACGTGTTCCCTTGACGCTGGAGGTCCTGAAGCGCCGCGGCAACAACCGCGCCAACACCAACCGTGACAGGCGCCGACAGGCCAATCCACAGCTCCAGGTCCCGTGACAAACTCCCAGCCTGCCCCATCCCCGCGGATCCGCCCCTTCAAACCGGTCGACTGGCCGGAGGTGTGGGCCTTTCTGGAGCCGGTGTTGCGCGCCGGGGAGACGTTTCCCCACGACCCGGCAATCCCGGAGGAGGCGGCCCGGGTGGAGCAGAGCCTGGCGGTGATGGTGGCCGAGAATGCCGGTGGCGCATTGGTGGGCACCTACTCCCTCAGACCCAACAGCCTGGCTCTCGGCGACCATGTGGCCAAGGGGGCTCGCTCACGGGCCGCGTGGTGCACCTCACCCGGGCCGACCTGACCCTGTCGGCGGGCAGCCAAAGCCAAACGGTGGCGATGGCCAACGTCGCCGCGATCGTGTTCACCAAACAGGAGGATCTCTGGGTCACCCTCCCCAACGGCGGTCGTCGACGCCTGCGAGCCATGCGCGGCCTGAGCGTGCTGATCTCCGCTGTGCCCTGGTCGGCGATTCGCCTCCAGCCCTTCAACGACATCGCCAGCGTGGACCTCTCTTCCGTGCTCAACGGGACCCAATTCGCCAAGCTCACCAACAATCCGAAGGGGATCTACGTGTTGCAAGCGATCGAGGTGAGCGCCGAGGAGACGCTGACGTTGCGGGCTCGGGCCCACGGGTTGGAATGAAAAGTGGGAGAAGCCGCGGATCACTCTGCAGGCTCCGCATTTCCACCGCGCTCATCTGATCAGCAAGGTGGGCAGGGCGAGCGACCAAACCCAGCGTTGGGTCCAGGCAGCGCGAACCAAAGCGTGCCGTTCTGGAGTTTCATCACCGCCAGAGCACGATAAAAAGGGTGGAGCGACTGGACAAAAGGAAAGCCTCAACAGCGGCACGACATGGCATTCATTGTTCGGTTGGCCAACAAGAGCGCACACCACATCTGGTGTCCTGCCGAACCAATTCCTCTACACTCCCTTCAACCCGGCACCGCCCCACCCCCGATGCGGAAGGCCTCCTCCCGTTCCAGCCCCCGGGCCTTCCAACGACCCACCACACCCCTCGCCAACACACCGCGCTCCCCACGGGGCGCCCGCCCGACAGACGCGTGTCAGCCACCACCTGAGCCGTGACACCCCCGACCGCCCAGACGGACGGGAACCGGGAGGCTCTCCTGCAGGCCGCCCGCGAGAGCCCGGACGCCCTCTTCGCCCGCCTCAACACCAGCGCCGAGGGCCTCAGCCCCCTGCAATCCCGCCTGCGCCTGGAACGATTCGGGCCCAATGCCATCGCCCATGAGCAACCGGTGGCCTGGCCCTGGCAGCTTCTGGCCACCTTCCGCAATCCACTCGTTCTTCTGCTGGCGGCTCTCGCCGCCCTTTCCCTCCTCACCGGCGACACCAAGGCGGCCGTGATCATCGCCACGATGATCCTCTTCAGCGTCGCCCTGCGCTTCTCCCAGGAGGTGCGCTCCCTCCGGGCCGCCGAGGCCCTGCGCCGACTCGTGCACACGACGGCGACCGTGAAGCGCCATGACAGCCGCGACGACATCAGCCCATCCCTGGCCGCCGATCTGGGCCTCGTGCTGGAGGGCGAGACTCCGGGGGTGTGGGAAGTGCCGCTGGAGCAGATTGTTCCCGGCGATGTGGTGCACCTGGCGGCGGGCGACATGGTGCCGGCGGATGTGCGGCTCCTGCGCTCCAAGGATCTTTTCATCTCCCAGGGCGCCCTCAGCGGCGAATCCCTGCCCGTGGAAAAGCACGCCACCCTCCCCCCCGACCAGCAGGCCCTGCGCAATCCCCTGGAGCTCGACACCCTCTGCTTCCTGGGCACCACCGTCGTCAGCGGCACCGCCACCGCCGTGGTGCTCGCCACGGGAGATCACACCTGCCTCGGCACCATCGCCTCCGCCGTCACCGGCGTGCGCGTGACCACCGGCTTCGAGCGGGGCATCCATGCGGTGAGCATGCTGCTGCTGCGTTTCATGGTCGTGATGGCGCCTGCGGTGTTTCTCATCAACGGCGTGAGCAAGGGCAACTGGGGCGAGGCCTTCTTCTTTGCCCTGTCCGTTGCCGTGGGACTGACCCCGGAGATGTTGCCGATGATCGTCACCGCCAATCTCTCCCGCGGAGCGATTGTGATGGCGCAGTCAAAGGTGATTGTGAAAAATCTGGATGCGATCCAGAACTTCGGCGCCATGGATGTGCTCTGCACCGACAAGACCGGCACCCTCACCCAGGATCGGATCGTGTTGTTGAAACACCTCGATTGGCGGGGGGTGGAGAATGAAGAGGTGCTGGCGCTCGCCTTTCTCAACAGCTACTACCAAACGGGCTTGAAGAGCCTCCTGGATGTGGCCGTGTTGGAACATGTGGAGATCAAGGAGGCGTTGCAACTGGAGCAGAGTTTCCGCAAAATCGATGAACTCCCCTTCGACTTCCAACGGCGTCGGTTGTCGGTGGTGGTGGAGGAAGCCAACCACCACCATGAGCTGATCTGCAAGGGGGCCGTGGAGGAAATCCTGGCCATCTGCAGCCGCTTGCGAGAAGGCGCCACGGTGCGCCCCCTCGATGAAGCGGCCCGGCAGGCGGTGAGCCAACTCAACGGGGCGCTGAATGACGACGGCCTGCGGGTGATCGCCGTGGCCTACAAGGAAGTGCCCCTGCAGAGTGAACCCTATTCCCTCGCCGATGAGGCGGATCTGATCCTGGTGGGCCTGATCGCCTTCCTGGATCCCCCCAAGGATTCAGCCGCCGAAGCCCTGCGTCAACTGCGCCAAGGCCAGATCGCCGTGAAGGTGCTCACCGGCGACAACCCGGTGATCGCGCGCAAAACCTGCCGGGATGTGGGGTTGGCGGTGGAGGGCGTGCTGCTTGGCGCCGAGCTGGAAGAGCTCGACGATGACGCCCTTGCCCAACGGGTGGAGACGACGACGATCTTCGCCAAGCTCTCGCCCCTCGACAAGGCCCGTGTCATTCGCCTCCTGCGTCGACAGGGCCATGTGGTGGGCTTTCTCGGTGATGGCATCAACGACGCCGCCGCCTTGCGCGAAGCCGACATCGGCATCTCGGTCGACACGGCCGTCGACATTGCCAAGGAATCAGCGGACATCGTCCTGCTGGAAAAGAGCCTTCTCGTGCTGCTGGCCGGTGTGCGCGAAGGCCGCCGCACCTTCGGCAACATCAGCAAATACATCAAGATGGGCACAAGTTCAGCGTTCGGCAATATGTTCAGCATGCTCGGCGCAAGCATCCTGTTGCCCTTTCTGCCGATGTTGCCCCTGCAGATTCTTCTCAATAATCTCCTCTACGACTTCTCGCAAACCGGCATTCCTTTCGACCGGGTGGATGCCGATTATCTGACCAAGCCACGCCAATGGCGCCTACCACAACTAAGGCGTTTCATGTTGATCGTCGGCCCTGTCAGCTCCCTGTTCGACTACGTCACGTTTGCGGTGATGTGGTTTGTCTTTGGTGCCAACACCCCCGAGCGCCAGAGCCTCTTTCAAACGGGTTGGTTTGTGGAGAGCCTGCTCACCCAAACCCTGATCGTCCATATCATTCGCACCAGCCACATCCCATTTCTCCAAAGCAATCCCGCGCCCCTCATGGCGCTGATCACCCTGGTGGTGATGGCCATCGGCATGGCCATTCCCTTCACGCCGATCGCCCCCGGACTGGGCCTGGTGCCCCTGCCCGCCGCCTATTTCGCCTGGCTGCCGCTCATCCTCCTGGCCTATGCCGCCCTCACCCAGGTGGTGAAGCGCTGGTTCGTCAGCCGCTACGGCGACGACTGACCGTCCGTCGCCTCTCCCCCCTCCGCAGGCCGCTGCGCCGCTTTCCGCTCCACCGGCTGGGGCCGATCGGCGGGTCGTCGATCAAGAACCGGCCGATCCAGCGGCAATGCATGCCGTGACAACTGATCGCGTGGCTTTGGATCCATTGTCCATGGATCCATCGCCAACCGATCCAATGCCAGCCGCGCCGCACCGAGCCGTCCGGCGCCATTGCCCAGGGCGCAGCGCTCAATCACCAACCCCTCCCGGCTGGGCGCCACCACCCGCGTCTCGATCTCCCGCCAGACGGCGGGCAGGAAGTGAGGGAAAGCGGCGCTGAGGCCGCCCCCGAGCAACACCCGCTCCGGCGTGAGCACGTAGATCAACGAACTCAGGCCGATGCCCAGCCAACGGCCAGAGCGCTCCCACACCGCCAGGGCCTCCGTCTCCCCCGCATCCGCCCGCTGGCACAGCTCCCGGGGCTCCAGGGGGCTGAGGCGCGCCAGGCCCCCGATGGAGCAGTGCTGCTCCAGCGACCCGCGGTTGCCGCTGCGGCAGGGCGGCCCCTCCGGATCGACGCTGATCAGGCCCAGTTCCCCCCCCGCCCCGCGGGGCCCGGTGTACAGGGAGCCATCAAGCCAGATGCCGCCGCCCACCCCGGTGCCCAGGGTGAGCAGGATCGCGTTCGCGCAGCCCCGCGCCGCCCCCAACCAGGCCTCTCCCACCATGGCGCAGTTGGCGTCATTGGCCAGGGTGACCGCCCGCTCCACCTGGGGCTCCAGCCAATCCGCCAGGGGCACCTCCTCCCATCCCTCCAGGTTGATCGCCAGCCGCGCCACCCGCCCGGCGGCGTCCGCGGGTCCAGGCAGGCCGATGCCCACGCGCCCCGCCCGCCCCTCGGGATCCAGCCGTTCAATCGCCTCGGCGAGGGCCACTGTCACAGCTCCGGGCACGGAGGGCCGCGGCGTGGCCACCTCCAGCGCCTCCAGCAGGGTGCCCGCCGCGTCGAAGCGCCCCAGCTTGATCGCCGTGCCGCCGAGATCCACGCCAATCAGCTGGGGGCCCATCCATGGCTCGCACCGGGTGCCATGGTCCCACGGGCGGCGCCTCAGAAGCGGAACAGCAGGCGCAGCTGCGCTCCCCAAGCCCCCAGGGTGTCGATGAACGTCTCCACGTTGAGGGCTTCGGAGGCCTTGTAATTCAGCGTGAACTGCGGCGCCACGTCCGAGCGGTTGGGGGCCGCCAGGGCGGACACGTTCAGCCGGTCGGTGAGATCAAAACCCACCTCGGCGCCGAGCACCAGCTGGGGCGGCACCCGCCGCGAGCGGCGCACCTCCGCGCTGGCGATTTCCGGATTCACATAGGTGGGATAGAGGGCCAGGCTCACCCGCTGGCCGAAGGCATCGCTCAAGCTGCTCAGCAACGGCGACAACAGCGACTGGCCCACCACCGTGGCCAGGGCCGTGCCCGCCCCGCCCTGGCTCAATCCCGCCAGGGTGTTGCCGCCGATCAACGCCACCAGCCGCTCCTGGGGCAGGGGAGGATTGCTGGAGAGCTTCAGGGAATCGGCGATCCGATCCGCCGGCCCGCTGACGCTCATCGTCACCAGGATCAAGTTGAGCTGGCGGAGGGAGGAGAAGCCGCTCTCCGGCGCGCCGGCCGTCAACCCCGTGGCCAGACTGCCCGCGCCCTGGGCCTCCCCGAGGCCATTGGGCGCCACCAGGCCGATGTTGTCGGCGATGCGTGTGCGCAGGGCGATGTCGAGATAGGGCATCAAACCCAGCGCCGGCGTGAAGATGGCCACATTGGGGGCATCCGGATCCAGGCTGAAGCTGGTGGTGAAGAGGTTGATACGCCCGGAAAGCTAGCGCACAACTCCTCTGGCCCGCAAACTGGGATCGAGGGGGCCGTTGATGCGCAGGGAACCGCCGGTGTCGAAACTCGCCACGTTGGGCACCACCACCCGCAGGCCGGGGCCGAAGCGCAGCCGCAGATCGTCGAACCTCAGCCAGGAGAGGCGGGGCAGGGCCTCCTCCATCCCTGAGCTGTCCACCGATTCAATCTGCGGACCGAGCAACACCAACGGCTGCTTGAAATCCCACTTCTGCTCGAACAACTGGGCCAGGGTGCTGGGAGGGGCCGCCGTCTTGGGCGCGGCTTGGGTGGGGGAGAACTGACCGGGCTGGGCATTGATCTTGCCCCGGCTGATCGTCAGCTCCCCGCCGATCACCGGCGACCCCAGGCTGCCGCCGATCGTCAGGCGCCCATCGCCGCGGGCGGCCAGGCGGCTCACGGCGATGGGCACCTCCTTGATCTCCCGGGCCAGGGTGGGCTCGGCGCTGAGCTGACGCCGCAGGCCGATGCGACCCTCCGCCCGGAGGATGCCCCGGGGCCCGGTGCGCGCCCGCAGCTCCTGGAGCAACACCTGTTCGAAGTCGAACAACACCGTCGCCTCCACATCCGCGAGGGTCTGGCCCGCGAGCACGTATTCCCCGCCCCGCAGGCGGATGAAGCCGTTGGCGATCGGATCCCGCAGGCTGCCGCGCACCAACAGCTGCAGGTCGGTGCTGCCGCGCTTCCAAACCAACGCGTCGCCCGCCAACCGGGTCAACACCCGCAGCCCGTCTCCACGACTGGACAGACGCAGCTCCAAGCCGGGGCTCTCGGGATTGAGGGGGAGGCGACCGGCCAGGGTGACCGGGTTGGTCGCCACTCCTCCCCGCGCCGCCAGATCCACCTTCAACACCCCCTTCTCCAGGGTCAGCCCGCCCCGATCCAACGCCAGCGGCGCCGGCCCGATGGCCCCGTCCGCCAGGGCCAGATCGACCGCCAGCCGCGGATCGGCGCCGAGGCGGTAGCGGCCGCTCACGGTCAGCTGACCCCGCAGGGTTTCGGGCACGGGGGTGAGCAGGGCGAGGAGGCCCAGGGGCAATCCCCCCAGGGAGAAGCTCCCCTCACCTCCCCACACGGGGCCCTCCAGCCGCAGGGTGAAGGGCGTGCTGGTGAGGGCCTGATCGCGATCGGGCAGGCCCACCCAGAGATGGCCGCTGCCGCTGAGATCCATCCGCGTCTCGCGCCAATCCCGGCCCTGCAGCGTGAGATCCGCGTCCACACTGGTCTGCAGCGACCCCAACAGCGCCGCCATCGTCTGGGGCCGCGTCAACGCCTGAAACCGCCGCTCGGCCACCGCCGTGGCCTGGCGGAGTGCCAGCAGCTGATCCTCCAGGCTCTTGCCGAGGGTGTCGAACACAAGCGTTCCCAGATCATCGGCTCGCCCGGGGGCGCGGGCCCCGTCAGCGCCCCCCCGACCCCGGACGGCCAGGAGGTCGCGGAAGAGCTGGGCATCCAGTTGCCGGGCTTGGAAGCGGCCGCGGAAGGGCCCCTGCCAGCGCCCCTCCAGGCTCACGTCGATGCTGCCGGCCCCGAGGGGTTCCACCAGGCCCCGCACCCGGTAGGCCCGATCGGCATAGGCCACCTGAGCCCGCACAAGGCGGCCCGGCAGGCCGAACAGCCGTGGCCGGCTCAGCCGCACATCGCCGGCGAAGGCGAGCGGTTGCAGCGCCAGGGTGCCTTCCCCCCCCAGCAGCCCCTGGAGGTGCTCCACCCGCCGGCCGAAGGCCAGGGCCAAGCCCTGAAGCGGCAACCCTTGCGCCCGCCAGCCAAAGCCACCGGGGGAGCCGTCCAGCACCAGGAGACCCCCCTCGCGCTCCAGGCTCACCCGCTGGGGCATCCAGCGCCGATCCAGGGAGGCCACCAATCGCCCCGCGGGGGCCGGGGTGTCGGCCTCCATCCGCAGCAGGCCACCCCCCACCTGACCCCCGAGGGGATTGGCGGGATCCAGCTCCGCCCGCAGCCGCCCGCTCCAGGTCTCCTCCAGCCGCAGGGGACCCGCCGCCGGATTCCGCAGGCGCAGCGCCAGATCCGGCCGCAGGCGCCGCAGGGGGCCCCGCACCACCCCTCGGGCTTCCAGCCAGCCCCCGAGGGGCGTGCCCACCAAGGGCTGCAGCCGCGCCAGGGGGTAGGGGGAGAGGTCGAAGCGGGCCTCCAGGTCGCCGGGGGTGAGGCCTTGGCCGGGGCGGGGCGCCAGGGGCAGGGTGGCGCTGGCCCGCAGATGCCGGGTTTGGAAGTCGCGCAGCGTCAGCAGGCCATCGCTCCAGGCAAGCTCCGCCCGCCAGGGGCCCAGCAGGGGGTGGCGGTCCTGGCCGGTGACGACCGCCCATCGGGGGGCGGCCAGGCGACCGCCGATCCGCAGGGAGCCGCTGAAGGGCTGTTCCGTGAGCCAGGGGGGCAGGGTGGCGGCGCCCGGCAGGTCGGTCGGGGCCAGGCGCCAGCCCCCCGCCAGGTTGAGGGTGCCCGCCAGGGTGCCCGCCAGGGCGAGGCGGGAGCGGCCCCGTTCGGCCGAAAGCCGCGCCTCCCGCAGGCCACCGCCGCCGATCACCCCCTCCAGCCGCCCGTCAAGGGGCGTGGCGCCGAGCCGCAGGGAAGGGGGGGGCAGGGCGGTGGCCTGGAGCCGCAGCCGGCGCCCGGCCAGGGTGCCGCCCACGCGACCGCCCCAGGGGCCCAGCCGCCAGGGGCTGCGCTCCAGGGAGAGGGTGGTGCCGTCGCAGCGGAGCGGCGCACGGGGCAGGTCCAGAATCGGCGCGGTGGCATTCAGCCGCCAGCGCAACCCCTCCCCCACCAGGACCCCCTGGCAGTCGGGCCGCCCCCGCCGCCAACGAAGCGCCAACCGGCCGCTGCCCTCCCCCGCCACCTGCCCCCGCAGCGGCAGCAGCTGAACGAGGGGCGCCACCTCCCAGCGGCTGGCCCGCACCTCCCCGTGCCAGTCCTGCTGTTTCCAAGAACCCCCTCCCACCACGCGCGCGACACCCCGACGGTCGGGCTGGCGGGCCATGGCGCGCCAAGTCACCGCCTGCTGGTGGGTTGTCACCGTGGCCTGGCCCTCCAGATCCACCTGCAAGGGCCGCGGATCCACGCCCAGGTTCCAGAGCCGCACCCGGGCTGGATCGAGGAGGCGAAAGGCGAGGGAGAGGCGGGGAGGCTGGCCCCCCGGGGCCATGGCGCCGAAGGTCCAGATCGACCCTCGGCCCTGGCGGCGCAGATCGACCTCCGCGCCCCGCAGATCGAGGGTGAGATGGAGGGAGCGGTCGCGCCAGCTCGCCAGCGGGTCGACCCGCGCCACCAGGGCGCTCACCGCCGCGGACGACCCATCCTTGGGACCGGGGAGGAAACGACTGGGGCCGATGCGCAGCCCGTCCGGCCCCAGGCCCTGAAAGGGCCCGAGCCGCAGGGGACGGCCCATCACCCGCCCCACCAGAACCTCCAGGCGGGGGCGCCAGTGCCCGTACACCCGTTCCAGGATCTGATCCGATCGCTGCCACACCACCACCCCGCCGCCGACGACGGTGGACAGCCCGAGGGCCAGCACCACCTTTCGGGGCGAGAACAGCCGTTTCGACCGCTCCGCCGGCGGGCGGGCGGGGGATCCCAACGGACGGGCGGACCCTGGCGGCTCAGGCAGTTGCGTCATCTGCCCGGGTCGGTGCTCCCGCGAACGGGCGCAATATAAGGAGCCTGTCCGTTCTGACCAGTCCCATGGCCGCTGATCCGCTTCTCCTGGTGGCTGCCCGCTGGCTGGCTCTCGCCGCCCTGGCCCTGCTGCTGCTCACCGTCTCGGGGTTCGTGAGCCGCTGGGGAATCCGCTTTCGCCTGGTGGGCGTCACCAGTTTCACGGCCTTGCTGGCCATCTCCTGCGCGGCCTTCGCCGTGAGCTACACCCCGCGGGTGACCGTGCCCGGGGCCGTGGTCGTGCCGGTGGTGTTCGACAACGGGTCGGACCTGGTGGTGGCCGCCGCGCCACCGGATCTCTCCCCCGAGGCCGAGGTGGCCTCCGCCGAGCAGGTGGCCCGCAACCTGCGGTCCACGGGCCGCTCCCCCGCCGATGGGGTGGTGCGCGTGCGATTGCGCCGTTTGGAGGCGGCGGGGGAGGGCGTCTCCCGGCCTGTGGTGGTGGCGGAGGCCCGCCTGGATCTGCGCACGGGCACGGTGGAGGTGGCTGGCGCCGGTCGCTCCGCGAAGTGACCCTTGGGCGGCTCCCCCGCGGGTCCTGCGTGGATGGAATGGATTCAACCCCAACGGGGACGCCCATGCGCTTTGCCCATCTGCTGGCCGGCGGCCTCGCCTGCGGCCTGTTGTTCGCCACACCCCTGCGGGCGGCCTCGGATCTCCTGGAAACCGTGAAGCGAAATCCCGGCCTCGCCAAATCTCTCTGCGCCCAGTTCAAGCAGCTCAACGCCTCCGGCCGATCGGCCACGGCCCCCGAATCCATCGCGATTGTGGCCAGCAGCCAGGGCCTGAGCCAGGTGGATGCCGAAGTGCTCACCACCTATGTCATCGGCCTGCACTGCTCGGACGTGCGCTGAGTGAGCCGCCCGCGTCGGCTGTGGATGCGCTGCGCCGACGGCGTTCGGCTGGCGGCCCGACTCTGGTGTCCTCCGGGGCCGGGCCCCTGGCCGGCGCTGTTGATGCGCCAGCCCTACGGTTCCGCCCTGGCCTCCACGGTCACCTATGCCCATCCGCGCTGGTATGGCGAGCAAGGTTTTTTGGTCGTCGTGCAGGACGTGCGGGGGCGGGGAGACTCGGAGGGCACCTTCGCGGGCTTTGCCCGGGAGGCCGCGGACGGGGCGGAGACCGTGCGCTGGCTGCGGCGGCTGCCGGAGTGCAACGGCCGTGTGGGCACCTATGGCTTCTCTTACCAGGGGCTGACCCAGCTGCTCAACGCCGGTTCCTCGAGCGACGCCGACGGCGACCCCTTCCCCGATGCCCTGGCGCCGGCGATGTGTGGCTTGGATGAACGGCTGGACTGGGCCAGCGAGGGGGGCGCCCACTGGTGGGCCCTGGGTTTGGGCTGGGCGTTGCAGCTGGCCGCCCAGGGCGCCCGACGGCGTGCCGACCAGGAGGCCTGGCAGACGCTGCGCCGCAGCCTGGACTCCGGCGCCTACCTGCACGAGGGTTTGGCTTTGCTGGAGCGCCATGATCCCGGAGGAATGGGCCTGGCCTGGCTTCGGGCCAATCCCCGGGATCCCGCGGGCTGGCCTGTCCATGTCCCCCCTGCCGCCCTGCTGCGTCGCCCCCTGCTCTTGATCGGCGGGTGGCACGATCCCCACCTGCGCGGCGTGCTCGCCCTCTGGCGGCGGGCCCGGGCCGCGGGCGGGCAGCCCACGCTCCATGTCGGGGCCTGGTCGCACCTCCATTGGCAAGGGGGGATGGACCGGGAGCAGGTGGCCTTCTTCCGCCGCCACCTGGGCTGCCCCGTCCCCCCGGAGGAAGAGCCGACGCGTCCTGTGGATCCGGGGGCGATCCAGCTGCAGGACACCACCAGCGGCGACTGGTTGACCCCGGGCCCCGAGGCGGGGATGCCCGGCCCAAGCTGGCGACTGGCCAGTGACGGGCGAGCGGCGATCCAGCGGGAGGAGGGTCGGCTGCTGGGCGAGGAGACGGCCCCGGGGGAGGCGCCTCTGGCCCGGCCCGTGGTGCTGGTGCACGATCCTTGGCGACCGGTCCCGGGCCGCGGCGGCCACCTCGGCGGCGAGGGGCTCCTGCTCGATCGCGCAGACCTGGATGGTCGCGCCGATGTGGCCTGCTTCACCACCGCCCCCCTCCCGGCCCCCCGAAGGCTCCTGGGCGAGCCCGTGTTGCGTCTGCGGGTGGAGGCCGATCAGCCGGGCTTTGATCTCTGCGCCGCCCTGGCCGTGGTCAGCCCCGATGGACGGATCGCCCGCCAACTCTGCACGGGCCTGCGGCGGGTGGTGGGCCCCGAGGCGCTGCAACCCGCGGAGCGGCGCGTGCGCCTGCAGCCCCTGGCCGCCACCCTGCGAGCCGGGGAGCGGTTGCGCCTCTCCCTGGCGGCGGCGGCCTGGCCCCAGGTGGCGGTGAACGCAGGCGATGGGCAGGAACCGCGGGGGGGCACGACGGCCCGGCATCGGGAGATCACCCTCACCCTGCTGTTGGAGGGCGCCCTCCTGGAGATCACGCCCCTTCTGCCCCCCCTCGCCGATGGCACGCTTTCAGACCTTGCATCAAACTGAGCCGGCCCTTCACACCCCTTCCATGCCCCCCGTGCTGCCGCGATTCGGAGTGGTTGCCCTTTCCCTGGTGGTCCTGGCCGCCAGCCACCCGCTGGGCGCGGCACGGGCGCTGGAGGTCGCCCAGACCCCGAAGAGCGCCGTGGCGCCCGCCGCCCGACCCACAAGCGCGGCCGCCGTGGAAGAGCGGGCCCGCCAAGCCGCGGAGCAGATCCTGATCGCCATGCGGGATGGCAACGCCAAGGCTCGCTACGCCCAGTTCTCCCCCGAGCTGCAACGCATGACCAGCCCCTGGCTGGTGGAGATGAACATGCGCCGCCAACCCAAGGTCCTCAGCTGGCGGATCACCTCCGTGACCCCGGGCCTCGAGTCCAGCACCGTGGAGGCCACGCTGCAAACCAGCGCGGGGGAGCGCTCCCTGCTGATGGTGATTGGTGAAAACGGTCTCCTGGCGGGGTATCACTTCAATGTGGCGGACCAACCGGCGGAGAAGGTGGTGGCCGATTTCATGGAGGCCCTGACCAACGGCCGCTACGTGCTCGCCTCCAGTTTCCTCTCCCAGGAGCTGCAGGAGGAGATTTCCGCGGCGGGCCTGCAGCGCAAATGGCAGGTCCTGCAGCGACGCACCGGCAACTTCCTCAAGGTGCGACGGATCCTGCGCTCCGAGAGCACGGCCGACATGAAGCTGCTGCTGGTGAACACCCAGTTCACGCGCACGACGGACAACCTGTTTGTGATTCTTGACAACAACAACCAGATTGTCGGTGTCGATTTCCCCGCGGATCCCGAGATCAGCCCTTCAGCAGGCCGTCCCTGAGGGGAAGGGCCGAGGCACCGTAAGCTCCCGACGGCCCCTTCCCCCCCCAGCCCATGACCCACCTCGAGTGGATGGTCGACGATGCCCAGCGGCTCGCGGAATGCCGCCATGACCATCCCTTGGCCGTGCTGGGGCCCCAACCGCAGGAAGGAGGCGGGTGGGTGGTGCGCGGCTGGATGCCGGACGCGGAGACGGTGGAACTGCTGCTGGACGGCGCCGAACCCATTCCCATGGCCACGCCGCACCACCCCTGGGTGTTTGAGGCCTCTCTCGACCACAATCCCGGCGCGGCCTACCGCTATCGCGTGCGCCGGGCGGGCATCGAGCACATCCAGCACGATCCCTGGGCGTTTCGGCAGGAGTGGATGGGGGAGCTGGATCGCCATCTGTTTGCCGAGGGCAACCACCACCACATCTGGCGATTGATGGGCGCCCACCCGGGCGAGCGGGACGGGGTGAAGGGGGTGCAGTTTTGTCTGTGGGCGCCCCATGCCCGCAGCGTGGCCGTGCTCGGCGACTTCAACGGCTGGGATGGGCGCCACCACCCGATGCAGCTCCGGCTGGGGGGGATCTGGGAACTCTTTGTCCCTGGCCTCCCCGTCGGCGCGGTCTACAAATACGAAGTTCGTGCCCAGAACGGGCACTGCTATCAGAAGGCGGACCCCTACGGCTTTCGCCACGAGGTGCGCCCCAACCACGGGTCCATCGTGGCGGAGGTCGGTCGCTACAACTGGAATGATGGCCATTGGATCGACCAGCGCGACAGTCGCAATCCCCTCGATCAACCGGTTTCGGTCTATGAGATGCACCTGGGCAGCTGGCTGCACGCCGCCGCAGACGCGCCCTACATCGAGCCCGATGGCACAGCGCGGCCGGCCGTGCCCGCAGCGGATCTCAAACCCGGGGCGCGCCTGCTCACCTATCCGGAGTTGGCCGATCGCCTGATCCCCTACGTCAAGGAGCGGGGATTCACCCACATCGAGCTGCTGCCGATTTCCGAGCACCCCTTTGATGGCTCCTGGGGATACCAGGTCACGGGCTGGTATGCGCCCAGCAGCCGCTATGGCACCCCGGATGAGTTCCGGGCTTTCGTGGATCGTTGCCACGCGGAGGGCATCGGGGTGATCCTGGACTGGGTGCCCGGTCACTTCCCGAAGGATGCCCATGGCCTGGCCTTCTTTGATGGCACCCACCTCTATGAGCACGGGGATCCCCGCATCGGTGAGCACAAGGAATGGGGCACGCTGATCTTCAACTACAGCCGCAATGAAGTGCGCAACTTCCTTGTGGCCAATCTGGTGTTTTGGTTCGAGGAATTTCATATTGATGGCATCCGCGTCGATGCGGTGGCCTCCATGCTCTATCGCGATTACCTGCGGCCGGAAGGGGAATGGATCCCCAATGAGCACGGGGGCAGGGAAAACACAGAGGCCGTTCGCTTCCTGCAACAGGCCAACCATGTGCTGTTCCAACACTTCCCCGGCGCCCTCTCGATTGCCGAGGAATCCACCACCTGGCCCCTCGTCACCCAGCCGACAGACATCGGCGGCCTGGGCTTCAACCTGAAGTGGAACATGGGCTGGATGCACGACATGCTCGATTACTTCGAGCTGGATCCATGGTTCCGGCAATTCCATCAGAACAATGTCACCTTCTCCATCTGGTATGCCTTCACGGAGAATTTCATGCTGGCCCTGAGCCATGATGAAGTGGTGCATGGCAAGAGCAATCTTCTGCACAAAATGCCCGGAGATGACTGGCAGAAATTTGCCAATGTGCGCGCCCTTCTGGCCTATATGTGGACCCACCCGGGCAAGAAAACCATCTTCATGGGAATGGAATTCGGCCAACGGGCGGAATGGAACGTCTGGGGAGATTTGCAGTGGGAGTTGCTGCAATTCGAGCCTCACAAGGGCTTGCAGCGCATGATCGACGACCTGAACGTGTTCTACAAGCAAGAGCCTGCTCTCTGGCGGGATGATTTCAACCAATACGGCTTCCAGTGGATTGATTGCAACGACACGCGCAACTCCGTCATCAGCTTCATGCGCAGAGAAAGCATCACCGGCCGCTGGCTGGTGGTGGTCGCCAACTTCACGCCCCAAACCCATGCCCACTACCGGGTTGGTGTTCCTCTGGAGGGCTTCTACACGGAGGTGTTCAACAGTGACAGCGGCCGCTATGGCGGCAGCAACCTGGGCAATCTGGGCGGCAAATTCACCGATGACTGGGCCCTGCACAGTTACGACCACTCCCTGGATCTCTGCCTGCCCCCGTTGAGCGTGTTGATCTTCCATCGCGATGAGGTGAAGAGTCTGCAGCGGGAGGAGGAGCAAGCGGAGGCCAGCCCCGCCGCCTGAACGCTCCCGCCGCCAGCACGCCCATGGACGACCGCTTCCCCAAGCGCCTCCTCTGGCTGTGCCTTCTGGTGCTGGGAAGCACGGCCTTGCCGGAATCCCTGGCCCGGCTCACCTGGCTGGGGTATCCCCTCCTCTGCGGGCAATTGCTTGCGGGATTGAGCCAGCGTCCCCCTTGGCGGGTGCCCTGGGGCAAGCACGCCTATCAGGCCATGGGTGTGGCTTCCATGGCCGCGCAGGTCATCTGGGTGTTCAGCCCCCGCAGCCTGCTCTCCACATCGCTCCCCCTGCTGATTGTCTTTTTGGTCTTCATGGGCTGGAGCCTGGTGCGATTGCTGCACCGCCTCGCCCGGGAGTCTCCTGGGGAAGGGGCCTTGGTGGCGGGCGGGCTGGCGGGCTATCTGCTGCTGGGCATCAGCGGCGGCCTGTTGCTCACGGTGATTGACAGCCTGGTGCCCGGATGTTTCCGCGACACCGCCACCGGCGTGATGGTGCAGCTGCCCCCCCTGGGCTCGGCCCTGGAGGCCACCTCCACCTGGGATGTGAATGTGCAGCGCATCACCTATTTCGCCTTTGTCAGCCTCACCACAGTGGGCTATGGCGACATTTCGCCTGTGAAGCCCGTGGCGCAGCTGGCCAGCGTGTCGTTGAGTGTGCTGGGCCCCCTCTACATCGCGGTGGTGATCGGTTTGGTGGTGAGTCGATTGATGGAGCAGCGGTCCCGGCCGCCGAAAGACGGAGGAAGCACGCCAACCTGATCCTCCCTGCGATTGGATCCTTTTTCTTCTGCGACGTCTGCTTTTTTTTCGCTCCTTCAGCTCCTTCAGTTGCTCGCGTCTTCAGCGGCTTCCGCTGCTTTCTGCCAATTCAGCTGCTCGGGCCTTCAGCTTTCTTCAGTTGGTTTCGTCTTCAGCGGCTTCCGCTGCTCGCGTCTTCAGCTGCTCGGGGAGCTGCCTCCATCACCCGAGGGAGGCGTGAGCAGACCCTCCGCGTCAAAGCGTTGCCAGATCGCCAGTTTCACCTCTGAGGAGATGGCGCTGGCGCGCAGCGGATCGACGATGGAAAAGGAGAGCTTGTAGCTGTGGGAGGTGGGACTGAAGCTCAGCAGGGTGGCCCGGGGTGGGGGGTCCCGCAGCACCCGGGGGTGGGCGACGGCGAGATCCTGGAGCAAGGCCATCATTCGATCCGGCGTCCAGGAGCTCGGCGCGGACACTTCGAAGCCGCAGCGGCGGGTGCGGTCGCTGCGGGTGTAGGTGGTGGTGGTGGCGGTGAAGAAGTTCTGGTTGGGCACCACCAGCTCAGCGTTGTCGCTGGCCCGCAGCAGGGTGGCGGCCCGCAGATCAAGGCGCCGCACCTCACAGGCCTCGCCATCGTGAATCAACACTTCTCCGGGCCGCACCGATCCCTCCACGAGCAACCAGAGGCCACTGATGAAGTTGGAAAACACCTCCTTCACGCCAAATCCGATGCCCACGGAGAGCCCCCCGGCCACGGCCAGCAGCCCCGCCTTGTCAATCCCCAGGCGGGCCACCCCCCACACCAATCCCAAACTGATGAAGCCATAGCGCAACAGGGTGACCATCGCCTTGCGGCTTCCCTCGCTGAGGCCCAGTGCCTGCTTGGCAACCCAGCCCAGGGCGCTGGCGGGATAGATGGCAGCCGCCACCACGAAGTAGAGCACCACCACCACAGCGGTGAGGGTGCCCAGTTGAATTTCGCTGCCAAACCCGGTGCCCAGCGACAGGGCGGCCAGGTCCCGGGGCGAGGCCACGGCGTCGAGCAGATCGAGGGCGACGATCAGCGCGAAGGCGGGCCGCAGGATCCGACTCACCAGCGTGTGGAAGGCTTCCGCCGGCAGCCAGCGCTGGAGCAGCAGGCGCTCCACCTGGCGCAGGCCCCAGAACGCCACGAGGATCTGCCAGGCCAGAAGCAGCAGCCCGAAATGGCGTCTTGTGGCCACCGCAAGCGCCATCGCCAGCGGCAGACCGATCAGCCCGATCCACAGCCCGGAGGTGCGGCGGAGCCGCGGCGGCAGGGTCACCCCCGGCCAGGGGTGCCTCAGGAGTGCCAGCAGGCCAAGGGCCAGGCCGGCAAAGAGCAGCTGCTCCAACACGATCGGCCGGTTGAGGAAGCCCAGCCAACCCACCACCTGGAGAAGGATGGCGCTCATCGGAGGGGCTCGCCGAAGCGCAGCAGCTGGGCGGCCGCCTCCTGCGGCGTGAGCACCCCCAACATCACCTGCTGAATGAGGTTTTCCGTGAGTTTGGTCACCGCGTGCAGGTGTTCGGTGGTGAAGGGACGCGTCAGCAACGGCGACCCGGACTGAAACTGTTCTTCGGCCTTCGCCAGGGCAGCCAGCACCCCGGAGCTGGCCACGGGGGTCGTCACAAATCGATTCACCGGCAACACCTCCTCGCTGTCGAGCACATACCGCCGTTGCAACATGGGATCGATGCTGAGCCGAGCCAGGTCGGCGGCGTTTTGCCGCTGACGGGGGCTGGAATCGAGCCCGAAGCTCCACACCTGCAGGATCGAGAACGTGCTGGGGGGCCCCCCTGGCCCGCTTGGCAGGGACGTGACCCCCAGCCGGGGCCCCATGGCCTCCCGCAAGGGAGCCAGGGTGAGGCTGAAACAGGGGATCCAATCCAGGCGGGAGGACACCAGGCCGTTGAAGAGATCCTCCGGTCCACTGGCGATGTCCACCCGGCTCTGCTGGGCAACCCCCCGCAACCAGCTCAACCAGCCGCTGATCACCTCCGCCTCCCGCCCTCGCTCGCTGGAGGCATCTGGAACCGTTCCTGTGAGGATGGGGGCGATGGCGCGATCCGCCCCGCGGGTGCCCGCCGTCCACCAGATGCCGTAGGGATCAATGGAGAGGCCAATGGCCCGCCCGGCGGCGGCCATCGCCATCAATTCATCGGTGGTGCGGGGGGGAGTGGGAACTTTTTGCCGATTGAAACAGGCCAGGGTGACCAGGTCATGGAGCGGCAAGCCGGCGAGGCGGTCGCCCTGGCTGACGCGCTTCAGGAAGCGGGGATCCACCGAGCTGATGGTTCGCTCCATGGCGGGGGTTTGGGGCACGGGCGCGATCAGGCCGGCTTTGAGCAGGGTGTTGGCCATCGGGGCGCGCAACAGCAGCAGATCCGGCCCCAGCCCCCGCGACGTGCGGACCTTGAGTTCCTCCACCACAAGGTTCTCGTCGACGGTGGAAAGGCTGACGCGCACGTTGGGGTGCACGTTCTGGTATTCCTCCAACAGGGGATCCCAGAGCTTGTGCCGCAAGTCATCGTGCCGCAGCCAATCCAGCCGCCGCTGGGTGACGATCATCACGTTGATGCTTTCCCCCATCAGTCCCGCCAGGGAGTCACAGCCCTGCAACCCCACCAGGCCGAGCAGGATCAAGGGAAGCCAGGGGAAGGGTCGGCGAAGGGATCGCCAAGGCCGCGCACCGGCCGGAGCTGTGGCCCCCCCGCCGCTCCCTGCCACGGATCCAGGCTTCACCGGCTGCTTCGGGCGGCCCGCAGCCTCGCCGCCAACGGCGGGCTGGGAATCCGCTGGGGGATGGGGCAAGCGACCGGGGAGCAGACGACCAGGAGGGCCAGGGGAGCGGACTGGAACCAAAGGATGGCCAACACGGGGCCGGGCGAAAGCGAATCTACCGCTTGTGAGCGGGAGGAGCCCCGCTGGGGCGGTGGGGGCGGGGCAAGCATGAAGAAACACGTCGCGCCCTGTTCCGGCCCTGGCGCGACGGTGAGGCGGCGAGGTGCGCTCCGCTAGGTTGCCGATCTCCTTTTGCCCGCCATCCCGCTTCCATGGCCGAAACCCTTCCCCTCCTGCTGCGCGCCGCCCGAGGGGAGCCGGTGGAGCGTCCGCCGGTGTGGATGATGCGTCAGGCCGGCCGCTACATGAAGGTCTATCGCGACCTGCGGGATCGCCATCCAGGCTTCCGGGAACGTTCGGAAAATCCCGATCTGTCCCATGAGATTTCGATGCAACCCTTCCACGCCTTCCAGCCGGATGGGGTGATCCTCTTCTCCGACATCCTCACTCCGCTGCCGGGGATGGGCATCGATTTCGACATCATCGAAAGCAAGGGGCCGATCATCGAGCCGGCGATTCGCAGCCAGGCCCAGGTGGATGCCCTGCGCCCCCTGAATCCGGCGGAGGCTCTGCCTTTCGTGGGGGAGGTGTTGGGCCGGCTGCGGCGAGATGTGGGCCATGCCGCCACCGTGCTCGGATTCGTGGGAGCTCCCTGGACCCTGGCGGCCTATGCCGTGGAGGGCAAAAGCAGCAAGACCTACGCCGTGATCAAAGCCATGGCGTTCCGCGAGCCGGCCCTGCTCCACCAACTGCTGGGCCATCTGGCCGATTCCATCGCCACCTATGTGCGCTATCAGATTGACAGCGGCGCCCAGGTGGTGCAGCTCTTCGACTCCTGGGCCGGCCAGCTCAGCCCGATGGATTACGACGTCTTTGCCGCGCCCTACCAGCAGCGGGTGATTGACCAGGTGAAGGCCACCCATCCCGACACTCCTTTGATCCTCTACATCTCCGGCAGCGCCGGTGTGCTGGAGCGCATGGCGCGCACAGGGATCGACATCATCTCCCTCGACTGGACGGTGGACATGGCCGACGGCTGCGCCAGGCTTCCGGCCTCCCTGGGGGTGCAGGGCAATGTGGATCCCGGTTTGCTCTTCGGCACGCCAGAGGCCATCCGCGCCCGCATCCTCGACACGGTGCGCAAGGCTCGGGGCCGGCGCCACATCCTCAATCTGGGCCACGGCATCCTGCCGGGCACGCCGGAAGAGAACGCCCGGGTGTTCTTTGAAACCGGCAAGGCGATTCCCGAGCTCCTTGGGGCGGCGGTGTGAGCGCAGAGCCACGCATCCTGATCACAGGCGCCAGCGGCTGTGTCGGGCAGTACATCGCCGATCACCTCTTCCGCCACAGCGAGGCCCATCTCCTGCTGTTGCTCCGGGATCCGGAGAAGCTCACGGCGGTGCCCCGCTCCGATCCGCGCATCACGCTGCTGGTGGGTGATTTGCGCGATCTGGATCCCCATGCGGAGGCCATCGCCAGTGTCCAGCGGGTCATCCACACCGCCACGGCCTGGGGCGATCCGGAACGGGCCATGGCGGTGAACGTGGTGGCCGTCAAACGCCTGCTCAGCCTGCTCGATCCGCAACGGTTGGAGCAGGTGATCTATTTCTCCACCGCCAGCATTCTGGATCGAAATCTGCAACTCCTCCGGGAAGCCCTGCCCCACGGCACCGAATACATCCAAACCAAGGCCCAGTGCCTGATGGATCTGGAAGCCCACCCCCTGGCCGAGCGCATCGTGGCCGTCTTCCCGACCCTGGTGTTCGGAGGCGATCTGCAGGGCCCCGATCGCCATCCCACCAGCTACCTCACAGCGGGCCTGGCGGATGCGGCCCAATGGCTGTGGCTGGCGCGCTGGCTGCGGGCCGAGGCCAGTTTTCACTTCATCCATGCCGCCGACATCGCCACCGTCTGCGCCCACCTGGCCACCACCCCGCACCAGCCCAACCCCGAGCCGGGGCAGGGTCCAGTGCGGCGGCTGGTGCTGGGCCAGGCGCCGCTGACGGTGAATGAAGCCGTGGCGATCCTCTGCCGCTGGCGGGGCGTTTGGCTCCCACCGGTGGGGCTGGATCTGCGGGGCTGGTTGATCGAGGGGTTGATCCGCCTGCTGCGGCTGGATGTGAACGCGTGGGATCGCTTTTCCATCCGCCAGCGCCACTTCGTTCACGACCCGGTGAGCCCGCCGGAACGCTTCGGCTACCGCAGCTTTGCCCCCACCCTGGAGGCGGTGCTCGAAGACGCGTGGCTCCCCCATCGGGGGCCGGTGCCCAGGGTTTGAGGCGTGCGCCCGGGTTGGTCTGCCGGACTGGCGGAGGCCAAATGTTGCAGATCTGTCAGAGAAGGGCAGGGAGGGCCATGCAAATCCTTAACCTGTAACGGTTGCGTGTGCATCCTGCACCTCCCATGCGTCGTCTTTTTTCTCTCCTCGCTCTCTGTCTGGCCCTGGTGCTGGGTGCGGCCCCGAGCTTCGCGGCTGACATGGCCCATGGCGCCCAGGTGTTTTCCGCCAACTGCGCCGCCTGCCACATGGGCGGCGGCAACGTGGTGAACGCCGAGCGCACCCTCAAAGCGGACGCCCTGAAGGCCTATCTGGCCAACTATGCCGATGGCCCTGAAGCCGCCGTGGCCTACCAGGTCACCAACGGCAAAAACGCCATGCCCGCCTTCGGCGGCAAGCTCAGCGAAGCAGACATCGCTGATGTGGCGGCCTACGTGATCGACCAGTCCGCCAAGGGTTGGGCCTGATCGGAAAGGTGCTGTCGGGGGGAAAGGCTTGGGCGGCCGCCCCGTCCTGAGGTGCTGAACTCTCTTCTTCTCCCGCCCATCCACGAATTCTGAGACTGTTTTCTGGATGGGGTGGAATCAAAAGGAGCCGTCCAAATCTTTCCCGTCCTGATTGGCTTTCTTTCCCAATCTTCTCCCCCTGATGGCGTTGCCGTTGGGGGGATTTTTTGTCGGCTGCCTCCGGGAGCGAGCCAGGAGGGGGCTGTTGACGCGAATCTGGCCGTGGCGCTGTTGTCCCCTGCCGTGGCTCTAGGCCGGATCCTGCCGGCTTTTCCGCCAGGCCAACACCGCCAGGTAGAGATCCTCCGGCACCTCCCGGATGTCGTATTCGGAGGGCAGCACCCCGTGCACATGGCGATGGACCGCCAGCCAGCAGTTGCGTTCTGGATCCAGGCTTGTCTGGTCAAACTCCCGGGAGGCTTCCGCCAGCTGCTCCACGAGGGCCTGCTCTGGCGGGTTGATCGACGATTGGGGCATGGTCAGGGAGACTGGACGGGCAAACGGCCATGGAGGCCATCATGGCGAAGGCCCACACCCAATGGCTTTTGGCGGTGCGGGCTGTGGAGTCCAAACCGATGGCAGCCGGGTGGCAGCAGCGCTGGGGGATCATCCAGCCCCCCGCCGTCCTGGCCCTGATGGGCGTGGCCAGCCTGATCGCCCTGTTGGGAGACGCCAGCCGGCTTGACGCCGTTGCCCAAGAGTTGCCGTCGGCCAATCAACCGCTCGCCATCGACGGCGATGCCGCCCTGGTGCCCTCCTCCTGCCCATTGGTGGTGCCCCCCGGCCAGTCGGTGCTGCAACCCTTGAAGATCCGGCCAGACCAAGTGCCCCTGAAAAACCGCCTTGGCTGCCTCTCACCGGCCGATGCGCTCTACGGACCCGACGGGTGCCCGGTGCGGCTCTGCGGCCCCACCCAGGGAGTCTTCCCGCTGACGCCGCCTTAGCCGCAGGCCCCCCTTGCCAGGGGCTCGTCACATTCCCCCGGCCTGCATGGCGTTGGCCTGGCTCTGACCCGCTCAGAACCCACGCGGTCCTAGGCAACAGCGGCAGCAAGACTCCAACGATGGGAAGGGCGAGGGCGATCGCGATGAGGGCCCAGGGCAGAAGGGTTGGTCGTAGAACAAGCCGCAAGGGCCAAGGGATGGGGCCGGCAGTTGCAGATGGGGGGTTCAAGAAGCCCTTGATCGGCAGCACACACAGACCGGAGTCGACCGTGCCGAGGAAGGGAACAATCCCTTCCCCGCGCAACAGCACACCCATCATCACACTGCCGGCCTGGGCAGCCAACAACATCAAACAAGGCAGGAGCGTGTCTGTATAGAGCCTTGATTCCCAGTTCCACAGAAACAACGCAACGGGCATGATGATTCCCAACACGATCAGCACGGGACGTCGGCCCACAGCCATCAGCTTGTAAAGCCCATTCGCCACAGCGACAGGATCCCCCGTGGCCGCATCGCGGATCGCGACTGGCCGGATCATGGGCGGAGCGATCGTCGCCCCGCACGTCGTCTGCTCCCCCCTGCCATTCCCTCACCTCTTCCAACACCCGTTCGCCACCAGTCAGGACATGCAGGACATCACGCTGCTGCAGGGTGTCCACCATCCAAAGGATCCAAAGGCTGAACATGCTGGCCAGAACAATCCGCCCGATAAATCTCAACCTGTTCAACGGCAGCGGCTTTGTCAGAAAGAGGCCCTGTTTCGCCAGGTGATGGTGGATGGAGAAACGCTTGATGGTTGGCTGGTGTGCTTCAACTGGGGCCTCAAAAAATGGACGCCATGATGATTTCGTTGTTCTGCACGCAGAGTGTGATCAACGAACGGCATTGTTCTCTCTCGGATGCTTCAGTCGCGCTGCCGGGGCTCCAGCGTCCTTTTTGAGGCCCTGGCACTCCAGGCAGGTCAAGGTGACGTGTGTTCATCTCCATGGGCCGTCTCCGCAGCCCTTTGGCGCCTGGTTTTGCATCGCCAAGAGCGTGCGGATTCGGAGATCGTGCCTGTCCTGTCCCGTTTCCCGGATTCCTCTTCCTGTTGCAGGAGTTGTCCCCATGCCTGCTGTTCAATGGTCTCTCCTCCCTGTCCTGTCGGGGATCCTTCTCTTTCCTCCAGAGATGGGTCATGGGCAGCCGGGAAAATGCTTCAAAGACAGCAACGGCCGTCAGGTGTGCTGTGACGCCAACGGCAACTGCCGGCAGGCCCTGCGGAAGGCTCCGAAGATCGACCATCGGCCCCAGGACCATCGGCCCCAGTCTGGAGGGCCCGAAGCTGGTCGCCTCCGCTCATGCCAGGGCTCTCTCCGGGCCCTCTGCCGACGCGCGACCACCCCCGCCCCTGCCGGCAGGCCGCCACCCCTGCCCGGAAACTCCAGAATGAAGGTCTCCCCCCTGCCGGCCAGGCGCCCCATGGCCCAGCCTGATCTCTCCACCACCTGGCTCGGCCTTCCCCTGCGCAGCCCCCTGGTGGTGGGTGCGGCGGCGCCCCTCAGCGAAGATCCCGCCACCCTCCAGAGGCTGGAAGAGGCAGGCGCCGCCGCCATCGTGTTCCACTCCCTCTTCGAGGAACAGCTGGAGCAAGAACAGCTCAACCTCCACCACCTCAGCCTGGTGGGCAGCGAAAGCACGGGCGAATCCCTCAGCTATGTGCCACCGGCGTCCCTCTTCCATGTGGGCTCGGAGCTCTACCTGCGCCATCTGGAGCAGGCCCGCGCACGTCTCACCATCCCCCTCATCGCCAGTCTCAACGGCCACCATCCCGGCGGCTGGGTGCGCTACGCCCGCCAACTGGAGGGGGCCGGCGCCAGTGCCATCGAACTGAACATCTATTCCCTCCCCACCGATCCCGACCAAACCAGCGCCGCCCTGGAAGCGGAGGTGGAGGAGATCGTGCGGGAGGTGCGCACCGAGGTGCGGGTTCCCCTGGCGGTGAAGCTCAGCCCCTTCTTCACCAACTTCTCCGCCATGGCGCGGCGCCTGGCCGCCGCCGGCGCCGATGGCCTCACCCTGTTCAACCGCTTCTACCAACCCGACATCGACATCGAAACCCTGGAGCTGCGCCCCAACCTTCTCCTCTCCACCCCCCACGACCTGCGCCTGCCCCTGCGTTGGATCGCCCTCCTCCACGGCCGCCATTCCCTCGACCTGGCCGCCTCCAGCGGCGTGCACCGCGGCGTCGACATCGTGCGCCTGTTGATGGCCGGCGCCTGCGTCACCCAGGTGGTGGGCGCCCTGCTGCGCCATGGACCCCGCCGACTCACCAGCCTGGAGGAGGAGCTGCGCCTCTGGCTCCGCGACCACGACCACAGCTCTGTGCGCGAGTTGATCGGCTGCATGAGCCAGCGGCGCTGCCCCACCCCCCGCGACTACGAGCGGGTGCAATACATGCGCATGTTGCAAACCTTCCAGCCCGACAGCGCCCGGGATGCCTCGGGGCCCTGGTGAGCATGGCCGCCACCACCGTGTCCGACCTCGCCCGGCGCCTGGCGGAACGGTCCACCCGTCCGCACACCGTCATGGAAGTCTGCGGGGGGCAGACCCACAGCATCGTGCGCTGGGGCCTCGACCAGTTGCTCCCCCCCGGCCTGCGGCTGATCCATGGACCGGGTTGCCCGGTCTGCGTCACCCCCGCCGCCACCATTGACGGGGCCATCGCATTGGCTGGAACGCCGGGCGTCATCCTCTGCACCTATGGCGACATGGTGCGGGTGCCCGGCAGCCGGCAAGGGATGGATCTGCTGGAGGCGCGGGCGGCGGGCGGCGACGTGCGGCTCCTCACCAGCCCCCTGGAGGCCCTGGCCCTCGCCCGGAGCTGCCCCGATCACCAGGTGGTGTTTTTGGCGGTGGGGTTTGAGACCACAGCGCCGGCCACGGCCCTGCTCGCCCGCCAAGCCCTTGCCCTTGGCCTGCCCAACCTCTCCCTCCTCACCGCCCACGTGCGGGTGGCCCCCGCCATGGAGGCCATCCTGGCCGACCCCGCCAACAGGGTGGAGGCCTTCCTCGCGGCGGGCCATGTCTGCAGCGTCCTCGGCACGGCGGAGCTGGAGACCTTGGTGGAGCGGTTCCGGGTGCCCGTGGTGGTGAGCGGGTTTGCGCCGGAAGACCTGATGGCGGGCTTGTGCCAAGCGGTTGAGCTGCTGGAGGCGGGCCAGGCCGCGGTGGCCAATGCCTATGGCCGGGTGGTGCGCCCGCAGGGCAATGGGGCCGCCCGCGCCCTGCTGGAGGAAGTGTTTCAGCCGATCGATCAGCCCTGGCGGGGCCTGGGCCCCATCCCCGGCGGCGGCCTGGGCCTGCGCCCCCCCTTCGACGCCCTCGACGCCCGCCGTCGCTTCCCCCTCCCCGAGGGGGAGGCGCCCGAGGAATCGGCCTGCCCCACCTGCGAGCCGGTCTGCATCAGCGGAGCCATCCTCCAGGGCCGCGCCACCCCCGACCAATGCGCCGCCTTCGGACGGGCCTGCACGCCGGAGCATCCCCTCGGGGCGCCGATGGTGTCCAGCGAAGGGGCCTGCGCCGCCTGGCATCGCTACCGACGATGAGCGGGGAGGAGCGCATCCGCCTGGGCCATGGCGGCGGCGGCACCTTGACCCGGGCCCTGATTGATCAGGAGCTGCGGCCCCTCTACGCCGATCCCGCCGAGCTCCTCCACGACGCCGCCCTCCTGCGGCTGCCCCCGGGGGAGCTGGCCTTCACCACCGACAGCTACGTCGTCCATCCCCTGGAGTTTCCCGGCGGCGACATCGGCCAATTGGCGATCACCGGCACCGCCAACGACCTCGCCATGGCCGGCGCCCGGCCCGGCCGCGTCAGTGTCGCCCTGATCCTGGAGGAGGGTTTGGAGATGGCCTGCCTGCGGCGGATCGTGGCCTCCATGGGCCGGGCGGCCGCCGCCTGCGGGGTGGCCATCGTCACGGGCGACACCAAGGTGGTGGAACGGGGCAAGGCGGATCGGCTGTTCATCACCACCAGCGGCGTCGGGGTCGTGGAAAGTCGCACGCCGATCGGGCCCGGGGCGATCGCGGTGGGTGATCAGCTGGTGGTGAGCGGCGATCTGGGGCGCCATGGGCTGGCGATCCTGGCCGCCCGCCATGGGCTGGCGCTGGATCCGCCGATCCTGAGCGATTGCATGCCCCTCTGGCCGCTGGTGGAGCGTTGCCTCCAGGCGGGAACGGACTTCCATTGCCTTCGCGACCTCACCCGCGGCGGTCTGGCGAGCGCCCTGCAGGAGTTGGCCAGCGCCGCTGCGGCCACCTTTCAGATCGAAGAGGAGCGGGTGCCCGTGCCAAAGGCGGTGGCGCGGGCCTGCGAGATCCTCGGCTTTGAGCCATTCCACCTGGCCAACGAGGGGCGCTTCCTGGCCGTGGTGCCCCCGCACCACCTGGAAGCCACCCTGGAACAGCTGGCCCCCCGCGGGGGCCGCTGGATCGGGGAGGTGCGGGAGGGGGAGGGACGGGTGGTGGTGCGCACCCGCTACGGGAGCGAGCGGCGGCTGGTTCCCCCCAGTGGCGAACTCCTGCCGCGCATTTGTTGAGACGAGACGGCAGGGGGGTTCAGTTGCGGCTGGGGGCCATGGGGGGCCGCAAGTGGCGCAGGCCGCCCAGGAACATCGGGATGAACTGCTCCACCAGCTTCTCGGGCTTGTCCTCCAGCACGCGCTGGACGGCGAACAGGCGCGACTTCTGCAGGTTGGGCGCCAGCAGGGCCTGGGGCAGACGCTCCAGCACATAGCCCGTGCGCTCCCAGGCGGGCAGGGTGTTGGCGATTTCCACCAGATAGCCCAGGCGGCGCAGTTCCGCCCCGGCCGTGATGTCCATCCCCGCCTCAAAGGCCGCCTGCTCGATCAGGGCATATTTGCGCTTGGCCGCGTTCACCCGTTGCCGATGCTCCGGACTCTGGCTGGCGATCTTGCCCAGCCAGCGGCTCCCCCAACGCACGTGGGCCGCCTCCTCCGGCAGGATCTTCTCCAGCGTTTCCCGGATGCGCTGGTTCTCTTCGCTGGCGGGCGCCTGGCGCAGGGCGGCGATGTGGGCGGAGAAGGTTTGGCAGCCCCGTTTTTCCGTGGCATTGATCGAGGCCAGGGCGGAGATCAGGCCGTCTTCCTGCTGCACCGAGTCGGCACCCTTGTCGAAGAGGGCGTTGAGTTCATCGATGTAGGAGCCGCTTTTTGGCGTGCCGATGTCTTCCCCCAGTTCGCAGAGCAGATCGGTGAGCCACACCGCATGGCGGGCTTCATCGTTGATGTGGTGCGAGATTTCGCGGCACAGCTCGCGGGGTTGGCCGTCCAGGGCCTCCTGCAGGGCGGTGAGCTCGCTGCAGGAGCGCTGCTCGTTGAAGCGGTAGCTGTTGAGGAACAGCACCTGCGCCTTGCGTTCCTTCACCACTTCACCGAACACCTCCTTCGGCCCGATGCTGTTGAGAATTTTGCGGGGATAGCTGACAGCCATCAGTGGACGGGAAGAGAATGAATGAATCGTAACGAAGCTGGCGGGCAACAGGGGCGGCGGTCGCTCGGGCGGTCGCTCGGGCGGGCGAATTCCTAGGCTGACCGGGCACGCGGCCGATCATGAGACGGGTTCAGATCCTGGCGGTCCACCCCGCCCCATGAACGGCCCCAGGCCCTTGATGGTGCTGGGCACGAGCAGCGGGGCGGGCAAATCGCTGATGAGCGCGGCCCTCTGCCGCGTGCTTCAGCGCCGGGGCGAAACGCCCGTGCCCTTCAAGGGGCAGAACATGAGCAACAACGCCTGGGTGGATCCCGAGGGCGGCGAGATGGCCTACTCCCAGGCCCTGCAGGCCTGGGCCGCCGGCCTGGAGCCCCGCTGCGCCATGAATCCGGTGTTGCTCAAACCCCAGGGCGACAGCACCAGCGAGGTGATCCACCTCGGCCAATCCGTCGGCACCACCCGGGCGGAGGACTACTACCGCGACTGGTTTCGGCCGGGATGGGGCGCCATCCGCCAAGGCCTGAGGGAGTTGCGCCAGCGCCACCCCGCAGGACGCTTCGTGCTGGAGGGGGCCGGCAGCCCGGTGGAGGTGAACCTCCAGGCCCGCGACCTCACCAACCTTCGCCTCGCCCAATATTTGCGGGCCCATTGCCTGCTCGTGGCCGACATCGAGCGGGGCGGGGTCTTTGCCCAGGTGGTGGGCACCCTCGCCCTGCTGCGCCCCGTGGAGCGCCCCCTGATCAAGGGGGTGTTGATCAATCGCTTCCGCGGCCGCCGCGAGCTGTTCGAAGGGGGCCGCCGCTGGCTCGAAGAACGCACCGGTCTGCCGGTGTTGGGCGTCATGCCCTGGCTGGAGGAGCTCTTCCCCCCCGAGGATTCCCTCGATCTGCTGGAGCGCCGCGGTCGCAAGGGCTCCACCGCCCTGGAGATCGCCGTGGTCCGGCTGCCCTCCCTGAGCAACTTCTCCGATCTGGATCCCCTGGAGGCCGAGCCCAGCGTGCGGCTGGTCTGGCTCCAGCCGGGGCAGGAGCTCGGCCAGCCGGACGCGGTCGTGATCCCCGGCAGCAAACAAACCCTGCGGGATCTGGCGGCCCTGCGCGACAGCGGTCTGGCGACCGCCCTGGCCCGCTACGTGGCGGCGGGGGGGCAGGTGTTCGGCCTCTGCGGCGGCCTGCAGATGCTGGGGCGGGAAATCCTGGATCCGGAGGGCTGGGAGGGCGCCGCCGAAGGGGGGCCTGCCCCGGTCGGTGGCGCCAGCGTTGAGGGGCTCAACCTGCTCCCCCTGCGCACCGTCTTCCACGCCGGCAAGGTGTTGCGCCAGCGCCGCGCCCTGGCCCTCTGGCCCGAACCGCCCAAGGCCGGCGCCGATCCCCTGGCCATCGAGGGGTTCGAACTGCATCGGGGCCGCAGCACCCTTCTGCCGACAGGGGATGGATCGCCCTGCCGCCCCCTGGGCACCGAACCCGATCTGGGCTGGATCCAACCCCATGGCTCCCGGGGGGGGCTGGTGGCGGGCACCTACCTCCATGGCGTGTTCGAAAGCGGCCCCTGGCGACGCCGCTGGCTCAACCAGCTGCGTCGCCGCCGTGATCTTCCCCCCCTCAGCGAACGGCAACCCCACCACAGCCGCCAGCGGGAGGCCCTGCTCGACCGACTGGCCGACGCCTTTGAGGCCCATGTCAACCTGGAGCCGTTGCGAGGGGGGGATGGCTGAGACCCCGAATTCGGCAAGCTCCCCGTCCCTCGCCACGGCCATCCATTGGCCCCATGGCGTTCGCACCACCGTCGCCGCCGGCACCGATTGGCTCGTGGCCGCCCACCACGCCGGCGTTCCCATCCCCACGGGCTGCCTGGGGGGCAGCTGCGGCATCTGCGAAATCACGGTGAATGGCGAAACCCTCCGCGCCTGCCTTGCCGTTGTGCCCGCCAGCGCCGTCCCGCTCGCGGTGGAGCCGTGGGACGATCCCGTCTGGTGAGAGACCGGCTGTCTTCAGGGAGCGCGGCTGGCGAGGTGGTCCGCCAGGCGAAGGGCCAGGGCCAGGGCGGTGAAGGTCGGGTTGGAGGCGCTGCCGGTGGGCAGCACGGAGGTGCCGGCGATGTAGAGGTTCTCCACCCCATGCACCCGGCCATTCCCATCCACCACGCCCTCCCGCGGGCTGTGGGCCATACGGGTCGCGCCCATGTGGTGGTAGAGGCTGTAGGCCTTCGCCTTCCAGTCGAGAGAGGGATCGCTCAGGCTCGGTGTCAAGGTCACCTCCGCGATGCCGGCACCTTCCAGGGTGCGCTTCACCGCGCTGAAATAGGCGCGCAGGGCCTCCAGGGTGCGATCACTGACCCGCCAGCTCACGAGGGCTCTCTCCAAGCCGTGGCCATCGCGCTGATCGGAGAGAAGAATGCGGCTGTCGGGCAGGGGTTCGGTTTCGGCGTTGCCGATGAGAAAAAACGATGCTTCCCGGGGGAGATGGACCCGGCCCCGCCAGGTGCTCGCCAGAAGGGGAAGGAGGGCGAGGGGAGCCTGAAGAAGGCGAGCGACATCCGCCAGGTTCGCCCTCTCGCCGGGATCCCGTCGGGCGGCGCCGAGGAGGCGGCGCAGCCGTCGCAAGGTCTGCAAGGGGGAGGACGGGCTCTCTTCAACGGCGATGTTGCCCGTGACGTTCAAGAGTCCATGGGCGCTCTGAAACGCGGGGCTGAGCTGCAGTTTGGGCAGATATTTCTGTCGCCCCGACAGGAAGCTGGCCAGCAGATGGCGGAACAGGCGCCAATGGAGCGGCCGCAGGCGGGCGCCATAGAAACCCACATGGTCTTGGTAGAAGCGGCCCACCAGATCCTGACCGTTGCCGATGCCGCGCCGATCCCCCTGCCAGGAAGCCAGCAGGAGCCGCGGATTTTCAATCCCGCCGCAGCACAGCACGACCGTCCTGGCCCGCAGGAAAGCCTCCTTTCCCTCCAGCGATCGCACGCGGGCGCCTTCCACCCGCTGGCCGCCCGGGTCGAGCACGATCGCCTCCACCTTGGCGTTGAGCAGGCAGGTGACCCGTGTGGAGCGGGCGATCGGCTCGCGGTGGTGGCGGGCCAGATAGGCGATCGGACTGTGTTTGGAGAAATTGACCGTCAGGGGCTGGTCGTCCCCGAACCACCGCGCCAGGGTGGGGTGCCGCCAGAGGTCGGTGTCAAAGGGGGTTGGACTGAGGGCCAGGACGTGGGCCGCCTCCTGATACCAAGGCAGGAGAGCCTCATGGGTGATGGGCCAGGGTCCCCGCGGCGTCACAAACGGTCGATCGCTCAGATCAAGGGGCAGAAACGGCAGGGCCTCGCCGCCCCAGCGTCGGCTGGAGCCCCCGAAGCCCATCGCCCGGGAATGGCGAACGCCAGACCTCACATCGCCATCGTTCCATTCCTCGGGGACGGCGGAGAGAGCGTCCGTGTCGATCAGCCCGCCCTGCTCCACCAGCAGAATGCGCTGCGTTGTGAGGCGCGAGAGGCGCTCGGCGAGGGCCAGCCCCATCACTCCGCTGCCCACCAGGCAGATGTCGGCCTGAAAGGTGGCAGGGGTGCCCTTCTCGTTGAAGTTCAGGAACACCGCTCGCCTCCCGCGGTCTCGCCGATCCCGGCTGGCCCGGTGGTGGGGCCGCCGCTGGTTTGCTCCGCCAGCACCTCCCTCAGGGGAGGGCCCAGCTCGGGCAGTCGTCGCGCCAGCTCGCCCAGGGCCCGCACCCGTGTCACGCGGCCGGAGGAGAAAAGAACACAACCCTCGGCGTTGTTCAGCAGGCCACCGATGAACAGGAGATCACCCAGCAGTCCCGGCTTGGCGGGATCCTGGCCCGTGCGCTCCGCCCATCCCTGGAGCAAAGCCCGCAGGAGGGGTTGGCGGGCGGGATCCCCCAGGGGGCCGCGCATCACGCTGTGGGTGAAGAGCGGCGGAGCGGCCTGGTGGGCAAACCAGGCGGTGTCCCCGCGCAGCAGATCGTCGGGAATCTGAACCACGGCCTCCCGTCCCGGCCAGCGCTCGAGGATGACCCGGGTGGAGGCCCGACCCGAGCCCAACCCCCAATGCCGGATCTTGCCCTCCGCCACCAGCGCCTCCATCAGGGCGAGGCCCTCCTCCGTGAGCTGGCTGGGCTGGCATTCGTGGAGCAGGAGGAGATCGACGTGATCCGTCCCGAGCTTGCGCAGGCTGGTTTCGAGGCTCGCGCGCAGGGCGGCGGGGTCGTAGGGCCGGGGCCAGCCGCCGGGGGGGCTGGCGGAGGGCGGAGGGGCGGGCAGGGGCGCGGTGGCGACGGGTGGAGGTCCGCCCCGGCGCCAGGCCAGGGCACGGGAAAGGCTGGCCCGACCCCAGCCCAACCGGCGGTGCAGGATCCGGGCGAGGGGAACGACCGGGCGCAGGGGAGCCGGGATCGCCGGTGGTACCAAGCCGAATTTGGTGGTGAGCGTGATCTCACTCCGACGGCGTCGGGCGAAACGACCCAGCACCTCCTCCGCCAAACCCATGCCGTAGAGGGGGGCCGTGTCGAAATGGCGGATGCCGACTTCGAAGGCGGTTTCCAGCAGGCGCAGGCGGCCGCCGGTGGTGAGGGCGGCGCCCATGAGTCCAGAGGTGCCGAAACCGATTGTGGAGGGCTGGAGAGGAGCCAAAGGGAACGTTGCGCGGGTCGCTCCATCGGTCGCCAGGGGCCGCCGCGGATCCCGGACCCGAGGGAGGGACCGCGGAGCACCGCCCGACGCGATGGGACCGGAAAGTTAAAAGATTTACGGCTGGTTGGGTGTTTTCCAGCTGACCCGCGAACGGGATCTCGACTCGCGGTCTTCCAGGAGGGAGGCGATCAAATCGGCGGGCGCCACGCCCAGGTCGGCGGTGCGAGCCAACAGGTGGTCCGCACCGGCGGCGAGGAGCTGGTGTTCGTAGTCGCGGCGCTGGTCCGTTCGCTCCGGCCCGTGCAGGTGGGGCGGCGCGACGGCCAGGGCGAGAAAGCGTTGCTCCGGCCAGCGCTCACGGGCGCGGCACACCGTTTCCACATCCGCCACCGTGTCTCCGAGATAGGCCACCGGAGGCGCCTGCGGGCCCGGTTTTGGGCTCCATGGGGCGAGAAGCCGCTCCGCCAGGGCCAACAACCCCGTGGGATCGGGTTTCTGCGGCGCGTCCTCCATCGCCACCAGGGGCGCCTGGAGCAGGCCGAGTCGATCCTCCAGGAGGAAGCGGGCGGAAGGGGTTTCCGCGCCGCTGACGAAACCCCAGGCCATCCCGGCCGCGCTGAGGCCGGCAAAGAAGGCGGACTCCACCAGCAGGGGTTCGTCGCGGATGAACCCCTGCCAAAGGGCCGGAGGCCCGAGGGGATCACCGCCGAAATAAAAGCGGCTGAACACCTCCGCCACCTCCTCCAGGCCGGGGAGGGGTTTGTCGCCCGAAGCGGCTGGGCCCCGATGGCGGCGCAGCAACTCCAGGCTGGCGTCCCAATCGTTGTTCCAGAGGCCCTCGCCCTTCAGGGCGTCGATGGCGGCCACCTCAGGCGTCCAGCCGCCGTAGTGGTGCACCGTGGCCTGAATGGCCCGCCGATAGCTGCCGCTCACGTTGCGGATCACACCATCGATGTCGAACAGCAGGATGGCCTTGGGGGGCTCGGGCGGCGTGGAGGACAGAGGCGGCGGGAAGGAGCGTTCTGGCTGGTAGGTTAGTTGTTTGCTCGTTGGCTTTGGGCGCCGAGACGATGATGGCTTCAGAGAGGGAAGGCCGGCCGGCCGATCAGGCCACGGGCGCCGAGGTGGTCGCCGATCTGCCCGCCGCGGCTGATCCCATTCCGGCCCGCCCCGTGATGCGCGGCGGCAGCGCCGCCCTGGCCACGGCCACGATTGATGAGGACGGGGTGCCTTCCGGCTACACCCCCAAACCGGATGAGGGGCGGTTCCTGCTGAAGATTCTCTGGCTGCCCGACAACGTCGCCCTGGCGGTGGATCAGATCGTCGGTGGCGGGCCCAGCCCGCTGACGGCCTACTTCTTCTGGCCTCGGGAAGATGCCTGGGAAACCCTGAAGAAAGAGCTGGAGCGCAAGAGCTGGATCACCGATAACGAGAGGGTGGAAATTCTCAACAAAGCCACCGAGGTGATCAACTACTGGCAGGAGGAAGGCCGCGGCAAGAGCCTGGAGGAAGCCAAGCACAACTTCCCCGACGTCACCTTCTGCGGCACCGCCTGAACCGCCGTTGCAACGCAGCGTGCCAACCCTCCCTCTCGCAACCATCCGAGGGGGAGGGTTGGCCTGTTGGGGGGGCTGGTTCAGGGGAGCCCGGAGACCGGGGAATCCTCGCCCCTGGCGTCGCACTCAAACCGGGCCACGGCGGCTGTGGTGGCGCTGTGGGTCCAGAGCTGACGGGCCAGGTGGGGCGCCAGGGTGAAGGTGTCCACGCCTTCGGCCGCCAGCCGCGTGATCTCCTCCAGGGAGCGCAAACTGGCCACCAAGAGCCGCGTGGAACGGCTCAGGGTCCCCAGACACCGGCCCATGGTGATCACTTCCGCGCAACCGTCGCGGCCCCCGTCGCTGATGCGACCGAGATAGGGGGCGACATAGGTGGCCCCCAACGCCGCCGCCGCCAGCGCCTGGGGTATGGCGTAGCAGGCCGTGAGGGTGACCCGATGGCCCTCCGCCAACAACACCCTGGCGGCGCGCAGGCCGGATTCCGTCAACGGAAGCTTGACCACCACCCGATCGGGATCCAAGGCCAGCAGGGCACGGCCGCAGGTCAGGAGGTCCACCTCGGTGGGGCCCCAGGCCTGCAGGTGCAACTCGCCGCAATCGAGGGAACCAGCCCGTGCCACCAAGGCGCCCAAACCCTCCATGTCACAGGAGTGGCCTGAACGCCTCAGCAGGGTGGGGTTGGTGGTGATGCCCCGGAAGAGCCCGAGGGGCCAGAGGTCGTTCCAGACCTGTGGATCGGCGCAGTCCAGAAACAGACGCATGATCGGAACCGGCCGGGGCTGGGGGAGGGCTGCGGCGGCCTCAGCCCCCGCGGCTGGCGGCGAAACGGGCCCTGGCTTGGGCGAAGGCGTCTTGCGCCTTCAGCTTTTCCGGGCTGGGGGGTTGGCCCTCATAGGCCTGGGCTGCCTGCTGGGCCGCCTCAAGGTCCCGCTCCGCAGCGGAGGCGTCAATGGCGCTGCCCAGCTCGGCTCCGTTCACCAACACGGTCACCTCATTGCCTTCCACCTCGGCGAAACCACCAAGGAGAGCAATCGAGCGCCAGGCGGACCCCTCCCGGAGACGCAGCACGCCGCTGTCGAGTGCGGTGAGCAGGGGGACGTGGCCGGTGAGGACACCGAGCTGACCTGTGGCGCTAGGGAGAATCACCTCATCCACAGGGCCATCAAACACGCTCTGATCAGGAGCGAGAACACGCAAGGTGAGTGTCATCGGCTCAACCCTTCTTGGCGTCAGCGGTGATCTTCTCCGCCTTGGCCCTCACTTCATCAATGTTGCCCACCAGATAGAAGGCCGCTTCCGGCAGATCATCGAGCTCGCCGCCAAGAATCATCTGGAAACCCTTGATGGTTTCTTCGAGCTTCACATACTTGCCGGGCATGCCGGTGAACACCTCAGCCACAAAGAACGGCTGGGAGAGGAACTTCTCGATCTTGCGGGCCCGATCCACCGTGCGACGGTCGTCCTCGGAGAGTTCATCCAAACCAAGAATGGCGATGATGTCCTGCAGTTCCTTGTAGCGCTGCAGGGTGCTCTGCACGGCGCGGGCCGTGCGGTAGTGCTCGTCGCCCACCACGGCGGGCTGAAGCAGGGTGCTGGTGGAGTCGAGGGGATCGACGGCGGGGTAGATGCCCTTGGAGGCCAGGCCGCGGCTGAGCACGGTGGTGGCGTCGAGGTGAGCGAAGGTGGTGGCGGGAGCAGGGTCGGTCAGGTCGTCGGCGGGTACGTAGACGGCCTGGATCGAGGTGATCGATCCCTCCAGCGTGGAAGTGATGCGCTCCTGCAGTTCGCCCACGTCGGTGCCCAGGGTGGGCTGATAGCCCACGGCGGAGGGCATGCGACCGAGGAGAGCCGACACTTCGGAGCCGGCCTGCACGAAGCGGAAGATGTTGTCGATGAACAGCAGCACGTCTTGCTTGTTCACATCACGGAAGTGCTCCGCCATGGTGAGGGCGGAGAGGCCCACCCGCATGCGCGCACCGGGGGGCTCGTTCATCTGCCCGTAGCAAAGGGCCACCTTGGATTTCGAGAGGTCTTCGGCGTTGATCACGCCCGATTCCTTGAATTCCTCGTAGAGATCGTTGCCTTCGCGCGTGCGCTCACCCACGCCGCCGAACACGGACACGCCACCGTGTTCTTTGGCGATGTTGTTGATCAACTCCTGGATCAGCACGGTTTTGCCCACGCCGGCGCCGCCGAACAGGCCCACCTTGCCGCCCTGGCGATAGGGAGCGAGGAGGTCGATCACCTTGATGCCGGTCTCAAACACCTTCGGTTTGGTTTCCAGCTCCGTGAGCTTGGGGGCTTCCCGGTGGATCGGGGCGGTGAGGGTGGTGCTCACAGGACCCCTCTCATCCACGGGCTCGCCGAGGACATTGAAGATGCGACCGAGGGTGGCTTCCCCGACGGGCACGGCGATCGGTGATCCGGTGTCGAGCGCTTCCATCCCTCGCACCAGGCCATCCGTGCTGCTCATGGCGACGGCGCGGACACGGCGATCGCCCAGCAACTGCTGCACCTCGGCCGTGAGGGCGATCTCCTGGCCCGCGGAATTTTGCCCCTTGATCAGGAGGGCGTTGTAGATCTTGGGGAGCTTGCCGGCCGGAAACTCCACATCGAGCACCGGCCCGATCACCTGCTTAACGATGCCTGTCGTGCCGGAAGCGGCGGGTGCAGCGACTGCCATAAAAAAGGGAGATGGGCGGGAGGACGAAGCGGATCCCCAGACCCGCTGAAGCGGCGCAACCTTACCACTGCGCCCCGCCGTGGCGACGCGTTCGGCGGCGAGGGGGCGGGCGGTTCGGTCACCCGCACAGGCCAGCGGTTCCTCGGGGGCGCCTCCGCCGCATAGGTTGGCACTCGAAGGGCATGAGTGCCAGATCGACCAGCCGGTTGCTCCAGGCCCCATCGCCCATGTCTTTTTTCCTCTCTCCCATCCCCCATGGCAGCTGTTTCCCTCAGCGTCACCACGGTCAAACCCCTTGGCGACCGAATCTTCATCAAGGTGTCTGAATCTGAAGAGCGCACCGCAGGCGGCATCCTTCTGCCCGACACGGCCAAGGAAAAGCCCCAGGTTGGTGAAGTTGTTCAGGTGGGACCCGGCAAGCGCAATGAAGACGGTTCCCGCCAGGCTCCCGAGGTGAGCATCGGCGATCGCGTTCTTTACAGCAAGTATGCCGGCACCGACATCAAACTCGGCACCGATGAGTATGTTCTTCTTTCCGAGAAGGACATCCTCGCTGTTGTGAACTGAACGTTCACCGTTTAATCAACCCAGGTTTTTTCTTCCATCATCATGGCCAAGCGCATCATTTACAACGAGCAGGCTCGTCGCGCCCTTGAGCGGGGCATCGACAT
>JBKDTB010000130.1:0-3698 GCA_046340515.1 Cyanobacteriota bacterium | reverse complement strand
GATCGCGCAATATCCATGTGAAGACTCATTTCAACATCACTTATTCCACTCGCATTGCCACCTCTAATGACCCAATAGCAGTAGGATGCAAGCAGCGCACAACCCAGCGCAACGAGCGGACATCTTTCCTGATAGACACCGCTGGTCTGGAGAGGAGCGGACTGGGCTGTGGAGGCGGCGGTGGCCTGCCGCTCCAGTTCCGGCCAGGCGATCACCAGGCCGTTGTAGGAGCGGCCTTCTTCTGCTTGCTTGGTCTTCTCGCAGTGGTTGTAGAGGCGGTAGGCCAGGGCGCGGCAGTTGGCGGCGAGGTCGCCATGGCCGGGGAGGTTCTTGAGCTGAAGCAGGAGGTCCGCAGCCACGCCTTCTCCATCCGCTTCCAGCCGCTTGATCAGCTGCTGAGTGGCTTCCCAGACGCACAGTCGATTGTCGCTAGTAGGGTCCCAATTGTTACTCAGCTGCTCACGGCGATAGAGTTGCACCTTGCCGACGGAAGACCGGAGAATCCCAGAGCGCGCCACACCATCGACGGAGATGTTGCGAGCAACGGCCAGGCCTTCCGCATCGCCATAGGGCCGCTCGCTGTAGCCGAAGCTCTCGAAGAAGGTCAGCGCGAAGCGCGTGTCGGCATCGAAGGCGCCCTCATCCTGGGAGAGGTGTTCATCGAGTGCAGCATTGATCTCGATCAGCGCCTCACGGACGCTCATCGGGGAGTCGTCGGGGTTGAGCACCGCCTTGGCCTGGCTGAAGATCGCCATGCCAGGGCCAATGGCGGCCTGTGCAACATCCACCGGGGCGATGTTGGCGTGCTCCAGCTCTTTGATGGCCTTGGGCAACCGCTGCCGCAGCTCGCGGCGGAAGGCATTGCGGGAGAGGATGGCGGCGCTGGGATCACGGCGCTGGCAGACGAGCACCATGCTGGTGGCCAGGGCGTTGGACTCCATCCCGCGCATGCGGTTGGCCAGTTCGGTGCGCATCGGCCAAGTGCCCGTGATCGCCAGCCCTGCCTCTTGCACAGCCGCTCGAAACGTTTCCCAGCCGGTGCTGGCAGTACCCGCAGCCCCCGTGGTTTCCGCCTGCTTGAAGGCGTAGTAAATGGTGAGCGGGAAGCCCGCGTGGGCCTGTACGGCGAGCTGATTCATCGCCTGGGTCATCCCACTGAGGAAGAAGGCTTCGGCCTGCTCCTTCCCGCCATGGCGATAGGGCGTAGCAACCAGCTCCTCTGCCTTGGGGACGGCAAGCGTGGCAAATAGGTCGGGGAACACCGAGCGCAGTGATCGCCGCAACCAAACGTAGAAGAAATCAGAGAGATCTGCGTACCCAATGTTGTCAAAGTAGGGGGGATCCGTAGAAACAACTCGCCCCACGCTTATTTCTTGGCTTTGCGAAGCCTGCTGGACAGACACTCCCTCGCCAAATGCTGGCAAATTATCGAGCACCCGCATCATGTTCATGAGGGTGACAAGAGGGTCTCCCGCCATCCCGCCGATGACATTAGCTTCCGAGTAGTCCCATGTCATCGGCAATGCTTGACGCCCAAAAGTTGCAATCGACTGATCCATTGACGTCTTCCACCGACACAAAGTAGACTGTGCGTCGCTGAGCTTGCTGGCTGCCATTCCCCAATAAATGCTTGCAGCCTCCGCATAGCCCAACGCGCCAGCGCCGCCATCGCGAAGAGGTACGGAGTCGTTAGAGAGTCCAGCCTGAAGGGCATCGCGGCGAGCCTGTTGCATCGCTTCGCCCACTAGGAGTTTGTTGCCTGAAACCAAAACAAGCCTGAGAAACACATTGGATCACCGACGGCCCACCTTGTCCTCGCCATCCGCTGATGCTTGTCGTGTCATCTTGTTGTATGGGTGATGTGCTCTCTCCCGGCCTCCCGGGGGGAGGACGGCTCCCTATCCCGTTGCCATTGCCAGCTGAGTCTTCTGGACGCGGAACAACTTGAGGATGTTGTGGGTCGTGCTCCATAGCGTCCATTCGCCAGTCACCTTCTCCAAACCCCGCATCAGGAAGCGCCGCAGACCTCGCCCTTCCTTGATCTGGCCGAACACCGGTTCGGGGATGGTCTTACGCTTGGCATAAACCTCGCGACCCTTTTTGGTGCGCAGTTTGCGGGCCATGCGTTCCTTGAGATCAAGGTCGTTCGGGATGCGGCCTTTTGTGACCGGTGGGGGGAGGCCGTGCTTCTGGCGGCCTGTGGCGATGTGGGGATCCGTCTGGGCTGTAGTGCAGGCGATGGCGTTCTCTTCACTCCAGTAACCCGCGTCAGCGATGAACGTTTTCGGGATAGCGCCGGTGTTGGCGATGGTGCGCTCGAGCATGGGTATGAGGTGCTCCACATCCGGTGGCTGGTTGCTCACACCAACCGCCACGATCACCTGATGGTCGCCATCGACCACGGCCTGGCAGTTGTAGCCCTGGATCATCTCGCCATTGCTTCTCATGATGTGGCTTTCAGGGTCCGTGAAATTGCGCTGGGTCTTGGCCGTTGGCATGCCATCGGCATGGTGGGCCAAGCCTCGTCTGGGCATCTGGTCGCTGGCCAGTGGTTCCAGATCCGGTGGCTCCAACCCGGCCAGCGCTGCTTTTTCCATCGTCAGCTCTGTTGCGGCTTCCGCCTTGTGACGGGCCTTCTCCGCCTTGGCCACCCTTTTCTGTTGCTCCTCTTCTGACACTGCCTCGCCGGCTGCCTCCCGGGCGGCAGCCTCCGCTTCCGCCGCCTGCTCCAGCCGTTCCCTGGCGGCCACCGCCGCTGTTTCCGCTTCCAGCTCCAAACGGGCCTGGCGAATCTTCTCCAGACGATCCTCGCGCCGCTGGAGCTCCTCCGGCAGGTCGCTGCCTCGCTTGCCCTTGCCGTACTTGCCGTCTTCTTGCGAATCCACCACTTCCGCCTGGCGCATCAGTTCCGCGATCTCCTGCTCCAACTGCGCCTCGGCTTTGAGCATCCGGTCGTGACTCATCGCCTTGTGTTTGGAGGCATTGGCGTTCACCTTGGTGCCATCCAACGCCACATGACCCAGACTCACCATTCCCGCCTTCTGACACAGCCGCAGAATCTGCACAAACAGGCCGCTGAGGGCCTCAAGGTTGCAGCGGCGAAACTCGCTGATCCGGCTGTGGTCCGGCTGCTGGTTGCCCGTCAGCACGCGAAAGGCCGCCTCCTCATAGCAAGCCCTCTCGATCTTGCGCGACGAAACGATGCCGACGCAGTAGGCGTACAGCAAGAGCATGGTCAACCGCTTCGCGGAAGACTTCGTCTACATGCGCGGGTCAAACCCCTTCTCGCCACGGGGATCCTTGGCCAGAGCCGGTGCCATGATCGCCGAGAAGTCCAGCTCATTCGCCAGATCCAAAAGGAAAAACACCAGGTGTTCGCTTGGTAGCCACTCGATCGGCGACGGCGGCATGAGCTCGGTTTGCCCGGGTAGCCAGGGCCGGAAGGTTTTCGCTTTGCCCATGCCCTTGTCGAATTTGACCTGTCTTATCGCCAAGATCCCTTGCTGTCACTGGGGTTTGACCTGATTCAGGGATCGCTTGGACTGGGGATTTAGGGGGGCTATGAGCAACAGGCTCCTAGTCGCGTATTTTTGCTTGTATAACCCTACATTCCAAGTTTAATTTATTATGGCCACCGTAAAAAGAAATGGCGAGTCGGCCGGGGTGCCGCCAACGACGGAGGGGGCGGCCGCACTGAA
>JBKDTB010000129.1:0-3491 GCA_046340515.1 Cyanobacteriota bacterium | reverse complement strand
AAGCGGTAGGCAAGGGATGAGAATTTATATGGCTCACCTGTTCTTTTGTTGATCAGTGTTGGGTCGTATTTTCTGCAAGCCCTTAAAAGTCCCACGTATGCGACGCTCTGCAGCGCGTCAAACGGCAACCGGGTTTGACTTGCGGCCCTGCGAGCCAACATGCAAGCTAGTCCCATGTTCGGCGCAAACAAGGCCTCACTGGTTTCCGTGGGCGGCGGGAAGGCATCACGGCTGGGGGCATCTTGAGGCTTCGCCGTGCCCTCCCGCTCGCCCTCGGGGGAGCTTCCGGCATCAGGGGCGGGTGGATCAAACAGCGACGACTTAGGTCTCCTGCCGCGCCTACCGCCTTGGCTTACTGGTGTCGCCATGATTTAGCCATTTTGATTACAATTGTAACGCATTGGTCGCGGCCTGTGCAGGGTTGCCTTGTGAATTAAGCGCCGCGACCCGGGATGACCGTGGAGACGCGAATGGGGCCGGTGCCGGCGACATAATTCAGAACCTGAGATGTTTCGTCAACCAAGTCATCATAGGTTCCATCCGGAAATGCCTTGAGTTGATTTTCGTAATCTTTTCTCCAACTCGCATACCTGGGAATATAGACACGCTTTTGCTTGAATTGAACAGACGCCGCTTCCGCTCTTGCGGTCTTCCCTCCCATTGGGTCGCATGCTTTGACAATATAGCCTCGCGCCTCTTGCCTCAGCGTTTCAATAATCGCGGTGCCATTTGCTTTATCTTCGATCAATAATTCATTAAACTGCCAAGCAGGTTGCAGATTTCTTAGCGTGTTGAGTGTCTCATTAAATCCCATCCTTCGGTTTACCTGACCAAGCCTAAGCATTTTATCTTGCAATTGCAGCCACATCCCAATCCCTACCATGTCTGAATTTGGTGAATCCTTGAATGTAGCATCAACACTTACAATTCTCCTGATTCCATGCTTTGGCAGCTCAATATCACCCTTAAGCGCAACCTCGCCTGGTAGCACAAAGTACATAAAATCACCATCGGCAAATATGGTGCCTTGGCTATTTGTTGGATTTTGCTGGTAAACGGAATCCCAAACTTTTGGACTTGTGTTTGCCTCCTTGATTCTGATAAAGCGCTCATCAAACCTGGTCGGATCAAGCGCTTCCCCAGGTTGCCTTCCGTCTAGCTCTCGTGTTACCGTGTTTGGCAGCGTCTTGATCTTTTCTTCTGGGATAGCCTTTATTGGCATGGAGATTACATGCCAGCGAACACATTCATCAATCAACCCCTCTTTTTCGAGTTCTACATTTTTAGAAAGTAGATAGCCGATCAAATCGTTATCGTGCCAACGCGTGTGAACAATCACCACGCTACTGCCAGGCTCCTCCCGTGCGCTCAATACGGACTCCCACCATCCATGCACCTGTCTGCGAAAGGCTGCGCTTTCTGCTGTGATTTGATTCTTGATTGGATCGTCAATAAACAAAAAGTGGCCAGGCTTGCCCGTGCCCTTGCCAACTCCTGCGGTCCATATGGTTCCAACACCTTCGGCCGTTCCCCATTCTTCCTTGTTTTTTAGGCTAGACCTGAGCATGCCTCCACTAGCAGCAAAAAAGTCCCTAGCGTTTTCACTGAATCCAGTTGCAAGGTCTTGGTCCGAACAGCAGATACCGCCAGACTTATCAGGATACCTTCTGAGGCAGTATCCAGGAAGGAACCTCGTGAAGATGGTGCTTTTGTAGTGGCGGGGCGGAAGTTCTACCATTAACCGGCGCAAGATCCCGTCTGCCACTCTCTGTCCAATGCTTATCAACCTTTCCGTATGCGTTGTCAGCGGAAAGCGTGGATACGAATCTAATATGTATTCCTTAAATGTTTTGCTATACGGCTGGACTTGTTCAATCAGCCTTAATTGTTCAATCCTTCGCCTTTCCTCCAAATCCCGCGCCAACGGGAAATCCCCTCCATGAAAGGCGCGTGCGGCATGGTTGAGGATGTTATACGGCATCTTTCTTCTACTCGCTAGACCTCTCCCCTATGATGACCCATCCCTGGCTTGCGCTTGTCATGGGATTATGCTTGATTATCTTGCCTTCAAGGGAAGGATTGTCGCTGCAATCGGCAAAAGTGGGATTACACCAGCATTCAACAGTTGCGCAATGGGTGTAGGTGATATTCTTGTCTTCGTCGGGATCTTCCATGGGGATAATGTGAAGCATGTTCACTCTTGGAAGCATTGTGCCATCTTCGGCTTCAATCCACCGATCACCGACTGAATCCGATAGGTAGGCCGACGGACCTTCATCACCTTCATCATCCACATCCTCAATCACAAGGCCCGACAGCGTGAGCCATCGGCCGAACATGATCATGGCGGCTGAATAGGATCCAACGGTTGCCAGATAGGCCACAAGGTCGGCGGGAAATGGGATGTTTGGGAGCATTGTTTGTGGAAAGCTGCTGTTTTAAAATGACAACATGCGCTCTTTCAGTCTAGGGAATTCTCTGCCACCCCATTCGCATGGCGATACCTCCAAATCAACGCACCGGGCCACAAGCGTGTTGCAAATCTTGCGCTGGCGATCTAGCTCGCACTTTGATGTAGATTTCAGCATCTCTGCGCGTTCTAGCGTTGCCAGGCAATACTCGGCGGCCTGCGCTAAGGCAATTGCAAGCCGAGTCGCCGCTAACTCTGGTGTGCGATCTTCAAAAATTCCGCCCTGACATTTTGAGATCCTGCTTGCAGAAGCCTCCTCAACACACTGCAGCGCGTAAGCCGTGTGCGTCGCCCTGGCGTGCTTGCCAGGCGGAACGGCGTAAGATTCTTTCCACCAATTTACAAAGTGATTTTCTGAACCGATCTCAGGCTTGGGGCTGTTGTCGCCGTCCATAATTCATCTCCGTTGTGATGTGAGTCGATACAGCGCAAGTGCGCCGATGATGGCCGCAAAGGGGTTCTGTCCCCACCCAAACGCGAGCCAGCAAGCGGTTAAAACCAGCGTCAAGATAGGGTCGTAAGAGCTGGTGCTTGTTCGCACCATGGCCCGGATGGTGCCGATAAATCCTCCGATCATGATCATCCCCTCCGGATGCGCGGGCGGGATTGCGCAGCTCTGCGGCGGATGTCTGCGCGGGAGCGGGCAAGTCGCTGTTTGGGGGTAAGCGCGGAATCGTTAATCTTCCATGCTCGAAGCCCCTCGCGCATAATGACTCCACTGATGCCCTTGAGATCAGCAAGGGAGCCGCCCGTTAGATCGGGAAGCCGGTTGTTTTCGTAGTAAATCTTCAGTTCGCGGCCGCTGTTTTGGAAAAAAAGCAGCCTGTCAGGTTGAACTTGTGCCATTTGTTTCTCCATAAATGATCCGCCCTTTATGGCGGTTGATCTCATGCAAGCCTGCCCAGAATGGTGCATCGTGGCCATCGGGACAGATCAGAAATTCCTGCTCACCTTTGGGGCTTGATCGAACCTGTGTAGGCCGAACTACGCCCCATCCGGGAACTTTTTGACTCGTCATACT
>JBKDTB010000128.1:0-19789 GCA_046340515.1 Cyanobacteriota bacterium | reverse complement strand
GGTGGCGGGGCTTTCAATCTGCAGAGAAAGGCTGGCCAAATAGGAGAGCGGCACCTCGGGCGGCGCTGGCAGGGGATCGGGGAGGGGCTGGCCAAGCGGCAGCGATTGGAGCGCACGGGCCAGGGCGATGATGGCCTCAACATGGCGCGCACGACAATAGAGAAACTGCACCTCCGACAGCGCTGGCGGCAGCACGCTGGAGGAGAGCCCATCGCGCACCAGCACCGGCAAGATGGGTCGGTTCAGGTCCGCCGCATAACCATATTCCCGCTGACAAGCCGTTGAATAGAGCGATGCTGAACTGAGCACAAACACAAAAAGCTCGCACGCCCGGATGTTGGCCAGAATCTGATCCCACCAGGCCTGGCCACCCGTGAGTTCTTGATCCATCCAAACGGCGTGGCCCAGATCCCGCAAATCCTTGGCAAGGTTGCTGGCCGGCAGCTGATCATTGCGGCTATAACTGAGAAAGATTTTTGCCATGCGCACCAGAATGGCCGAGAAAGATTGTTTTTTATTAAACTACCTTAATCCCGCAGAGATGTCAACGCAATTTCATGAGCTCCTTTCCCGCGGCGTCCCATTTCGCGCTGATCCTTTCCGGGTGGACGCCCCTCAAAGGCGGGGTCCAAGGGAAGGATTCTGGGGCGAGTCGGGCCTCTGGGCTTAGTCGCGTGCCCCCCGGCCGCTGGCTCTGCGACCCATCCGAGCAGCAGGAATCCTCCCGGGGAGCTGGTGTCGCTTTCGCCCGGTTCCCTGATGGCAGCCCCGACGCACCTCCACAACCGAGTCCGGGCGCAAGGCCCATCAAGAGGGATGGGAACCTCTGCAGCTGTGCAGAGCGAGGGTGGCGGCGGGGATGGGGCCAGCGCTTTGGCGTTGATCGGCGAATCATGGCGGGGAATCACCGGGCGCCGTTTCCCATGGCTCAGGATCAGGGTCCTGATTCCCGCACGATCCGATAGCCCAGCTTTCGCAACCCACGCGTCGCCATCCTCTGGCCGATGCCGGGAGCTGCGCCGCCACGGCCAGGGCGTGCCCTCCACCAAGGGGCGAGACATCGGGCCCCACAAGGAGCAGATCCGGAACACCGATCATGGCGGCGGGTTCCGGCCCTCCTGGACCAAAGATCCCCGAGATCTGATGCCGAACCCGGCGATCCATGACGCGCTGGGCGAGAAGTGATCCAGAGCGGATTCGCGGGGCGCGGCGTCCCGGAACGGAACCGGTGTGGATCAAGCCACCACCCCCACAACGAACTGTGAGGAAATTCAGGGCAGGAACAGAGCACGGCTCCGATGGCCAATAAGATTGGTTGTGTTGTTTAGTGCAAGACCCTGATCCATGCCTTCCGGCCTCCGGGTGACACGGATCGACAAGGCCCCCGCCGCTGGACCCTTGGCTGTCGTCGTCAATGGCCGAGTCCTTGGCGCCCTCCAACATCACACCAGCTTGGAACTCACGGTGGCCGCTGGGGAGCTGCTGCTGGAAATCCTCGCCAGTGGTTCCGGTCCCGTGTTTCAGGTGCTTGACATCGCTCCAGGCTCCACAGCGCGGGTGCGCATCGGCCGCCGCTGCAGCTTGGGCCTGTTGGACCCGAGCCACTACCTGCACGTGGACCATCCGCTGCTGGGCCTGCCAGATCGCACGCTTCATCCCCTCAACCTCTCGGCCCGTTCCGCCCTGGAGTGGCTGCAGGAGAAACGCGCCCTGGGAGAAGGGTTGACCCCGGCCCAAAGCACCTACCTTCAGTCCCGTCTTCCCTCCTCCAAGCCCGCCGGCCTCCCACCACGGCGGCAGGCCATTCCCTCCTTGGCAGAGCTGGGCGCCTTCGCCGCCCTGGGGCTCGACACCGAAGCCAGCGAGGAGGAGGTGCGCCAAGCCCATCGCCTGCTGAAAGGCATCCATGGCGGCGGCGGAGCGGCCCCCTCCACCATGGACACGATCCGGCGGCTGGACGAGGCCTTCCGAGTGGCCCTGGATGTTCTGGCCCGTCGGGACGTGCGCGCCGGCGTGTCGGAGGTGGGCCGATAGACCCCACCATCGAGCGCTGGCGGCTCTTTTCCCTCAAGCTCCCGCTGAACCATTCCAGCGCTGACCTTCAGAGGGCGATCTGCCGGAAGCTGGGCATCAAGCCCGAGGCTCTGCGCGGGCATCAGATCGTGAAACAGAGCGTGGACGCGCGACAGCGCGACGCGATCACCCTGGTCTATGCCCTCGATCTGGATCTGAACCTCACCAGCGCCGACCGGGCCCGCCTGCGCCGCCGCTTCGCCAACGGTTCCCAGCTGCGCCCCACCCCGGATCACACCTATCGCTTCGTCGTCTCCCCCCAGCCCGGCTCCAGAGCCGCGGAGCGCCCCCTGGTGATCGGGGCGGGACCCTGCGGCTATTTCGCCGCCCTGCTCCTGGCCCAGATGGGGTTCCGGCCCCTTCTCCTGGAGCGGGGGCAGCCGGTGAAACGCCGCTCCGCCGACACCTTCGGGTTCTGGCGCGGAGAGCAGGGCTTTGATCCGGAATCCAATGTCCAGTTCGGCGAGGGCGGCGCGGGCACCTTTTCCGACGGCAAGCTCTACAGCCAGATCAGCGAACCTCCCACCTACGTGCGCAAGGTGTTGGAAGAGCTGGTGGCCTCTGGCGCCAATCCCGAGATCCTCACCCAGCACCGTCCCCACATCGGCACCTTTCGCCTGGCCACGGTGGTGCGCGGCCTGCGGGCCAAGATCGAGGGCCTCGGGGGGGAGGTGCGCTTCGCCTGCCGGGTGGATGGATTGATCCTCGCTGCGGACGGCAGTCGTCAGGTGCGGGGCGTGCGGCTGGCGGATGGCACCTCCCTGGCGGCCAGCCATGTCGTGCTGGCCGTGGGACACAGCGCCCGCGACACCTTCCACTGGTTGGAGGAGCAGGGAGTGACGTTGGAACGCAAAGCCTTTGCGGTGGGCCTGCGGATAGAGCATCCCCAAGGCTTGATAGACCGCGCCCGCTGGGGAGAGCAGGCGGGCCACCCCAGGCTGGGCTCGGCGGAATACAAGCTGGTGCATCACACGGCCAATGGCCGGGATGTTTACAGCTTTTGCATGTGCCCGGGCGGATGGGTGGTGGCCGCCACCTCCGAGGAGGGCTGCGTGGCGACCAACGGCATGAGCCAGCATTCCCGCCGGGAACGCAACGCCAACAGTGGCTTGGTGGTGAACATCACCACCCGTGATGTGGAGCCCTGGGGCCGTTGGCCTGGCGATCCCCTCGCCGGCGTGGCCTTTCAGCGCCACTGGGAACATCAGGCCTTTCGGGCAGGGGGAGGAACCTACAGAGCACCCGCCCAAACCCTGGCGGATTTTCTCTCCTCCCCGCCCGGCTCAGACAGGAGCGGCAACACGGAGGCGGTACGGGGGGAGGGAAGTGTGAAGGGTTCCTATCGACCGGGGCTGGCCATGACCTCACTGGAGGGGTGCTTGCCCGACTACGTGATGGCCGCCCTTCGGGAAGCCTTGCCTCATTTCGCGACCTGTCTGCCGGGCTATCTGCTCGACGATGCCCTGTTGACAGGAGTGGAGACCCGCACCTCTTCACCGCTGCGCATTTGTCGCCACTCCGAGAACCTGCAGAGCGAGAACACCCCTGGCCTGTACCCCGCTGGGGAGGGCGCAGGGTATGCCGGGGGCATCCTCTCCGCTGCGATCGACGGCCTGAAGGTGGCCGAAGCCTTGGCCCTGGCCCTCAGCTCTCCTCCTCCTCTCCCCCCAGGGGCACCAGGCGAATCTGCTTGCGCCCCAGCTTGATCTCAAATTCATCGCCGGGCTTGAGATCCAGCAAGGCGGTGTAGGCCTTGCCCACCATGAGGTTGCCGTTGAACTGCACCTTGGTGTTGAAGCTGAGCTTCCGACCAGCCTTGCCCCCCTTGGAGGAGGCGCCGATGTCCATGCCCTTGGCGTTCAGCAGGGCCTCGTAGAAGGCCGTGAAGTTAAGGCGTTCGCTGCCATCCTTCTTGGTGGAGACATAGCCGCAGGCCCGCACGAGGTCGGATTTGTTGACGTCACCCATTTCCTTGACCTTGGCAAGGAGATCAGAACCCGTGAGCATGTTTGCAAAAATGCGACATCTGCATTATCACAACAGGAGGGGGCATCACGCAAGTGCCACGATTGCTGCTGTGGCAGCAAAGGCCGGACAGTTCCTTCCTCAGCGACCGCCTAAAACACCTCTCCTCCAAGCCCTCCGCCCCTGAGACTCATTGCCACGAACGCCGGCCTAAAAGGCCATGGTTTCTGATGCGCGGTCCGGGGCGCTCGTCTTCTCTCAGCCTTGGGAGACGATGCCGCTCCACTGCACCGCCTTGACCCTGTCGCGGCGCCAGGAGTGAAAAAGATCCGGCTGACCCGCCGTGCACAAGGGACAGAGGCTGACGCGGGCCGGCGACAGACCCTCCAGCTCCAGCTGGCGCCGGCTCGCGAGCCGGATGTCGAGACGCTCACGGGCTGGATCGGGATCGGCTGTCAGGGCGCCGCAGGCCAACAGCTCCTCCAGGGCCCCAGCCCCGCCCGGATGGCGCATGGCGGGAGGGAAGAGGGATTCCGCCACCTGTTGGCTCACCATCCGCTCCACCTGATAGGCCGGGCCGCTCACCGCGGGGCCCAGGGCCACAAGAAGATCCTGCCGCCGACTGCCGGCCGCCTCCAGCAAGGCAATGGCCCGCGGCAAGATGCGGCCCACCACGCCCCGCCACCCCGCATGGCACGCGGCCACACGGCCCGAGGCGGGATCCGCGATCAACACCGGCGTGCAGTCGGCCCCGCACACCCAAAGACTCTGGCCGCCTTCACGGCTCACCAATCCATCCGCCTCGGGCCAGGGTGGGGCCGAGGCCGCGTCGGCCGGCAGCACCAGGGCGCTGTGAATCTGTCGCGGACGGTGCACGCTCACGCCCGCGCTCACGGAAGCCACCAGCTCCTCCGGGGGCCGCCCCTGCCACTGGCGTGTGAAGAAGCCGTGCTCGAAGGTGGAGAGAAGATCGGCCTGCAGATACCAGCCGCCGTAGGTGCCCACCCAGGTCCAGCCCTCCAGCGTGTTGAACGTGGCATCAGGCCGGTCGAAGGGGGGGGGAACCTTCTCAGTCATCCGGCAGGTCGCGGAGCATCCAGAACCCTTCGAAGTGGGTGTCCTCCTCCCCGGCCTGAACAGCCAGGAACTGAAGACCTGCGGCGTCTCGCCGGGCCCGGGACAAGGCCTCCCGGGTGGCCGCGGCCTCCTGTGGCGTCAGGGTGGCGAGTCGCCAGCGATCATCCAGGCCGGCCTCCAGCACCAGTTGGCTCTCCTCCACTTCCAGGCGCACCGGTTCCAGTCCCGCCAGCCAACCCGCCAGGGCCAGGGCGCGGCGCCGACTGAACAGGCGAATGCCGGGCACCGGGGCATCGGCCGCAAAACCAGCGGGCAAGGGCAGCAGGTCGCCAAAGCCGATGGACCATTCCGCGGCCTCGGCAAGGGCGTTGACAGGCAAGGTGGCCCAGCTCCAGCGATCGCCCCGCGCCGCCTCAGGCCAGGGGAGAGCCACCGGCCGCTGGGTGGGGGGTGGGGGCGCCAGAGGGCCCGCCATGTAGCCCTCCTCCCGCGGGTAGAGCAGACGCTCCCGCTCCCGCAGCCAGTCGATCAGCTGAAAACAGCGGCGGCTGGGCAACACCACCAAACCAAGGGCTTCCCCGGCCCTTTGCACCATCGGCCGCATGGAGCCGCGCCAGCAACGGAGGCGCCTGGGGCGTGGTTGCTGAGCGCCTTCAGCCTGCTCCAGGGCCTCCGCCAACGCCTCCCGCAACCACTGGGAGTTGACCGAGGCGGCGGCGCAGCGCTTTTCAAAGCGGAAGGGGGCGGCTTCCGCGGCATTGCGAGGTGCGGCCGACGTCACGGGGGGGGTGGCACAGATCAGGAGTTCCCAGCGCTTGCGTCCATCAGGCTCCAGAACAGGCCTGGAATAAAAATCCACTTCCCAGTCGACCTCTCGCGGCCCCGCGGCGGCTGGAGCGCTGACGGTCACTGGTCCCCCGGAGCGTCCGGGGCGGCGGCGAACTCCGGCTGGGCGGGGTCCAGCGCCGGGGCGTCCTCCGAAGTGGGGGGGGCCGTTTCCTGAGCCCGAGCCGCCCGAGCGGCCTCCATGCGCTGCTGCAACACCGAACGGGCTCGCGCGGCCCGTTCATTGGCCTCCGCCATCACCTGCTCCTTGGCAATCAACCATTCCCCGGGTTGGTTTTCCAGCAGGGCCGTGTTGAGAGCGATGCGACCGCGCTGCCCATCCACCTCCATCACAAGGGCCTTGAGCCGTTCCCCGGGCTGAAACGCCTCCCGCAGATCCCGCAGGACACCGCCGGTGACGGCGGAATGATGGAGCAGGCCACTGACGCCCCCCAGATCCACGAAGAAGCCATAGGGCTTGATGGCATTCACCTGGCCCTCCACGAGCTGTCCCACCGCAAGCTCGCTGAACCGGGCCAGGGTGGCGGCTTTCTTCTCCGAAAGCACGAGCTTGCGGGTTTCCGGATTCACCTCCAGAAACGCCACGGCGAGCGTCTTGCCCACCAGGGCCTCGTGCTGCTCTCCCTCGTTGAGCTGGGAGCGGGGGATGAACCCCCGCAGGCCCTCCAGATCGCAGGTGACCCCTCCGCGGTTGAAACCATTGACCTTCACCTGCACGACCGTGCCCTCCTTCTCCAGGCGCATCACCCGGTCCCAGCTCTGGCGCAGCTCCAGGGCCCGCACGCTCACGGTCACCATCCCCTCGGCGTTCTGCTCCCGCGTGACGAGCACCTCCACAGGCAACCCCTTCGGAAACCGCTCCTTGAGATTGGTGATCACCCCCAGACCACACTCCCGCTTGGGCATGAACCCGGGCGCCTTGCCACCGATGTCGACGTAAACCCCGTCGCTTTCGACTCCGATGACCTGACCTTTCACCAGATCACCGGTGGCGCCGATCGGTTCGTTCTCGTCCAGGGCGGCAAGGAAGGCCTCCTCGTCAAAGTCGAAATCGTCCACGGTGCGCCCCGAGGCGCGCTCGGCTCCGGCCGAACGGGAAGACGCTCCGCGCTCACCCCGGCGCCCGCCACCACCGGAGGCCGGACCAAGCACATCGGCCATTGAGAAACCCTCCAGCTCCGCGAGGGAGAACCGCTCCTCCTCCTCATCGGCAGCGGCCTGGCGGGGAGGGGCCTGGCTGGTGGGGGCTTGGCGGACGGGGGCCGCTGGTGAAACCAACGCCGCAGCAGCCGCTGGGGCCGAAGGGGTGGAGACCGGCGGAACGACGCGGGTCGGGGCGGGAGAGGCTGGCTCCTGCGGAGCCCCGACGGCGGCGTTTTTCAACTCGTCCTTCTTCAGCAGAACCACCTGGGGCGGCCGCCGCGGCGGCGTGGCGCCCGCCCCGGCACCCCGGGGATCGGGCCGGCGGGGCTGAGGCGGAACGGGCTTGCCGGGGCCGGCCATCACCACAACGGTCAACTGGGTCCCACACTCTACGAAGTCTCCCCAACGCCGAGGTGCTCCCGTGACGACCGACTCCCCTGATCCGATCGCGGAACGCCACCTGGAGCGGCTGCCCTGGCCAGCGGTGGAGGCGGCGGGCCGGCGGCGGGGAAGCACGGTGATCTGGGCCCTGGGATCCCTGGAACAGCATGGCCCCCATCTGCCCCTGAACACCGACGCCCTCTTCGCCGATCGCCTCGTGGAGGCCCTGGTGGCGGCGCTGCCGGCGGAGTTGCCGATCTGGCGTCTTCCTGTGCAAACGATCGGGTTCGCCCCGGAGCACGGAGGATTCGCGGGCACCTTCAGCCTGCGGGCCACGGATCTGATCGCGCTGGTGAAGGGGGTGGGGATGGAACTCGCCCGCTGCGGGTTCCACCGTCTGGTGCTGATGAATGGACACGGTGGGCAGATCGGCCTGCTGGAGGTGGCCGCCCGGGAGCTGCGCGCCAGCCATCCGCGGTTGGCGGTGTTGCCCTGCTTCCTTTGGCGGGGGCTGGAGGATCCGGCGTCCTTGATTCCCGAACCCGAGCGCCATCAGGGATTGCATGCGGGGCTGGCGGAAACGAGCCTGATGCTGCATCTGGCGCCGGAGCTGGTGGGGCCGGAGCGGCCAGCGGACGGCCTGCATCGCCGCCTGGCCCCCCCAAGGGGCTGGAGCTGGGAGGGAGACGCGCCAGCGGCCTGGCGCACGGGCGAGATCAGCGCCTCAGGGGTGATCGGGGATCCTTCCGGGGCGACCGCGGAGCTGGGCCACCGCCTGTTCGCTGGCTTGGTCGACGGCTGGGAGCAACGGCTGCGAGCGTTGCTCGACAGTGACTGGCCGCCCGTTGAATTCCTGCCGTGATTAAACTCCCGGCACCTCTGTCGCCACCGCCATGTCAACTCTGGAGACCAAACCGCTGGCTGTCTCGACTCCGGTCGATGGTGGCGCCGTCGAGGGCGATCTGCCGGATTTCAGCACTGCAGCCTACAAGGATGCTTACAGCCGCATCAATGCCATTGTGATCGAAGGGGAGCAGGAGGCGCACGACAACTACATCTCCCTCGGCACCCTTCTGCCGGATCAGGCCGAGGAACTGGCACGGCTGGCCCGGATGGAACTGAAGCACATGAAGGGTTTCATCGCTTGCGGCAACAACCTTGGCGTGCAGGCAGACATGCCCTTTGCCCAGCAGTTCTTCACGCCTCTGCGCGAGAATTTTCAAACGGCCCTCGCCTCCGGCAAGGTCGTCACCTGCCTGCTGATCCAGGCGCTGTTGATCGAGGCCTTCGCCATCTCCGCTTATCACATCTATATCCCCGTCGCCGATCCCTTTGCCCGCAAAATCACCGAAGGAGTCGTCAAAGATGAATATACTCATTTGAACTATGGTCAAGAATGGTTGAAGGCCAACTTCGAAGCCAGCCGCGACGAATTGGAACAGGCCAACCGCGACAATCTGCCTCACGTCAGGCGGATGTTGGAGTCTGTTGCTGAAGACGCGGCGCAGCTTGGGATGGGGAAGGAAGATCTCATTGAGGATTTCTTGATTGCCTATCAAGAAGCCCTCACCGAGATCGGCTTCCAATCCCGGGAAATTGCCCGCATGGCGGCAGCGGCCCTGATGGGCTGAGGGTGCGGCCCGTGGGGACATGGCAGGATGCACGACGGCATCCTGCCCACCCATTCGCTCTGCTGTGCCCATGTTTGGCCTGATCGGTCATTCCACCAGTCTTGAAACCGCCAAGGCCCTCGCGCTCTCCCTGGGCTATCCGGAGTACGCGGAAGGGGACTTGGACATGTGGTGCAGTGCGCCACCCCAACTGGTGGAACGGTTCACCGTCACCAATCCAGAGGGCAAGAGCATCCAGGGAGCATATATCGATTCTGTGTTTGTGCCGGAGATGTTGGGGCGCTTCAAGACGGCCCGGCGCAAGGTGTTGAACGCGATGGAGCTGGCCCAAAAGAATGACATCAACATCAGTGCATTAGGTGGATTCACATCCATCATCTTTGAAAATTTCAACCTGCTGCAACAGCAACAAATCCGCAACACTGTTCTGGATTGGCAGCGGTTCACCACCGGCAACACCCACACCGCCTGGGTGATCTGTCGTCAGGTGGAACTCAACGCGCCCGAGGTGGGCATCGATCTCTCCCGCGCGCGGGTGGCGGTGGTCGGCGCCACCGGCGACATCGGCAGCGCGGTGTGTCGTTGGCTGTGGGAGCGCACCGGAGTGGGAGAGCTGCTGCTCGTGGCCCGCCAGCCCCAACCGCTCAGCGACCTGCAGGCTTCCCTGGGAGCAGGGCGGATTCTCAGCCTGGAAGAAGCCCTTCCTGAGGCGGATGTGGTGGTGTGGGTGGCGAGTCTGCCGCAGACCCTGTCCTTGAAGGAGACCACCTTCCGAAGACCCTGCCTGATGGTGGATGGCGGTTATCCAAAAAACCTTGACACCAAGGTGGCACACGATGACCTGCACGTGCTCAAGGGTGGCATCGTGGAATTCTGGCAAGACATCGACTGGCAAATGATGAGTGGCGCCGACATGTACGATCCAAAAAGGCAAATGTTTGCTTGTTTTGCAGAAGCCATGTTGCTCGACTTTGAAGAAATCTATTCCAATTTCAGTTGGGGTCGCAACAACATCACCAGTGAAAACATGGAGCGCATTGGCGCGGCCTCCCAGCGGCATGGCTTCACGCCCCTCGGGCTGAACCATCAGCTGGCTCCCTCCCTTGTCATGGCCTGAGGCCTCCCACCATCGTTCTTCCCCCCACCGCTCTCGTCATGGCCCGTCGCGCTCTGCTGGACTTTGAGAAACCCCTCGTTGAGCTTGAGGAGCAGATCGAGCAGATCCGCCAGCTCGCCCGGGATTCCGAAGTGGATGTGAGCCAGCAGCTCCTCCAGTTGGAGACCCTGGCCAGCCGACGGCGGGCGGAGATCTTTCGCTCCCTCACCCCGGCACAAAAGATCCAGGTGGCGCGCCACCCCCAACGGCCCAGCTGCCTGGATTACATCCAATTGATCACTGATTCCTGGTACGAGCTCCATGGCGATCGCCGGGGCAGTGACGACAAGGCCCTGGTGGCCGGGATCGGCCAAATCGGGGATCACGCCGTGCTTCTGCTCGGGCACCAGAAGGGGCGAGACATCAAGGAGAACGTGGCCCGCAACTTCGGCATGGCCTCCCCAGGGGGCTACCGGAAAGCCCTGCGGCTGATGGAACATGCCGACCGGTTCCATCTGCCCATCCTCAGCTTCATCGACACGCCGGGGGCCTATGCGGGCGTGCTGGCGGAAGAACAGGGACAAGGGGAGGCGATCGCCCGGAATCTGCGCGAGATGTTCCGGCTGCGGGTGCCGATCATCGCCACGGTGATCGGCGAGGGGGGCTCCGGCGGAGCGCTGGGCATCGGCGTGGCCGACCGACTCCTGATGTTTGAGCACAGCGTCTACACCGTCGCCAGCCCCGAAGCTTGCGCCTCGAGTCTGTGGAGAGACGCGGGGAAGGCACCGGAAGCGGCGGAGGCCTTGCGCATCACCGCCAGCGATCTGCAACGCCTGGAGGTGGTGGATCAGGTGTTGACGGAACCCTCCGGCGGCAACCACTGGGCCCCCCTGCAGGCGGCCGAGACCCTCAAAGCCGCCCTGCTGAGCCAGTTGGACGACCTGCGGGCCCTCAGCGAAGAGGAGCTGCTGGAGCGGCGCTACGCCAAATACCGCCGCATTGGCCGGTTTCTCGACAGTTCCACCCCAGAAGCTCAGGTTGCGACCTAAGGTTTCTCAGCATTCCCATACGTCTTGAGCGTCGCCCTGATCACTGGAGTCTCCCGTGGCATCGGCGCCGCCACCGCGCGATCCTTTGCGGCGGCGGGTCACCAGCTTCTTTTGCTGGCCAGGCCCTCCGCGGAGTTTCATCGGCTCACCGATGACCTGCGCACCGAGGGTGCCCGCGTGGAAACGGCCGAGATCGATCTCAGCGATCCCATGGCCGTGGGTCCGGGCATCCGCGACCTCTGTTCGCGAGGTCTGGTGCCCGACGTGGTCATCAACAACGCCGGAGCGGCCTGGACGGGTCCCTTGGCCGAGATGCCCCTGGACCGCTGGCAGTGGTTGCTTCAGCTCAACCTCACCAGTGTGTTCCAGGTGTGTCAGGCCGTGGTGCCGCTGCTCCGCAACGCGGGCGGCGGGCTGATCATCAATGTGAGCAGCCACGCCGCCAGGAACGCCTTCCCCGATTGGGGGGCCTATTGCGCCAGCAAGGCCGCCCTGGCGAGCCTCAGCCGTTGCCTGGCCGAGGAAGAACGGTGCCATCGCATCCGCGTCAGCACGCTGACGCTCGGTTCGGTGAACACCCCACTTTGGGATAGTGAAACCGTTCAAAGCGGCTTCGATCGCCGTGCAATGCTGGCTGCCGATGAGGTGGCACGCACGCTTCTTTTCCTCGCCGAACAGCCCCATCAACAGGTGGTGGAGGATCTCACTCTCATGCCAGCTGTCGGCGCTTTCTGACTCTTCCCCATGACCTCCACCCTGCCCCCTCGAAGCACGACTCCAGCATTCTCAACAGCGGAGGATGGACCCTCGCTGTCGGTCAGTGAGCGCATCCGCAAACGACTGGATCGGGCTGAAATTCCCTACTTTGCCAACGACAACATCGCCCCCTACTTGCGAGAGGGAGAGCTGGAAGGACTGGAGAAGGAGGTGACCGCCAAGGTGCGCGACCTCCTGCGAAGCCTGGTGATCGACATCGACAACGATCACAACACGGAAGAAACAGCAGAACGCGTGGCCCGCATGTATCTGCACGAGGTCTTCAAGGGCCGCTACCACCAACAGCCCAAGATCGCGAGCTTCCCCAACGTCAAGAATCTCGACGAGATCTACACGGTGGGTCCCATCACCGTGCGTTCTGCCTGCTCTCACCATCTGGTGCCCATTCTGGGAAACTGCTGGATCGGCATCAAGCCTGGCGAACGGGTGATCGGCCTTTCCAAGTTTTCACGCGTGGCGGATTGGGTCTTTTCCAGACCTCACATTCAAGAAGAGGCTGTGATCATCCTGGCCGACGAGATCGAGCGTCTCTGCCAGCCCAAGGGTCTGGCCATCCTGGTGAAAGCCCAGCACTACTGCATGAAGTGGCGTGGCGTGAAGGAATTGCAGACCAGCATGATCAATTCCGTCGTGCGCGGTGACTTCCGCCACGATCCAAGCTTGAAGCAGGAATTCTTCGAGCTGGTGAAACAACAGGAGTCCCTGTTGGGCTGAGAAGCGCGTGCCCTTCGGCACGTCTCAGGGTTCCATGGCCACCTGATCCACCAGGAGCCGCACCCGCTCGAGATCCTTCCATCCCGGTCGCGCTTCCACCCCGCTGGAGACATCCACTCCGGTGGGGTGACACGCCTCAATCGCCGTGGCCACGGTTTCGGGGGTGAGACCGCCTGCGAGCCACCAGGGGAGCGATGGGCGGAAGCCCTCCAACCAGTTGAGCGGAATCGAGCATCCCGTTCCCCCCAGTTGATCCCTCACCCAGGCATCGAGAAGCAGGGCATCGACCGCCTCCCCGTAGGACGCGGCACGCTGCAGATCCGCCCGGGAGCGGACCCGGAGCGCCTTCCAGATCGCGATCTCCGGCCCCAGCCGGTGGCGAAGCTGCCAGCAGCGCTCCACGCTTTCGCCGCCGTGCAATTGCACCACCTGATGGCCGTGGCCCGGCTGCAGGGCGGGGAGGTCGTCGTCGAGCGGATCGGCGGTCACCACCACCCCCAGGAGCCCGTCCCGGGCGGCGCGGGCGGCCGCGAACAGCGGATCGCGGTCCTCAACCGCCAGAAAGCGGGGGGATCCGGGCACGGCCACCACACCGATGGCATCCACGCCCATGGCGGCAATGGCGGCGGCCTGCCGGAGATCCCGCAGACCACAGATCTTCAACCGCGTGCGGCGCGGCTGGCTGGTCACCGCGGCGGTGGCGGATTCCTTCACGAACAAGCCAACAGCAAACACACCCTTTTTCTAGGATCCAAGACTTACCGTGTGTCGTTTGGGCGGGTGGGGCTGTGGGTCAAGGTTGGGAGTTCATGCGAATCCGCGGCATCTCCCTGCGCATCCATCCCACCTGGTTGCTGGTGCTGGTCCTTCTGACCTCGGTCTTCGCGCGGGATTACGCAAACTCCCTCGGCCCCCGGGCCGGGGGGATGGAGGTGTGGGCGATCGCCCTGGGAACCGTGCTGTTGCTCTACCTCTCGGTGCTGCTTCATGAATTCGGCCATTCGTTCATGGCCCTCAGCCAGGGCGTGAAGGTGCGCAGCATCACGCTGTTTTTCCTTGGTGGTGTCGCCAGCACGGAGTCGGAATGCCGCACGGCGCGCGGGGAGTTCCTGATCGCGGCCGCCGGACCCGCCGTGAGCCTGGTGCTTGGGCTGGGGCTGCTGTTGTTCCGACACAGCGCGGGCCATCTCTCCCCGGCCCTGGGGCAGATGACCGAAAACCTGGGGGGATTGAATCTGATGCTTGCGGTGTTCAACCTGCTGCCAGGGTTGCCGCTGGATGGGGGTCGCATCGTCAAGGCGATTGTCTGGCAGCTGACGGGGAGCCAGCAAAAAGGGATCGACGTCGCCAATGCCCTCGGACGGGTCCTCTCCCTGCTCGCCCTGAGCCTGGGGGTGGTGTTCACCCTGCAGGGGGCCCGTTGGCTTGGGATCTGGCTGCTCCTGCTGGGCTGGCTCGGCTTGGGGGTCTCCCGAGGGGAGCAGCAGCGCTCGATGCTCCAACGGCTCCTCACCGAGATGCGGGCCCGCGATGTGGCCAAGCGTCGCTTTCGCGTGCTGGAAGCGGACGAGCGACTTCGAGCGGTGAGTCGCATCCGGCTCACCCCGGACACCCGGGCCACCCCCACCGTCGCCCCCCCCGCCGGGAGCCTGGCGTCCAGCCAGGAAGCCAGCCCGGCCGATTGGCTTCTGGTCTGTGACCGGGGCCGCTGGATCGGCGTGATCGATGACCAACCCCTGCGGGAGCTGCCCGTGCAGCGTTGGGATGAAGAGCGGGTGCGCGATCACATCCGCCCCCTGAGCACCCTGCCCTCGATCCCGGAAAACGCCCCCCTCTGGCAAGCGGTGCTCGCCCTGGAGCCGGGAGAGCAGGATCGGCTGCTCGTGTTGAGCCCGGCGGGGCTGCCCTGCGGCACGGTGGATCGTCCGGATCTGGGGGAGGCCGTGCTGGCCCGCCTGGGGGTGCGCGTGCCGGAGCCTTTCCTGCTGAAAGCCCGCCAACAAAACACCTACCCCCTGGGTCTGTCCCTGGGATCGGCCGCCAGAGCGGCGGCGGAAACCGCCGCGGCCGCACCAGCGGAGAATCCGCCCACCTGATGGGCCTCCAGGGTGGCGGCGATGGCCTGCCACTCGCCATCGGTCAGGGGATCGATCCGCAAACGGGCTTCGGCTGGCTTCCCTCCCGACGGGAGATCCCCCCGGAGCGGAAGCCAGCGCAGGGCCGCTGCGGTCAGATGGGCCTCCAGCTCTTCCCCCACCAGGGGAAGGGGCGGGAGCACCGGAGACGGCTCGCCGAACACAGCTCGCCAGAGGCCTTCGTCGGGCTCCAGCAGCACACTGCCGTGTTGGAGCAGGGAACCGCCCCGCCAGAGCTGGGCGCTGCCGATGCGCTTCACACCGTCCCGGTGCACCAGATCGGCGGCGGTGCTGCTGGCGAAGCAGTGGGGTTGATCGGCACGGGCCGGCGCGTCCCCGAACTCCAGGGGGTGGCCCAGGGCCGCAAAAGCGCCTTGCAACCACGCGCAGCAGAGCTGGTAGGCCTCCCGCCGCTGGCGGGGTGGATCGGGCCAGACAAGGGCATAGGTGAGGTCGCCACCGTGGAGCACGGCGGAGCCACCGCTCGGGCGGCGCACCAGGGCAAGGCGGCCCTCCCGCGCCAGTTGAAGCCAGCGCTCCTCGATGGTGCGCTGATGTTTGCCCAAGGAGAGCGTGGGCTGGCTCCAGTAGTAGAACCGCAGCAGGGGGCCGGAGCGTTCGCCGCGCACAAGGCAATCCAACAGCCAGGCATCGATGGCCATCTGCCAGGCCCCAGGCAAGGTGCAGGGTGGAAGGCCGCGCAACCCTGGCACCATGCCCTCAGCCCCGGGGGGCGAACGCCCAAAAGCCGGGATCCAGCTCGTAGCCGAGCACGGCGGCCATTTGGGCCAGACCCTGACGACACTCGAGCCCCGGGTCCCTGGCGAGGGCATCGAGCTGGAAGAGCCTGTGGCTGATCCACAGCTCCAGACTGTCGGGAGCGAACTGCAGCCCTTCGGTGCGGCTGAAGCGATGGGGCAGCAGCATGGCGACGTGACGCGCCAGGGTGCCGCCGGAGCGATCCAGCAGGAGGGGCAACCAGGGAAATTCCGCATCGGCCCGCAGACACCAGAGGCGCACCTCGGGGATTTCCGACAGCTCCCGTGGATCCCCCGGCGGGGTCGGCCACTCGAACTGGAGCTCCACCCGGCCGCTCAGGGGAGGGATCTCGGCCAGGGGGAGGGCCATGAGGGCCGAGAGGGGAGACAGGTCGAGGGATTCGATCCGGGCGGCGCTGACGGTCACGAGGGCGGAGGGGGGGGCCATCAAGAGCTGTGACAGGGCCGGCGACAGAGCTGGACCGTAGCCGGAGAACAGCGAAGAATGGGGCGGTTCTCCTGCCGATGACCATGATCACCCAGACGGAAATTCTGATCGCTCTGGTGGTGGCCGCCCATGCGGGCGTGCTGGCCGTGCGTCTGTCCTTCAGCCTCTACAAGGCCTGAAGCCCCGGATCGGAGGGCCCCCTTGGCAAGGGGACGTTTCAGCGCTAGAAGCGGGGCCACCCAGTGTTCCGCCCGGTGCGCTCCTCCTCCCCCCGCAATCCTCCCGCCAATCCCTCCCGATCCCGAGGCCGCTCCTCGGCGGGAGGAGGTCCAACCAACAGGCGGAGGGCCCCGGCCCGGAATGGCGCCACAGCTTCGCGCTCCCAGCCGAGCGGTCCCTCCTCCCGGATGGCGGTTTCCCATGGCGCCGAGATGCTCTCCCTCAATGAGGACCGCCGGGAATTGGTGTGCAGCGTGATCGGTCTCTCGGTGAAGCTGGGACTGGTGGTGATGGCGGGCGTGAGTCTGTGCCGCCTCGCTGGGGCCTACCAGGCCCGGATGGAGCGTCAGGCGGAGCTGGCGGCGGTGCTGGAGATTGAACAGGCCCAGCTGGCCAAGGCGCGGGATCGGTTTGATCAACTCTTCATGGTGGCCGGCGAGCAGAAGCTGATCCGGGAGCAGAGCCAATGGATCGCCCCGAATCGCCTGCGGGTGGTCTGGCAATCGTCCGATCCGCTCCAAGACCGCCCCGCCCTGGCGATGCAAACCCCTTCCGCCCGGCCCCAACGCCCCTGATCCCAGCCCCACCCCCGAGCGGCCCCGTAAGTTGGGGCCGCTTTCTTCCTTTCTCAGTCCATGAGCCGCACCCAAGGCGTCGACGGCGTTTCTGATTCGGCCCCTGGCACTGTTCTCATCACGGGCGCCTCCTCCGGCGTGGGTCTTTTTGCGAGCCAAGCCCTCGCGGATCGGGGCTGGCACGTGGTGATGGCCTGCCGTGATCCGGAGAAGGCTCGTCGCGCCCAGGCCGCCCTGGCGATCCCCGAAGAGGCTGTCACCCATCTGCGGGTGGATCTGGGGGATCTGAACAGTGTGCGGGAGCTGGTGGACGCCTTCCATGCCACCGGCCTGCCCCTGGATGCCCTGGTGATCAACGCGGCGGTCTATCTGCCCCGGCTGAAGGAGCCCCAGCGCTCGCCCCAGGGCTACGAGCTCTCGATGGCCACCAACCATCTGGGCCACTTCCTGCTGATCCATCTCCTGCGGCCTGATCTGGAGCGCTCCAGCCATCCCTCCCGCCGGCTGGTGGTGCTGGGCACCGTGACCGCCAATTCCAAGGAGCTGGGCGGCAAGATTCCCATCCCCGCCCCGGCGGACCTGGGGGATCTGGCGGGGTTCGCGGCGGGGTTTCAGGCCCCGATCAGCATGGCCAACGGCAAACCTTTCAAGCCCGGCAAGGCCTACAAGGACAGCAAGCTCTGCAACATGATCACCACCCGGGAACTGCATCGTCGGTTCCATGCGGGCACGGGCATCGTCTTTTCATCGCTCTACCCCGGCTGTGTGGCTGACACCCCCCTGTTTCGCAACACGCCGAAGGCTTTCCAAACCATCTTCCCCTGGTTCCAGAAAACCATCACCGGTGGTTACGTGAGTCAGGCTCTGGCGGGGCAGCGGGTGGCGGATGTGGTGAGTGAGCCAGCCTTTGCCGTCTCCGGGGTGCACTGGAGTTGGGGCAACCGGCAGCGGAAGGATGGCGAACCTTTCCGTCAGGAACTTTCGGAGAAAGCCACCGATCCAGTCACGGCAAGCCGTGTGTGGGATCTGTCGCAGCGACTGGTGGGCCTTTGAGGGCCCGGGTGCCCCTGCGGCGCGCAGGCAGACCTCCGAAGCCTTGCTAGCAAGACGTCAGTCGCACACTCCCGCTCATGTCTCGCACCCTGCGCTGGGTGCTCGGTCTGGTGCTCATGGCCGGCCTTCTTCTCGGCGCGTTTCTGTTTTTGCCGTTCCGCTCCTGGTTGCCCGGGGGCACGGTGGCCGATGTGCCCACCAGCGCCGTGGTGAACGGCACGGCCTTCAACCGCCTCTTCCCCAAACCCCAAGCCGGGGAGGATTTGATCTTCACGCAGGAGAAACGGGGCTTCAGCCAGGCGCGCCTGAAGGCGGGCGACACCACCATGGCCCTGCTCTCCATCGCCGATGTGATCACCGCGCCCGAAGCCCGCGAGAAGTTCAGCGGCGCCAGCCAGCAGCTGCGGAACTGGCCGCTGGTGGAGCAGGGTCCCCAGGCCAGCGCCTTGCTGGTGGCGGATCGGTTCCAGGTGAAGGTGATCGGCCAGGGGGCCGGCCTGGATCAGGGGCAACGCCATGCCCTGCTCGAAGCCTTCGACCTGCCCGGCCTGGCCGCCCTCAATCCCGCGGCCCGGCGCCCCCGCGCCCTCTCCCCCGGCCAGGGGCAACCGGTTCAAATCCCGGCGCCCAGCCGCCAAAGGGAGAAAGCCGCTGAAGAGTCCACCTCGGTTCTGGAGCCCGCCGCATGAGCACCATCCTCGAACGTCTCGACCGCCTGCCGAAGCGCAACCTCACCGTTCTGGCCCTCAAGGGGGTGAGCACCCTGGTGCCGGGCGGTTGGCGCAATCTCACCAGCGCCGATGAGCTGATCGCCGATGTGATGGGCAGCAGCGATCCGGAGCTGATCGCCCTGGTGCGCGCCCGCGCCGACACCCTCAGCCGGGCCCGCCACGAGGGCTACAGCCGCGCCATGAGCCTCTACGACGCCGTGAACCGGTCGCAGAAAGCCGCTGGCGGACTGCGGGTGCTGGCCAACGTGGCCGGCGCACTGCCGCTAGTGAAGCAGATGGCCCAGCTCACCCCTGCCAGTGAGACCCTCCAGGCCGTGGACCTGAGCTTGAAGGTGGCCGCCGAAATGCTGGCCTTCACCCAGGTGAATGGCCTGCCGGGCAACAGCTTCGGGGATTTCGCCGCCTCCTTGCGGGAATACACCGGAGAAGCGAGCGTGCGGATGGCGGCGATGGTCTGCTTCGATGCGCTGCTGCCCCTGGGCGATGACGCCCTCAGGCGGCTGGATGGGCTGCTGGGGCGGGTGGGGCAGAAGGAGCTCAGGCAGCTGCCCTCCTATGCGGGCATGGCCTCCCTGATCCCGGGCCGAGGCGACGAGGCGCACTTGAGCTTTCTGAGGCAGGGGGTCGACACCTGGCTGGGCTGGGCGGGCGACTTCACCAGCGGACTGGGCCTGGCGGCGCAGAAGGCGGTGCGAGCCCTGGAGAACACCCTGGGCCCCTGGCAAGGAGGCTTCGACCAGCTCGCCACCTTCCTCGACGCCTTCACCGACACTTACCAGCACACCGGTGTGCAGGCAATCGCCCGGCGCCTGGTGGAGCGGGCCGCCGCGGAGGTGTAGGACACAAAAATGGGGCAAGGCCGCAGCCTGCCCCTCCCGAAAGAGCAAGGCGCACCAGGTTCAGGTGCACCAGCCATGGACAGACGCCGCGGATCAATCAAAACCCAGCAGGTCAAAGATCTCCCGATCCTTGAGGGATTCGGCCTCCAGGGGAGCGACGCTCTCCAGCATGGTGCGGGCGAGGTTGAGGTATTCCTCCTGCACGGCCTCCACTTCCGGGCTGGGCTCCATCTCAAAGATGGTGCATTTCTTCAGGCGGGAGCGGCGGATCGCGTCCAC
>JBKDTB010000127.1:0-8333 GCA_046340515.1 Cyanobacteriota bacterium | reverse complement strand
CGTGGGTGATCTCGATCGCGTGCTTCAGGCCGATGCCCCAGACACGGTGAGCTCCTTCCTGCAGCGCATGGGTCGCACCGGCCGCCGAGACGGACAGGCCGCCAACACCACCTTCTTCTGCGAATCCAGCGAGAGCGTGTTGCAGGCCATTGCCCTGATCGAACTGGCCAAGCAGGGATGGGTGGAGGCCATGCCGCTGCACGACCGTTGCTGGCCCGTGCTGATCCACCAGCTGCTCACCATGGCCCTGGCCGGCGGCGGTCTCCGTCAGGACGAGGCCTGGGATCACATCTCCAGAGTGCCGGACTTCGCCGGGATCAGCCGGACTGAGTTTGATCGCTTGATCCGCTGGCTGGTGGCTGATGGCGGACTGAGGGAAGCCTCAGGGCAGCTGGTGATCGGCCCCAAAGCCGAGAAGCGCTTTGGCCGCAAGAACTTCATGGAGCTTTTCGCTGTGTTCACCAGTCCCGTCAGCTACACGGTCGTCACGGCCGCAGGTCAACCCCTCGGCTCGCTCCAGCAGGAGTTCGTCGATCGACTGGTCGATGGGGTCAGCAGCTTCCTGCTCGGCGGCCGGGGCTGGGTCGTGCAGCGCATTCAGCACGACGACCGCCGCGTGCAGGTGGATCCCGCGCCACGGGGCAAGCAACCCACCTGGGGCGGCTACATCCCCCAATTCCTCGGCCTGGAGGTGTGCCAGAAGATGCGCGATATTCTGCTTTTCTCCACGGCCTTCCCCTACCTCGATGAGCAGGCTGCTGCCGTCCTCGAGGAGAAGCGGGAAGCGATCCAGCCCCTGTTCCGCTCCCGCCACCCCGGCATTGAGGCCAGGGATGGAGAGATGCGTTGGTGGACTTTCGCCGGCGGAAAGATCAACGCCACGCTGCGCTACGGCCTGGAAGCCGTGGGTGGCGACTGGAAAATCACCACCGACAACATCCTCGTCAAGGCCAAAGGAGAGGGCATCACGCCCGAGCGCTTTCACGAGGCCATCCAGCGACTGGCCATTCCCGAGATCTGGAACGATGCCAAGCTCTGGAAGGATGTCGCTGAGTCACTCCCGAACTACCGGCTCAGCAAGTTTCAGGACCTGATGCCGGATTGGGTGGAGCAGGAGGTGGTTTCTGCCTGCTTGATGGATGTCTCTGGGGCGAGCTTTTGGAGTGGCAGAGCGATTTAATTTCATCTTTAGATTTTCGGCCAATATCATATAAGTCGTTCACTCTTAAACAGTTGATCGATGGAATTAAACCTCCCGCCGAGCGGTCGCTTTTCTTGTCGAGCGGAGCTAAAGGGCATGATTCTATGGCTTTTATTGATTCCCTGGTTTATTGCCGCCAGAGCGGATGCGCTCACGGAATACACCTGAGAAGCTTGGCATGACATGCCTGAACCGTGCCGCCTGTTCTTTCCTCCAGTGATGGGCCCGGGTTCCAGTCGCCTGACCGACGCAGAAGCAGCGGCCACCTCGCCGCCTGATGACGGATGTCTGTGGATCCAGCCGCCGCAGCTGAAAGAAGTACGGCTGCTCCATCCCCTTGGCGTCCATGAGCCCCAGGAGGGTGTGGGCGTCGAGCTGCCGAAAGACATCCAGAATCGGCAGCGCGTCGTAGATCATGGTGGCCGTGAGTTGGCCCCGGTGGAGGGTGGTGCGCAGTCGGGCGGCGGAGGCACCGGTGGCCAGCAGCGGCGCCAACCAGGGGGAGAGCCCGCCGAGGGGCGCCAACTGCCCCACCCACGGCGCCCGCAGCACCGCCATGGGCACCCGGGCTGGATTCAGCGAGAGCAGCCGGCCGCCGGCGGCCTGGAACACCAGGGGGTGCACTTCTTCCAGGCTGTCGAAGCGCTTGCCGTGCCAGTGCCAGGCCTCCAGGAGCCCATCCAGGGGATGGCCCGTGGGCAAGCTCTCCCCGCGCCAGGGGCCGAGCATCTCCTCCGGGGCGACGGTCTCCAGCCGGTCGAAGAGCGCGAGGGCGTCTTCGCGGGTGAGGGGAGCGGAAGGAGCGCACGTCATGGGCAGATCCACGGCTGGAGCTTGGGCGGCTTGACCATCGTGCGCGGTCTGCCCTGCCAGCCGCTGGCACCTTGTCTGTGCACAACGCTGGCGCCGGTTTCAGAGCGGCCGTTCCTCTCCAGCGTCAGAACCCCCACCGTTGCCGTTCCGTGTCGACGATCAGACCGATGCCGCCGAGGAGCAGGCAGCGGATCGGGAAGGGATGGCGCTCCAACCACACCGCCGGCCCACCGCAGAGGGCAGGATCGGTGGCCAACCGTTGGGTGCGTTCCGGATCGCGGCCATCGCTACCGTTCCAGCGGTGATGCAGGTTGTGGAGCCGGGTGTAGGTGGCGAAGGGCCAGGCCATGGGCCAGCTCAGCAGACACCCCAAGCCAAACTCCAGCCGCTTGCACCCCAAGAGAGTGCCATGCACCATTTCGTGGGTGGCGATCAGCAGCAGCGCATAGGCCACCCCTGCCACAAGCAACGCCGCCAAGCCCCAACCTCCGGCAGGCAACGCCCAATAGACCACCACACCTCCGGCCAGCACCAACGCCAACGCCAGCAGTCGCGCCAGTGCCGTGAGACGTTCCGCGGTGGAGGCGGGGCCATGCAGATCGGCCACGGCCCGGGCCAGGTCACGGTTGAGGGTGCGCCAGCCTTGCGGGGGGATCGGCCGGGGGGCGGCGGGACGCGAGACGAGAGCTTCCGCCACGGCCATCGAGGCAAGTTGGCGCGTGATAGTAAGGCCAACGACTGATTGGGGCAATGGTCGGGGGCCACTGGAGTCCATTCCTGAGCGGATCGCTCGTCAGGCCGGCCGTCCCGTTTTGGCGATCCTTCCAAGGGCAGTGATTGTCTTGCTGGAGGGAGGTCTGTTCCAAGCGCTCTGGGAGGGTCGCCCGCCAACCTTCCGTCCTGGGTTCCGCCCCACCCCCTGCCCATCGGCGCAGCTTCCCGCGGTGTCGACACCCGTGCCCGCCCCCATGCGGCAGACTCCCCGCACGAGCCGGAGCGCCCCCCATCGCCAACCCCGACGCCATCCTCAAGGAGCTGCAGGCGGGCCATCAACGCTTCCTTCGGGACGCCTCCCAACATCCCCACAGCAACCGCCAGCGCTTCCAGGAGGTGGAAGCGGGCCAGCATCCGCAAGCGGCTATCTTCGGCTGCTCTGACTCCCGGGTTCCGGTGGAGTTGCTGTTTGACACCGGCTTCGGTGATCTCTTTGTGGTGCGCAATGCCGGCACCATGGGCAGCAGCACCACCATCGCCTCCCTGGAATATGCCGTGGGCCATCTCGATGTGGGCTTGATCGTGGTGCTCGGCCATGAGCGCTGCGGCGCCATTGAGGCGGCCTTCCATCCCGAGCTGCGCCTCACGCCCAACCTGGCCCAGCTGGTGGGCCAGTTGCGGCTGGAACTCTTCGCGCTCGGTGCGGAAGACAACCTCGCCCGGGCCTGCCGCGACCATCCCCGCACCGCCGCCCGCAACCTCGTGGATTCCAGCGTGCTGCTCACCGATCGGGTGCGAGAGGGCCGCCTGCGGGTGGAAGCGGCGTTCTACAACTTGCACACCACTGCCATCGATTGGTATGGCCCGGTGACGCCACGGCCTCCGGGCGAATAGACAACGATTGGGAGGCGATGGGGCCCTACCCCCCGGCCTGCGCCAGGGCGGGAATCGCCGTGACGAGCTGGGGAAAGATCAGGATCAGCATCACCACCGACAGCTGCAGCAGGATGAAGGGAATGGCCCCTCGGTAGATGTCGCCGGTCGTCACCCCCGCTGGCGCCACGCCCCGCAGGTAGAAGAGGGCGAAGCCGAAGGGTGGCGTGAGGAATGATGTTTGCAAATTGGCGCCGATGACCACGCCGAGCCACAGCAGGCCCTCTGGCCCGAGCAGCTGGCGGGCTGTGGGCAGCAGAAGCGGCACGACGATGAAGGCAATCTCAAAGAAGTCGATGAAGAAGCCGAGGGCGAAGATCACGAGCATGCTCACCGCGAGAAAGCCCACCCGCCCCCCCGGCAGGTTCATCAGCAGATCGCTGATCAGCACATCACCGCCCACACCACGAAACACCAGGCTGAAGGCGGTGGAGCCGATCAGGATGGCGAGCACCATCGCGGTGGTGCGCAGGGTGGAATCGCTCACCTGCCGCAGCGCCGCGCGGCTGAAGCCCCCCTGGCTGGCGGCCAGCGCCATGGCGCCCACCGCCCCCAGCACCCCCGCCTCGGTGGGGGTGGCGATGCCGAAGAAGATGCTGCCGAGCACGAGCAGGATCAGGCCCAATGGGGCGGCCAAGACCTTCACCAACCCTCCGGTGGTGAGGGGTGGCAGGCCCGTGGTGTCGAGTGGTGGCGCGAGTTGGGGGCGCAGGGCGCTGATCACGACGACGTACACCGCGAAAGCGCCGCTCATCAGCAGGCCAGGAATCACCGACCCCAAAAAGAGTTCCCCCACCGGCACTCCCAGCTGGTCGCCCAGCACGACGAGCACGATGGAGGGCGGGATGATCTGGCCGAGGGTGCCGGAGGCGGCGATCACCCCCGTCGCCAGCGCCTTGTCGTAGCCGGCCCGCAGCATGGCGGGCAGGGAGATCAGGCCCATGGTGGTCACCGTGGCGGCGATCACGCCGGTGGTGGCGGCCAGCACCGTGCCCACCAGCACCACCGCCAGGGCCAGGCCCCCCCGCAGGCGACCCATCAGCCGGCCCATGGTTTCCAGCAGTCGCTCGGCGATGCCGGATTGCTCGAGCATCGCGCCCATGAACACAAAGGCCGGAATCGCCAGCAGGGTGATGTTGCCCATGATCCCGAAGATCCGCTGGGGGAGGGCCGCCAGGAAGGAGGCGTCGATCACGCCCAGGGCCATGGCCAGGGCGGCGAACACCATCGCCACGCCCCCCAGGCCGAAGGCCACCGGATAGCCGCTGAGCAGGGCCACCACCAGGCCGAGAAACATGCCGGGGCCCAGGATTTCCCCTGGCTCCACGCTGATGACCCAGCCCGGGATTTCGATCTCCATCCCTCAGCCCTCTCCGTGGTGGTCGTGGGCGGCCAGGCGCTGGCCATGGAACAGGCGGATCGCCTGGGCCACGCCCTGGAGGCCCAGCAGCAGGAAGCCCAGGGGGATCAGGCTCTTCACCCAGGTGCGCGGCAGGCCGCCGGGATCGGGCGACATTTCGCCGATGCGCCAGGCGTGCAGGGTGGGTTCCACGGACGTCACGAGCACGACCAGCACAAACGGCAACAGCAGACCGAGGGTGCCCGCCAGCTCCACCTGTGCCTTGCGCCGCGGGCTCCAGCGGCTCTGGAGCACATCCACCCGGACATGGTCATCCCGCTGGAGGGCATGGCCCATGCCCAAAAGAAACAGCATGTCGAAGAGATGCCACTGCCCTTCGATCAGGGCATTGGAGCTGAGGTTGCGGCCCACGGCCAGGCCCACGTAGCGGCCCACCACGTTCCAGGTGCCCAGGGCGAGCATGAGGAGCAGGGCCCAACGGCCAACACGGGCCGCTTGGCGGTTGAGGGCGTCGATGCGGTCGGCCCAGATCAGCCAGCGGTCGCTCATGGCGCCTCCTTGGGATCGCCGAAGGTGAAGCGGGCGTAGGAAAATTCATTCACCCGGTTCCAGGCGAAGACATCGCGACGGAAGGCTCGCCATTGGTCGTAGACCTGGCGGAAGGTGGCCTCCCTGGCGCTGTCGGCGAGGATCTGATCGGTGGCTTCCCGCGCTGCCTTGAGGATGGCGTCGCCGTAGAACTCCAGCTGTGTGCCGCCCTTGATCAGGCGTTGCAGCACGCTGGCATTGAGGGTGTCGTAGCGGCTGAGCATCACGGCATTGGCCTCCTGGCAGGCCGTCTGGAACATCGCCTGATACTCGGGCGGCAGGCGACGCCAGGCCTGCAGGTTGACCAGGGCGGTGAGGGTGGGACCCGGTTCCCACCAGCCGGGGTAGTAGTAGTAACGGGCCGCCTTGTTGAGGCCCAGCTTCTCGTCGTCGTAGGGGCCGGTCCATTCGGCGGCGTCGATCGCGCCCCGATCGAGGGCCAGGAAGATCTCCCCCCCCGGCAACACCTGCACGTTCACCCCCAGGGCGGCCATCACCTTCCCGCCCAGGCCGGGGATGCGCATCTTCAGTCCTTGAAGCGATTCCAGACCCTCCAGAGGTCGCTTGAACCAGCCCCCCATCTGGGCGCCGGTGTTGCCCGCCGGGAAGCTGCGCACGCCGAAGTCAGCGTAGAGGCGGTTGATGGCGTCCAGGCCGCCGCCCTCCAGGAGCCATGCGTTCTGTTGTTGGGCCGTGAGGCCGAAGGGAACGGCGGTGCCAAAGGCGAGAGCGGGATTTTTGCCGAGGTAGTAGTAGCTCGCGGTGTGGCCGCATTCCACGGAACCGTTCTGCACCGCCTCCAACACCTCCAGACCAGGCACAAGTTCCCCGGCGGCGAAGGGCTGAATCAGGAAGCGGCCGTCGCTCATCTCGCGCACGCGGCGGCTGATGGTTTCCGCTCCCCCGAAGATCGTGTCGAGGGAGTGGGGCCAGCTGGTGGCCATGCGCCAACGCACCAGGGGCAGGGTCGCGCCGGCCTTCCCCTCGTCGGCGCGGCGGATGCGACAGGAGGCCAGGGCTCCCGCGGTGGTGGCCACGGCCGCCGCGCCGAGCAGGCGGCGGCGTTTCAGGGAGAATTCAGACATGGGTTGGATTGTACGAAAGGGACAGGGGATTGCCAGGGTGTTGAGGGCGGCGGACTTTCGCCTTGGGCACGTCAGCGTCATGCATGACGCCACAACACGGCTGTCATTGATTTCGTCGAGAGGATCTCGCTTGACCGCTCAGGTGACCCCTCCGCCATCGACCGACGACCCGCCGGGCGGTGTGGGCGGCGCCCACCACAGGTGGAGATCCGCTGGGGATGGTCTCGTCAAAGCCGTCGCGAAACTCTCTCGGAGCGCGGCTCGGCGACCGGCGCCACTCTGCAAAGGTGGAGGCGCACCACGCCCACCGATGGATGGCCAGCCCCCAAACGGAACGCGACGACTCCCCTTCCATCTTGATCGTGGCGGCCCTGCCCGAGGAGATCGACCTTCCCGGTGTGCTGCACACGGGCGTCGGCAAGCTCAACGCGGCCTATGCCCTCACCCGGGAGCTGCGGCAACGGCGGCCGAAGCTCGTGGTGAACTACGGCACGGCGGGCGGCCTCAACCCCTCCCTGGCGGGACTGGTGGAGATCCGTCGCGTGCTGCAGGCGGACATGGAGGCTGAACCCTTGGCGCCCCGAGGCCAGACCCCCTTTTCCCCGGGCCCCTTCCAGCTCGATTCCGGCGCGGATGGTGTGGTGTGCGGCAGCGGCGACCGCTTCGTGACGGCGGTGGATCCCTGGCTGTTGCAACACGGTGTGGAGGTGGTGGACATGGAACTGTTCGCGATCGCCTCTGTCTGCCAGCGGGAGGGGATCCCCTGGCGCTCGTTCAAGTACATCTCCGACCACGCCGACCGGGACTCCGAGACGAGCTGGCAGGCGCATGTGCGGGGGGGGCAGGAAGCATTCCTGAAGCGGGTTGGGGAGTTGGCGATGGCGCCCATGTGAAGAGGGAATGCGCTGGAACGAGACGAGCTGTGGGCCTTCATGGGTGTCGCGGCATCGCCATCGCCCCCGTGTCGTCCGCTGGCCTTGCTATGGGTGGGGATCCCCCTGCCGCGCCCCTCCGCCATGGCCCACACCAGCTCGGTGATCTGTTTCCACCAACGCCCGCTCACGGTGTTCGCCAGCCCCGGGCGCTACGTGCAGGGGCCGGGCGCCACCCATGAGCTGGGGCGAGAGCTGCAGCGGCTGGGGCTGAGCGGCCGGGTGCTGTTCGTGGCCGGCCGCACGGCGCGACGGGATCTGCAGCCGATCTGGCGGCAGGTGCTGCCGGAGGCGGGCCTGGAGCCGGTGGTGATCGCCTTCGGAGGCGAATGCAGCGAGGCGGAGATCAACCGGCTGGTGGAGGAGGCCCGCAGCAGCCAGGCCGTGGCGTTGGTGGGGGCCGGAGGCGGCAAGGCCTCGGATACCGCCCGGGCCGTGGCGGATGAGCTGAATCTGCCGGCGATCATCACCCCCACCCTCGCCAGCACCGATTCCCCGTGCAGCGCCCTGTCGGTGGTCTACTCCGAAGCTGGCAGCGTCGAGGGCTTCCGCTTCTACAACCGCCATCCGCTGCTGGTGCTGGTGGATACGCAGGTGGTGGCCCGCGCCCCGAAGCGCCAGCTGGTGGGAGGGCTGGGCGATGCCCTGTCCACCTGGTTTGAGGCCCGCAGCGTGCGCCAGAGCTGCAGCCACAACATGGTGGGAGG
>JBKDTB010000126.1:0-3135 GCA_046340515.1 Cyanobacteriota bacterium | reverse complement strand
GGCCAACCGAACCGTTCGTGACCTGGTGGAGGAGGCCCTCCGTCATTGGGCTGGCCAATGGGAAGACCACAGTGATCCCAACAGCCCCCATGAAGCCAGCCTTCTGCACCTGGTGATTGACAAGGCTCACCATGAACTCGGCTGGTCGCCCCGCTGGCCCTTCACCACGACTGTGGAGCGAACGGTCAGCTGGTACAGGCGGGTACATGGAGGGGAGGCAACCGCGCTTGAATGTTGCATGAACGATTTGAACTTCTTCCAGAAGGACCCGAACTGGTTTTGATGTTCTCCAAAAGCTGCAAATGATGAAAGATCCCAACACATTGCGCCAGGAGATTCTTGCCCTTACGCGCGATTATTCCCGCCAAGTTCACGCCACCTTTCGCCCTGCAGTCGACCCAGCTCGGCAACCTTGGAAGGAAGGTTCTCCCATACCCTACGCGGGACGGGTGTTCACCGAAGACGAAGTGGAGGCCGCAGTCTCTGCCACCCTTGATTTCTGGCTCACCCTGGGCTCAGAGGGAGCAGCCATGGAGCGGGAGTTGGCGGCCTACTTGGGGGTGCGCCACAGCTTGTTGGTCAATTCCGGCTCCAGCGCCAATTTGGTTGCCATCTCGGCCCTAACTTCCCCAAAACTTCCGGAGGCTCGGCGTCTCAAGCCCGGCGATGAGGTGATCACCGTGGCCGCCGGATTCCCCACCACTGTTGCGCCCATCGTGCAGGTGGGTGCCGTGCCGGTCTTCATTGATGCCGACCCCACCACCGGCAACGCCCGCTGCGAGCAATTGGAGAGCGCCTATAGCCCAGGCAAAACCAAGGCCGTAATGATGGCCCATGCCCTCGGCAACCCCTTTGACCTAGCCACCACCCTGGCCTTTTGCCGTAAGTATGGCCTCTGGCTAGTGGAGGACAACTGCGACGCCCTGGGCTGCAGCTACTCCATGCCGCGCCCCTTGGCCGAAACCCTGGGTTTCACGGAGAACAGCCGCGGGCTTGACGAGGGTCCCGACCGGGTGGCCCGCTGGACAGGCACCTGGGGCGACCTGAGCACCCAAAGCTTCTACCCACCCCATCACCTCACCATGGGTGAGGGTGGCGCGGTGAACATCGTGCGGGATGCCAAGCTCAAAGTCATCGCGGAGAGCTTTCGCGATTGGGGTCGCGACTGTTGGTGTCCAAGCGGCGTCGATAACACCTGCAACAAACGTTTTGAGTGGCAATTGGGGGAACTCCCCGCCGGGTACGACCATAAATACACGTACAGTCACTTGGGCTACAATCTCAAACCCTTGGATCCCCAGGCTGCCATCGGCAGAGTTCAGTTGCGCCGTCTCCCGGAATTTATCGAGGCGCGTAAGGGCAACTGGGAGACGCTGCGCCGTGGCCTGGCCGCCCACGAGGATGTTTTTGCCTTTGCCCTGCCGACCCACGCCACCGCTTGGGATCCGGAAGAGGGTTTCTTTTGGGATGCAAGCGGCTGTCGAACGGTCTGTTCCTGGTTTGGCTTCAAAATCACCGTGCGAAGCCACGCACCCTTCAGCCACACCGATTTGGCTCGTGAATTGGATTCCCAACAGATTGGCAACCGCATGCTCTTCGGGGGCAATCTCTTGCGTCAGCCAGCCTTTGTTCACCTCCGTCAGGATCAGCCCGATGCCCTGCGATTGGCGGCTCCGACCATGCCAGGAGCCGATCAACTCATGCGCCAAGCACTGTTCCTGGGCACATACCCTGGCTTGACTATTGACATGCTGGAACGGGAAATCGACGTGATCGCTCAATTTGCCAGCAGGAAACCAATCCCCCCCTCCCCAACGGCCGCGCCGACTACCTGATGAAAGCCTCCCATTTCGTGGCCCAATACCTGGAAGCCAGAGGCGTCACCCACATCTATGAGCTTGTCGGTGGCATGATCACCCATTTGCTCGACTCCTTGAGTCTGCAGAGCGGGATCCAAATCGTGACCTGCCACCATGAACAAGGCGCAGCTTTCGCCGCCGAAGGCCACGCCAGGATCACGGGAATCCCTGGGGTGGCTCTCGCGACCAGTGGTCCAGGAGCCACCAATTTACTGACCGGGATCGGCAGCTGTTATTTCGATTCCACCCCTGCTGTCTTCATCACAGGTCAGGTAAACACGCATGAACTGAAGGGTGATCGCGAGATCCGCCAATTGGGCTTCCAAGAGACCGACATCGTGTCCATGGCCAAGCCCATCTGCAAGTTAGCTGTGCAAGTTCGACAAGCCGCAGACCTCCCCATGGTTCTTGAGGAGGCTTTTCGTCAGGCCTTGGAGGGTCGACAGGGCCCTTGCCTGGTGGATCTGCCAATGAATGTGCAGGCCGAGACCATCGACGAGCAACCCGCCCTTGAGGCCCTGCGGAGAGCTCAAGAGCTCGCCAATTCAAAAGCCTTTCACATCCAGGCAACTGACTCTGCGACGACAGATCTCCCAGATCAGTTTCAGCAACTTCTTCAGGCCATTGATGGGGCACAGCGCCCTCTTCTTTTGATGGGCGGAGGATGCGCGGCAGTCCCTAATCGAACAGCAGCCGTCGACGTTGCCAATCGTCTCGGGATCCCTGTGGTTCTGTCGCTGATGGGAGTGGACGTCCTTCCCGAGACCCATCCCCTGAGGGTGGGATTCATTGGCTCGTATGGGAATCGTTGGGCAAATAAAGCCCTTGGTGCCGCTGATCTCCTGGTGGTGATGGGCAGCCGTCTGGACATCCGGCAGACGGGCGCGGATGTGGAAAGTTTCTGCACTGGCAAGCAGATCTGGCAAATCGACATTGACCAGGCCGAGATGGGAGTTCGCGTTCAACCCGACCGTTCACTGTGCTGCTCCATCCAGGCCGCCGCAGCACAACTTGCATTGGCCGACCACCCATCTCCATCGGAGCCGGGTCCTTGGAAGCTGGAAATTCAAGAGATGCGAATGCAGTACCCAGCCCCCAGGGAATACACCACTGAGCCGGGCGAATGCAACCCTGTGGCCCTCCTCCAAGAGGTCAGCCAGCTTGTGCCGCATCCCTGTCAATACATCACGGATGTTGGCCAACACCAAATGTGGGCCGCCCAGAGCCTGGCCTTTGGTAGCCAGGACCGCTTTTTAACCTCCGGGGGCATGGGAGC
>JBKDTB010000125.1:0-2828 GCA_046340515.1 Cyanobacteriota bacterium | reverse complement strand
GTCAACCAGGATGTAGAGGGAGCGCTTCGTGAGGAAAAACTGGTGGGTGGCGTGATAAATCTGTTGGCCGCCAAAGTCCCAGACATTGAGCTGAAAGGGCCGCCCCGCGGCGTTGGCAAACGCATGGCGGTGGATGTCGATCCCTTTGGTGGATTCGTCTTCCGCCGGCAGGGGCCGATCGGTTTGGTAGAGCCGGCGCAGCAGACTGGTTTTTCCAGCACCACCATCCCCCAGGATCAGCACCTTGGCCTCATAAAGGTAATCCTCTCCCTGCAAATCAATTTCGCGCAGATAATTGAGCACATCTTGCTGGCCTCGTTGAACGATTTCTGGAGATGGATGGATTAGGGGGCAATTATAGACATTGACTCCATTCACAAAGTCATACTCTTCCCACTTTGCCTCCAGGCCGCTCTCCAGTAAGGGTCGCAACGGAGATAGATCCTGAACCTTGGTTCCCTGCAGGTTGAGAGAGGTCAATCGTGCCATAGTGGCAAAGGGCGTTGTCTCAACGACAGGATTACTTGAAAGATCAAGCGAGCTGAGCTGGGTGAGGGCCGCCAGAGACGCCGCTCCCGCATCACTGATCTCATTGCGCTTAAGGTTTAGGGAGGTGAGCTGGGTGAGGGCCGCGAGGGACGACACTCCCGTATCACCGATCCGATTGTTGTAAAGGTCTAGGGAGGTGAGCTTGGAGAGGGCCGCGAGAGACGCCGCCCCCAAATCACCGATCTGATTTTTCTCCAGGTTGAGAGATCTGAGCTGGGTGAGGGCCGCCAGGGACTCCGCTCCCTTATCACCGATCTCATTGTTGTCCAGGTTGAGGGATCTAAGCTGGGAGAGGGGTTGCAGGGCCGCTGCCCCCTTATCACCTATACCAATGCCTTCCAGTTTGAGGTCGGTGAGCTGGTGCAGGGTCGCGAGGGCCGCCGCCCCCTTACAAGTGATATTGTTACAAGATAGATCAAGGGTAGAAAGCATGGTTAATGCCGCTAGATGCTTTGCCCCCATGTCACAGATCTCGTTGTCCCTAAGCTTGAGGGTTTTGAGCTGGGTGAGGGATGCAAGTGATGCAGCTCCCTCGTCGCAAATATAATTAGCCCAAAGATCGAGATAGTTAAGCTTGGCAAGAACAGCCATGGAAGCCACACCCTTACAAGTGATCTGGTTGTTCCAAAGATGAAGAGAGGTAAGATGCGTGAGTTTCGCCAGTGCCGCCGCACCCTTATCACCGATTTGGTTGCCCCAAAGGAACAAATATGTGAGCTGGGTCAAAGTCTTGAGTCGATCGGCCAGGGCGTTCACCGGCTCCTTGAGTTGATAAAGAGTTGGCTTATCCCGCAATGCCCGCGGCCACGGCCATTGGTTAACGGATTCTCCCAGATAAACTTTATGACCCAATAGCACTAGCTCCTTAGTTCCTTGCCGCCGCAGTTCGGCGATGAGGCCATCCAGCTCGGCTTCGGAGATGCGTTGCAGGCGAGGAGTGGCAGCCATGGCTGAGCTCATGGAGTGCTACAGGTGAACCATTCGAGGCGATCCTGGAGTGCAGATCCGGCGCCAGCATCCTGGAGCTCACACCCAGATCGGGGCTCAGATGATTGGCGTGGGCTATCCATCCGGCTTCTACGCTCACCTGTTTGTGGATCTTATCGAAGCTGGCCTGGAGGTGGCAGCGGGGCGCGGCGGGAGTGCTCCTCACGAAAACATGCGGCTGATTCAGAGCGGGGTGCCGGATGTCCATTCCCCTGAGTTCGCGGCTGCGTTTGCGGCTGAGGCGCGGCGGCCGTCGCGGTTGGTGGCGCAGAGCCCAGAGGAGGCAGAGATCCAGGCCTTCAATGATGCCGTACACGACCGCTTTGAGGCCCCTCTCTCCATCGCGGTTTTTCCGCTGACCAATGAGCCGATTAGCGCCCCGATCCTCCGCACCCCGGTGCAACCAACCCCAGAAAACGGCCTTCACACCTGCCACCTGATGGTGGACAACGTCACCACCCTGCCCTGCGGCACCTTGGGCCACCGCATCGGCTTGCTGGCCGATAGTGAGCTCCCGCGGCTCAACACGACGCTGCTGGTGTTTCCGGGTCTGGCCCGCTGAAGGGGCACTGGAGACCATCTTTTGACAATAAGAAAAGGGGTGAGGCGATGCCACCTCAAACACCCGTCGGTGCTCTCGTCGCCATCGGCAGCGACAGGACCAGCCCCGCCCGTGCCCTCACGCCTGGCGATCTGTCAGCCAGCAAGCCAGCCAAGCCTAAGATGACGTTATCAGATGTTGTCATCATGATGCGCACCATTGTCGACCTGCCCGATCCGGAGCGCGTCCAGCTCGATGCCTTGTGTCGTCAGCGGGGGCTTTCGCGGGCAGAAGCCCTGCGGCAGGCGTTGCGGCTGTGGTTGCGGCAGCAACAGCCCGGCCACAGTGAAGTGTTCGGCCTGTGGCGCGATCGCCCGGAGAACGGTGTGGAACTGCAGCAGGCGTTGCGGGCGGAGTGGAGTGAGCGTTGATGCTGCTCCTCGACACCAACATCCTGATCGATGTGTTGCGGGGCGAAACGGTTGCCCTGGCCTGGCTGGAGCGGCAGCAGAGCCCGCGAATCAGCGTGATCTCTTGAATCGAAGTGTTGGTGGGTTGCCGAGACGGTGAAACTGACGCGGTGCAGGCCTGGCTGGAGGTCTTTCCCCGTTTGCCCCTCGATGACGCCTGCTGCCGCGAAGCGGTGCGGCTGCGCCAGCGACACAGCCTGAAGGTGCCGGACGCGATCCTCCTCGCCACCGCACGCCGCGGGGATCTCACCCTGGCCACCCGGAACAGCCGCGACTTTCCG
>JBKDTB010000124.1:0-98121 GCA_046340515.1 Cyanobacteriota bacterium | reverse complement strand
TCCTGTCCGCCGACAACCAAGTTGTCCGGCGCACTGCATCATGACGAGAGTTACCGTCCTAGGAGCCTGTCGCCCACCGCCCCGCCTCCGGCTTTCTCCACAGACGACTCTGAATCTGCCCAGATCCCAGTGACTGCAATGGATCTGGGCGAGACAACCGGTCAAGTGCAAGCACAAAACTTTCCGTCCCTGGAATCCGGAGCAGACGTTGCTGCTGCCTCCCTCGCCGGCATTCCCGGCTCCCGCCGCATCGAGCGGGCCTGCTGGGAAGACGCGGCCTTTCGGGTGCTGATCGGCAACCAGCAGCCGGACCACAGCCGGATCAGTGATTTCCGCTTCGTTCACCTCGATGTGCTGGCGGGCCTGTTTGTGCAGGTGCTGCGGTTGTGTCAGAAGGCCGGTCTGGTGAGTCTGGGGACGGTGGTCCTTGATGGAACCAAGGTCAAGTCAAGGCCAATGCCTCCAAGCACAAGGTCATGAGCCATGAGCGGATGCTCAAAACCGAGGCACAACTGGAGGACGAAAGTGCTGCGCTGCTGCGCAAGCAGGCCCGCGCTGCAGAAGAACAGGCTGCTGAAGCTGCTGCTGCGGCAAAAGCCGATGCGGATGCCGATGCCAGGGCCGCCCGGCAAGCCGAGCGACGCGTCCAGGCCGCCCGGGCCATCTCGGCAATCAGGAAACCGGCCTACGGATTGGATGCGTCCCTATGCTGAAGCCCGATGGGGAAACCTGTGCTTGTGATTATGAGTATGTTGACAGAGTAGAATTCGCAGGTAAATTTGAAAAAACGTCTGGATCTTTCTGCAGTACTCTCCAGGATCTATAGTTGCAGGCTGGTCCAACTGGGGATGACCATGGCCGCGTACGATCTTTTTTTACTTGTTGTACTCTGCTCTTTGTTGGCGTTGCCCCCGGCTCACTTTCTCGGGAATCCCCAGATACCATCAGCGAAAGCCGCCTGCTGGGCGGTATAGATGACATCATTACTGGTGGTCACCGGAGATAAGCATAATACTGGTTATCTCCTATCCACTCGAAGTGTTATCAGGGGGCATCATAGATTCAAGGCGTTCAGGCAATTGCTATTCCTTCCTACGCAGGGCGTCAAGGATTGCCAGTATTGCATCCTGGCCTAATTAACTCATAAATCAGAAAAGATGAATAAAATTATATGAGCTATTCGGAGCATTTATTCTTCCATTTAATAGATTGCATTCTTCATTGCTTGATAGGCGTATGATTGGCTTATGATTCGAGTTTAGTGATTGTATTGCATACATCAAGGGTGAAAGACTCGGAGTTTGCTCGCCAAAACAGAAAACATGAGTTTGGCCCGAGGGCAGAGCGGAAAGACTCAAAAGCCAACGTCCTGTCTGCGAATAACTGTAGCGTGATCCTGCGTATTGAAAGTAAAATAGGTTGGGACTCTGAGTTACTCCTAAAGAGCTTGAATTGGTTGCAAGTTGGATGAAGAAAGATGGAAATCGAGATATGTCTAGCAGGTAGGCTAGTCGAAGAATCGAATACAGGGAAAGGAGGATCATGAATGTTTTTAGTCGTCGTGCTTTGAGGTCTACGCCAAAAGCAATGGAAACTGACAACAATGGTATCAGAGGTATATACGTAGCTCCCATGTACTTGCTGCCAAAAGACTGGCCTAGTAGAGTGTAGGAGAACAACAGAAAAGTAATTAAACAACTCATGAGAGTGATTGTATATTCTTGATAGAGATTCCAGGAAAACTGGATTTTCCTCTTAAGCATGAGGCATGAAACGATGATCATAAATGGGAGAAGAAACACGGACCCAAAGGCGGCATCAGACTTTGTGTTTCTGACAATAGTGCTGGCGTTTAAAACACCGCGAGGATCATAGATAATGTGCTTTAGCGGCCCAAAACCGAACAAGTAGTCGTCAGGCTTCTCTGCGTTAAGTTTTCTAAGAGTCGTGTAGGGATACATAAGAAAAGCGGTCGTATTGCGCACACTATTGAGATAGAAGTTCGTCATTCGAGTAACGATGCTACCGTGCATGTTGATATGCTCTGCAACAGCTTCAGCAAATTTGGCCGAATGAATTGAGTGCCTTATAGAATATTCATGCCTTGTATGTGTGCATACAAGTAATAGAATGCATAGGGATGCCAGGGTTAATAGAGGTTTGCACTGCCTCCACAAAGTCAAAATGTCGCTAGAGAGGTCGCTGAGATAGGATCTGACTTTAAAGAGTATTTCCTGAGGTGATGAAGAAGTTGCTTGAATTCTGACTATATCTAGAAAAATAGCAACCAGAGGTGGGATTAGGATAATTAATCCATATGACTTCGTGGAAACTGCATATACAGCAACCATCATTATAGATAGTATATATTGAAACGGGAGGTGATGTCGAAGCTCTTTATCCAAGCAGAGACTCAAGCTGATCACGAATGTCATTAAAATGACAAGATCATTTTTGGGATCAGCCGATTGGAGAACTTGAAGATCACTGCTTAAAAACAAAATAGTTACCAGAAGTAGAGCCGATTGCGTTCTTATATCTGCTTTCTCAATGTGAGACTGCTGGAGAAATGACGACGCTATTCCATAGAGGCATCCAAGTGTGACAAAGAACTCTGCAGTGGAGATTAGACCCATCCCCCGTAGACTTGCAAATGTGATGTCGGGTAAATACAATAAATCGTGTGTTATTGGGTGAATGGTATGCCAATAAACAGGAGAAGACTCAGGAAAAACAGAATGAGTTATAATCATTGCGGGAATCCTGGATAGATTATACCAGTTTGAATCCCAATTAAAAACAGTGGGTGACACTAGCTGAGTCGTGAGCATTATCAGCATGGCGCCAATAACTAGAATAATGCGCATATTACGAAGATATTTGGCAATGGCTTTGTTCCCCTCCGATGCAATCTGGCATGTGGGGAACAAAAACTCTTTGAAAAGATATTGAATGGTCTGTCGCCAAGTCTTCATTAGCAAAGATATAGCCATTAAGACGGAAGCAAGGCTTATCAACAGACTGCTCATTAGTCGCGGAGAACTCACATGCAAGATAAGCAGATAGCAAACAATAAACTGCACGATGCTAGAAAGGACAAAAGCCAAAGGCAATAGATGCGTCTTGGTAATGCCTCTGCCCAGTCGTTGGGCAAGCAAGCATGATAAAAAGAGCCAGAGTGACAGAAGAAGAAAAAAACTATACATTGATGGGCGAGACGGAGCTTGGGGAATTGTAATTGGTATTGCCTCTTTTGCAGTTTAGCCGCCGAACAAGCCCCTCGAGTCGACAGGCAGCCTTCAGCTCCCAGCTACGACACCTAATGCTCCCTGCCTGCCAATCAGGGGCAGCGTTAGCTGTGCTCTTCTACAAGAGGGGGACTGTCTTTAAAAAATCAATAACTATGCACATTAAGGTAGTTGATTCCGAAGGGCCACCGTGGAATCAAAACATGACAAAATGCCTCCTCACTGGAAACACATAGGCGACGGTGGCAACGCTTATGTCAGGTTGACAGGCAGATATGCAATCAAGCGATTAAGGCCAAGTGTATTGAAGGGCGTGTTGTCGCTCGTGTTAGCAGACAGCAAGAAAATCGCCCTGTTGCATGATTAAAAGTGTTGCCAATCAAAAGTTATTGCATCAATGAATAGGGTCGGGGGTCTGGGAGGTGTGCAAGTGGCAATCTCAGGGAGGCGTTGGCCGTTGCGGTCGGCCCCCTGGGGCCAGAGCTCCCACCAGAACCAGAAACGATGCCGGTGGTTCTGAGCTTCCGCTGTCGCCTGACAGGAGCACAGGGGTGATCGTGGTAGGCCCAACGGTTCCCATTGGCGGCTGATGCTCAGATCAGGATGTTTGACATCGACAGGTCTGGGAAGATCACGGGCATCAGAGCAGTTGAGAGTCTTTTTGAGTCACTCCAGCTCGATCTGTTGGTTGCCGATCTGCTGAAACAGCTCGGCTCCCTTGTCCTCTTTCCCCTGCCTGCTTGTCCTTGTTTTTCTTGCCCTGCCCGAAAAGCTTGCTGGCACTCTCCAGGAGCTGGCGCTTCCACTGGCTCAGCTGGATCGAATGAAGGAGGGGTCGGCGGCGATCTCCTGGATCGTCTTGCGGCCTCTGATCGCCTCCATGGCGACCCTGGCCTTGAACCCTGGTCCAACCGGATCTCAGCATGGTCAAGCCCAGCGTGTCGCTTTTTCCATGAAGGCGAGGAAAGTTCTTTCTTCTCCTGCGAGAAGGGATCACCTGGCTCTTCTGCTGGCTTGAGCTGACGAGCAACAAGCTCTTTCTCCATCCTGGCGTTCCCTCCACCCCCTCAGCCCACAATCTGCCCATCCCGGAAGTGCACCACCCGCTGTGCCCGCGCACCCACCTCGTCCTCATGCGTCACCAGAAGAATCGTGATCCCTTCCCGGTTGAGCTCGTCAAACAGGTTGAGCACCTCCGTTGTGGTCTGGGAATCGAGGGCGCCGGTTGGTTCGTCCGCCAGCAGCAGGGAGGGGTGGTTGATGATCGCCCGGGCAATGGCCACGCGCTGTTGCTGTCCTCCGGAAAGCTGGTTGGGCCGATTGGCCAGCCGTTGCCCCAGCCCTACCCGCCGCAATACAGCCTCCGCCCGTTGCTGCCGCTGCGCGGGCGGGACACCGGCATAGATCATCGGCAACATCACATTCTCCAGGGCCGTGAACTGCGGCAACAGATGGAACTGCTGAAACACAAATCCCAACTGGGTGTTGCGAATGTCAGCCAGGGCATCATCACTGAGTCCATCCACTTCCCATCCATTCAGCCAATACCGGCCCCGCGTCGGGCGATCCAGACAGCCCAGAATGTTCATCGCCGTGCTTTTCCCAGACCCGGAGGTGCCCATCACCGCCAAATAATCGCCTCGGTTCACGGTCAGGCACACATCTCGGAGAGCGTGCACCTGAGTCTCCCCCTCCCCGTACACCTTGTCGATGTGGTCCAACACTGCCAAGGTGTTTGCTGGAGCCGTGACTTTTGACGAAGCGCCTGGAGAATCAGCTGATGACAGACGCATGGGCGTTGGCCAGGGCGGCCTGAAGGATCGGAGTTCCGGCCACCGTGGCGCTGGCCCAATCAAACAGTGGGCTGGACAGGATGCCCCCAATGGCCGTTACCACCACGCAACTCACCAGGGCGGCACGCAAGGGCTGCATCCCCGCCAGATCCCACTGGATAGGTGGATAGGCCTTGACCACATCAGAAGCTTCTTGCGGTTCTTTCACCACCATCATCTTGATGACGGAGATGTAGTAGTAGATCGAGACCACCGAGGTGATGAGGCCAACAGTAACCAGCAGATACTGCTGATCAGCCCAGCCGGCAAAGAAGAGATAAATCTTCCCGAAGAATCCGAGCATTGGCGGAATGCCCCCGAGGGACAGCAGGCAGAGGCTGAGCCCCAGGGTGATGAGTGGATCCTTCTGGTAGAGGCCGGCGTAATCCGCGATCCGATCACTGCCTGTGCGCAACGAGAAGAGAATGATGCAGGCAAAAGCCCCGAGGTTCATGAACAAATAGGCGGCCATGTAAAGCACCATCGCTGAAAAGCCATCCTCCGTGCCGCACACCAGGCCAATCATCACAAAGCCAGCCTGGCCGATGGAGCTGTAGGCCAACATGCGCTTCATGGAAGTTTGGGCCAGAGCCACCACATTCCCCAGAACCATGCTCAGCAGGGCTAAAACTGTGAAGAGAAATTTCCACTGGGCGTCAAAGCTCTCGAAGCACCCCACCAGGATCCTCAGTGCCAAGGCGAATCCCGCCGCCTTGGACCCCACCGAAAGGAAGGCCACCACGGGAGTGGGCGAGCCTTCATAGACATCCGGAGTCCATTGGTGAAAGGGCACAGCCGCGATCTTGAAGGCCACGGTGGACAAAACAAACACCAGGGAGAGGGCCGTGATCGGTGCGCTGCTGGTCGTCAGGGCCACACCGATGGCTTCCAGGCTGGTGTTGCCGCCGCTCAAGCCATAAAGCAGGGAGGCGCCGTAGAGAAACACCGCCGCCGCGGCTGAGCCCACCAGCAGATATTTCAATGCCGCTTCCGAGCTTCGGGCATCCCGCTTCATGTAGCCCGACAGCAGATAGCTGGCAACGGAGAGGGTTTCCAGGGAGATGAAGACGCTCACCAGGTCGGTGGCGCCGCAGAGGAACATCCCCCCGAGGGTGGCGGCCAGGAGAATCGCCGCGTATTCCCCCAGGGGCGTGCCGCTGCGTTCCACGTAGCGCCAGCTCAACAGCAGGGAGATCAGGGTGGAGGCGGCCACGACCGAGCGGAAGGCGATGGCCAGGTTGTCCGCCAGGAAGGCCCCCAGAAAGGAGGGTTCCTGGCTGCCGTTCCACTGCAGCGCCAGCAACGCCAAGGCGGCCCCAAGGCCTCCATAGCAGATGGGGGGCACCCAGCGACTGGCCGTCTCCTCCCCCGCCAGATCGACGAGCAGGCAGCCCACCAGGGCAAACAGCACGGCGGCTTCCGGCGCAATCGCCGCCGCGTTCAACTGCGAACCGATGTCGGCAACCACGGCGGAGCAGGAATGGACGGAGCGGACTGTAGCGGCGCTGACGGCCAGTAATGGCCTCCCCTCGGGGTGGCGGGCGGGATTCTTTGACCCGGAGGCCGCTTCGATGCGATATGTAAGGTCAATCGCTCTCTCCTCAAGCCCTGTGGCGCACACGCTGGTGATCGTCGAGAGCCCTACCAAGGCCCGCACCATCCGGAGCTTTTTGCCCGGCGACTACCGCGTGGAGGCCTCCATGGGGCACGTTCGCGACCTGCCCAACAACGCCAGCGAGATCCCGGCCGCGCACAAGGGGGAGAAGTGGGCCAACCTCGGCGTGGACATCGCCCACGACTTCGAGCCGCTCTACGTCGTGCCGAAGGACAAGAAAAAAGTCGTCAAGGACCTCAAGGATGCCCTCAAGGGGGCCGATCAGCTCCTCCTGGCCACGGACGAGGACCGGGAGGGGGAAAGCATCAGCTGGCATCTCCAGCAGCTCCTGGAGCCCAAGGTGCCCGTGCGGCGCATGGTGTTTCACGAGATCACCAAACCGGCCATCCAGAAGGCCCTGGCCACCCCCCGTTCCATCGACATGGAGCTGGTGCATGCCCAGGAAACCCGGCGCATCCTCGACCGCCTTGTCGGCTACAGCCTCTCCCCCCTGCTCTGGAAGAAGGTGGCCTGGGGGCTTTCCGCCGGCCGCGTGCAATCGGTGGCGGTGCGCCTCCTGGTGCAGCGGGAGCAGGCCCGGCGCGCCTTCCGCAGCGGCAGCTACTGGGATCTGAAGGCCAGCCTGGAACACGCCAAGGCGGGATTCGAGGCCAAGCTCACCCACCTGGCCAGTGAGCGCATCGCCGGGGGGAGTGATTTTGACGAGTCCACCGGGGCCCTCAAGAGCGGCAGCAAGGTTCGGCTTCTCAGCGAAACGGAGGCTCGGGAGCTTCAGTCCCGGGTGCGAGAAGCCCCCTGGCGGGTGAGGAGCGTGGAGGAAAAACCCACCCTCCGCAAACCCGTGCCGCCCTTCACAACGAGCACCCTGCAGCAGGAGGCGAATCGCAAGCTCCGCCTCTCCGCCCGCGACACCATGCGCACCGCCCAGGCGCTCTACGAGCGGGGCTTCATCACCTACATGCGCACCGATTCGGTCCATCTCTCCGAGCAGGCCATCCAGGCCGCCCGAAGCTGTGTTGCGGCCAAATATGGCGACGACTACCTCTCCCCCGCCCCTCGCCAGTTCCAGACCAAGGCCCGCAACGCCCAGGAGGCCCACGAGGCCATCCGTCCCGCAGGGGAGGCTTTCCGTGCGCCGAGCGACACCGGTCTCGACGGGCGGGAGCTGGCCCTCTACGAACTGATCTGGAAGCGCACCGTGGCCTCCCAGATGGCCGATGCCCGTCTCACCCTGCTGTCGGTCGACCTGGAGGCCGCCGACGCCACCTTCCGCGCCAACGGCAAGCGCATTGATTTCCCCGGCTTCTTCCGTGCCTATGTGGAAGGAAGCGACGATCCCGACGCGGCTCTGGAAGGCCAGGAAGTGTTGCTTCCCGCCTTGAAGACCGGGGACGCCCCCCGGTGCAAGGGGGTGGAAGCCTTGGGCCACCAGACCCAGCCCCCCGCCCGCTACAGCGAGGCCGCCCTCGTCAAAACCCTCGAACGGGAGGGCATCGGTCGCCCCTCCACCTACGCCAGCATCATCGGCACCATCCAGGACCGGGGGTACGCCACGCTGCAGAACAACGCCCTGATCCCCAGCTTCACGGCCTTCGCGGTCACGGCCCTCCTGGAGCAGCACTTCCCCGACTTGGTGGATCCCGGCTTCACCGCGCGAATGGAAACCAGCCTCGACGACATCTCCGCCGGCAAGATGCCCTGGCTTCCTTATCTGGAAAAGTTCTACAAAGGAGAGGATGGCCTGGAATCCCAGGTGCAGAAACGGGAGGGGGAGATTGATCCCACCCTCTCGCGCACCATCTCCCTGGAGGGCCTGCCTTGCGTGGTGCGCATCGGCCGCTTCGGCGCCTATTTGGAGAGCAAGCGCGAGGCGGAGGACGGCAGCGAGGAGCTTTGCAAGGCCACCCTCCCCCAGGAGATCACCCCGGCGGATCTGGATGCTGAAAAGGCGGAACTGATCCTCCGCCAGAAGAGTGAAGGGCCCGAATCCCTGGGAGAGGATCCAGAAACGGGTCAGTCGGTTTACCTCCTCTTCGGCCAATACGGCCCCTACCTGCAACTCGGCCAGGTGAGCGAGGACACCCCCAAGCCCAAGCGGGCCTCCTTGCCCAAGGGCGCCAAGCCGGAGGAGCTCACTCTGGAAGATGCCCTGGGTCTTCTCCGCCTGCCCCGCCACCTCGGCGACCACCCCGATGGGGGCAAGGTGCAGGCCGGCTTGGGGCGGTTCGGGCCCTACGTCGTGCACGACAAGGGCAAGGGGGAGAAGGACTACCGCTCCCTCAAGGCGGAAGACGACGTTTTGGCGATCGGTCTGAGCCGGGCCCTGGAGCTCCTCGCCCAACCCAAGCGTGGGCGGGGCGGGCGCACGGCCCTGCGCGATCTGGGCACGCCAGCCGGCTCCAGCGAGGCCATCCAGCTTTTTGATGGTCCCTACGGCATGTATGTGAAACAGGGCAAGGTGAATGCCTCCCTCCCGGAGGGTGCCACCGCCGAGACCCTCACCCTGGAGCAGGCGATCGAGCTGCTCGCCGCCAAGGCCGGCAGTGGCAAGGGAGCCCGGACGAAAACCACCCGGGCCAAGGCCGCCACCAGTGGCAAAGCCGCCACCGGTGCCAAAGCAGCCGCTCGGTCCAGCGCGGCGGCCACCCCCCGCAAGCCTCCGGCCACCACCCGGAGCGGCCGCCCGCGGGCCAGCGCGGTGCGCGTGATTCGTCCAGCGGGAAACGGATGAACATCGGCCCGCGACCAGGCCGCGGCCCGGGATGTCCGATCCCTTGGGAAGGGCTCAGGCCGTTGGCCCCCTTTGCCCCATGGCCTCTGCTCCTGATTCTGTCCGCCTGTGCGGGCACCCCCTGGGGCGACCGACTCTCAGGCCGTTTCCCCCCGGCTGAGGCCCCATCCCCCACCACCTCCGATCCCCGCCCGGCGCCGGGGATGTCTTCCCCGCCGCCGCCAACCGCCGCCACGCCAATCTCCAAAGGCCCAGCCGCCCCCCAGCCGTCCCCCTCCCCCAAAGCGCCCCCGGCTCTCAACGCGCCCCCAGCCCCCAAAGCCGAGCCGACCAAGCCCGCCTCCCCTCCCCCCAAGCCGTTGGCGCCCCGGGCTCCCGCCAGCGCCTCCGCCAGCCAACCCTTCCCCTATCGCGTCACCCTGCGCCTGCCCCTGGCGGATCCCTCCGCCCCCGCCGAGGCCGTGACCCGCGCTCTGCGGTCGGCTGGCATCGCCTTTGAGGTGGAAACCATCGAGCGGGTGCAGGCCGGCGCACCAGCCCCATCGGTCCGCCCCGCTCCTGCACCCCGTTGACCAGGGGGCCCCCGTCCCCCGCGCCCCGCTCCCGAGAACCCCGCGAGCTGACTCCGCGCCAGGCCCGCCAGCTCATGGACACGGCCTACCTTTCAGCCTCCACGGCCCTGCTCTGGGCCGCCCTCTACTACCTGCCCGTGGGCAGTCCCCTGTTTCGGCTCGCGCTGCCTCTTCCCCTGGCCCTGCTGCTCCTCCGCCACGGCGGCCGTTGCGCCCTGGAGGGTCTGGCGGTGACGACCTTGCTGCTGGTGGCGCTGATGGGGCCGATCCGCGGGCCCCTGGTGCTCTTCCCCTACGGCTTCCTGGCCTTGTGGTTGGGCTGGGGCTGGCGGCGCCGCCTCAGCTGGTGGTGCACCCTGGCCGTCGGAGGCCTGATCGGCACCCTCGGGTTCCTGGTGCGTCTGGCCGTGCTCTCCGTGCTCGTCGGCGAGAACCTCTGGGTGGTGATCACCACAGCGGCCTCCCAGCTCCTCGATCGGCTCACCGACCTCCTCGGCCAGGGGCCTGGCCTTGATCTGGCCCAGGTGCAGGTCGTGGCCCTCACCCTGGTGCTGCTGCAGAACCTCCTCGTGGTCTTCTGCCTGCATGCCGTGGCCTACTGGATCTTTCCACGGCTGCAGGCCCCGATTCCCGAGCCGCCCGAGGCGTTGCAGGCTTTGGTGAGCCTGGATCCTCTTTGAGGCCCCCGGGGCTGTTGCGCGGCTCCGCCGCCCGGGCTGCCGCCTGGCAGGCCCGTTGGCGGCGCGACTGGTCCGCCACCCGCGTCCTCCTGCTCCTGGCAGCCACGGAAACGGCGGCCGTGCCAGGAATTTCCGCGGCCGGTGCCACTCCGGCGTCGCGGCGGGCCACGGCAGCGGCTGACGCTGAACTCCTCCTCCTCGGGCCAGACCAGCCCCGTCCCCATGCCCTGCCCCCCCTCCCGGCGGGGGTCACGCCAGCCCTCATCAGCCATGAGGTGCTCCGTGCCCTGGCCCTCACGCCTGTGGTGGTGGATCTGGGCTGCGCCGTCGCGCCTGCCATCCCCCACCTGCGTCTCCCCGCTCCGGCCGGCGGCGGGGCGGCCCGCTGCCTGAGTTCAGGGCAGGCGATGGCGCCCCGGCGGGTGGCTGCCCTGGAAGACCAGGGTCGGCGCTGGGGGCGCCGCCTCGCCGCCCGTTCCCCCCGTTCCCCCCTGCTCCTGGCCGAATGCGTGCCGGGGGGCACCACCACCGCCCTTGGCGTGCTGTGGGGCCTTGGCGTGGAGGCGGCCGGCCTGGTGAGCGGCAGCCTGCGCCAGCCCGCCCATGGCCTCAAGCAGGCGCTGGTGGAGCAAGGCCTGCGGGCGGCTCTCGACCGCCTGGGGGAAGGGGGACTGGAGGATCCCCGGGCGGTGGTGGCGGCCCTGGGGGATCCGATGCAGCCTCTGGCGGCGGCCCTGCTTCTGGAAGCCGCCCTGGGCGGAGTGCCCGTGCTGCTGGCTGGCGGCAGCCAGATGGTGGCGGTGCTGGCCCTGGCCTTGGCCCTGGCCCTGCCGGAGCAGCGCCCTCGCCTGATCCAGGCCACCGCCCTCGCCACAACCCGCTGGGTGGCGCGGGAGCCCGGCAGTGATCTGGCCCAGCTCCTGGATCGGCTCGCCCGACACTGGCAGGTGGAGCCGCTGGCCTTTCACTCCTCACTCGCTTTCACTGGCTCCTGCCACCCGGCCCTGGCCCGTTATGAGGACGGCTATGTCAAGGAAGGCGTTGGTGCGGGGGGCCTGGCGCTGCTCTGGGAATGGAGCGGGCGCGGCCCCGAGGCCCTCGCCGACCGATGCAGCCTTGCCTGCGACCGCCTGTTGGCGCCCCCCGAGGGGGGGGGCGGGGAACGTCTACGGTCGGACGATGGCTGAGGGGCAACTGTCGCGGCGATCGCTGCTGGGGATCGGAGTGGCTGGCACCCTTTCCCTGCTGGCGGGTTGCTCTCCCAAGGGCGCTCAGTTGGCGGCGCGACGCGGAGATCTGCCGGAGCGATGGCTGAAGCGCTTGCCAGGCGATTGGCAGGTGCGCTGGTTCGATGGGGCCGCCCGGGTTCAGGAGGCCTGTGGGGCCCCCCGGAAGGAGCGTCCCGCCTTGGCTCAGCTCAGTGATGGTTGGGCCACCGCCCTGCCGGCCGGGGCGTGGGAGCCCTTTGGTCAGGGACCGCTTCTGGGCCGGCTGACCCCCGCCGCCGCGGCCGCCAGCCGACTCTTCGGCGGGGAGGCCCAGCCGCCGCTGGCCTTCCCCTGGAGCCTCAACCCCTGGGTGCTCGTGTTTCGGAACCGGCCCGATCTGGCGCGACGGTCGCACCTGGGCTGGAGTGTGCTGCTGGAGTCCAGTCTGGCCGGGAAAGTGGTGCTGCCCTCCAGCCCGCGGGTGGTGATGACGTTGGTGCGGGAGGACCGGGAGAGGCTCTGCCAGCTCCGTCGCCAAGCCCTCGCCCACGACGACCGCAACGGGATTCAACTGCTGTTGAGCGGCGCTGCCGAGGCGGCGGTGCTGCCCAGGCAGCAGGTGGTGCCGCTGCTCCGCCGCGACCCGCGTCTGACGGCGTTCCTCCCTGAGGACGGGGGGCCCGTGGCCTGGTCGCTGCTGCTGCGGCCGGCCGGAACCACCGTCGCCCCCCCCGTCGAGTGGCTGGAGGCGCTCCTCCAACCTCCCCTTCTGCCGCGGGTGCTGGCGGCGGGTTGGGTTCCTCCCCTGCCCCGTGCGGCCCTGGCCGCGGCCCTGGAGCGCTTTCCACCCTCCTTGGCCAAGCTCCTCCTCCCCCCGGAAGCGGTGCTGGCCCGCAGCGTGGATCTGCCGCCCCTGCCCCCTGAGGAACGGCGCCGCCTCCAGGAGCTGTGGAACGGCTCCTTGGCCTGCCAGTCGCCGGCCTAGCCCCAGAGCCGCCGTCGTGGGGCCGCCGCCAAGCGGCGATGGCCATCCGCCAGGAGGTCGGGGATTGGCAGCCGCAGGGGGCAGCGGGGCAGACAGTCGCCACATCGCCGGCAGGCCCGCCCGTCCACGGCCTCCCACCAATGGCCGGCCTGCCCGATCAGGTTGTAGCGCTCGCGGGAAAACGCCTCCAGACCATGGCCAAGGGCGAGCTGCCGCAGTCGGAGCAGGCTGGGAATCGGCACCCCGTTGGGACAGGGGAGGCAGGCTTGGCATTGCCCGCACCAGGTGGCGCCCAGGCGCTCCTGGCCGAGGGTGCGCAGCCGTCGCAGGATCCCGTCCTCCTCAGGGCTGAGGGCTCCATCGGCCCGGGCGAGCGCCTCCGCCAGGGCCAGATCGCTGGGCCGGGCCGCCCCCACCGTGAGGGTGCTGATCCCTTGGGCCAACAAAAAGCGATAGGCCAGGTGCAGGGGGTCCAGGGGGGCGCAGTCCTCCCGCAGCAGGGGTGGTGGATCCTGCAGGCGCCCCCCCTTGTCTGCGGGGGAGATGGCCATCACCCCCAGGCCTGCCTGCAGGGCTGCCCTGGCGAGGGGGAGGCGAGTGGGGTCGAAGAAGTGCAGGTGGAGGCTGCAGAACTGGAAGCGACCGCTCTCCAGCGCCCGAGCGATGAGGCTGTTGGCGCCATGGCTGCTGAAGCCCACCTGCCCCACCAGGCCCTCTCCCAGGGCCCGCTCTCGCAGTTCGGCGCCCGCTCCGTGCAGCGCCCAGTGCAGATGCTCTTCGGTGTTCAGGCCATGAAAGGCCAGGTTGTGCAGTTTCCCCAGGCCCAGGCGCTGAAGGCTGCCGCGCAGTTGGTTCCACGCCCTGGTGCCATCGGGCGTGGGCAGCAGTTTGCTGGTGATTACCAGTTCGGCCCTGGAAACCGGTTGATCTCGCTCCATGGCGGCGAGGGCGGCACCGAGATAGGGCTCCGCCGGCCCGTAGGCCGGGGCCGTTTCAATGTGGTTGATGCCTGCGGCAACGGCGCGCCGCAGAACGGCCTCCATGGCCACCGGACTCTCCAAGGCCCGCATGGTGCCGAGGGTGAACAGGGAGACCGGCGGTCCGGCTCCGAAGGGGCGCCGGCTGGGGGGAGGAGGGGCCGATCCCTCCCCTTCAGGGGGTGGAATCGGCATCATCCACAGGGCCGGGGCCGTCCTCCGGGGCGTCCACCGGATCCCCTTCCCCCGGGAGGGAACCCGGTTGGGCGGAAGTGGCTTCCGGCGCCGCCTTGTGGAGATGGCGGATCAGTTCCGCTGGACTGGTGCGGTCGAGAAAGCGTCGGAAATCCTCCTGATCCTCTGCGTCCGCCTCCGCGTCCACGGGGATTGAAGCATCGGACACCACCTCTTCGAGCATCCAGATGCCACTGCCGGTGCGCACGGCCAGGGCGATCGCATCGCTGGGTCTGGCGTCCAGATCGGTGGTCTCCCCGCTGGCGTTGACCAGCTTGAGCACGGCTCGGAAGGTGTTGTCCTCAATCGCGTGCACGATCACCCGCTCCAGTCGCAAATCCGCGAGCTGGAGGATCTGGGCCATCAGGTCATGGGTGAGGGGTCGGGGTGGTCGTTCCCGGTTGATGCCGGCCAGGATGTTCTGGGCCTGGGCTTGGTCGATCCAGATGGGCACCTGTCGACGGCCGGAGGGGTCGCGCAGGAGCACGATCGGGCTCCGGCTGGCGGCATCGAGGGCAATGCCGGCGACATGCATTTCCACCATGGTGACTCTGCTCCTTGGGTTGTTCGCTCGGGTGGGGTGTTCGCTTCCGGGGTGCTTGTTTCCTGGTTGCTTGCTCCGCAAAGGGCCTGGCCGTTGTTTGATTATGACCACTGCCACGCCAGGCCCCAGCCATGTTCACCGGATTGGTTCAGGCGGTTGGGCACCTGGAAACCTGTTCCCGGGGCGTGTGGGTCCGCGGCGATCTGGAGGGTCTGGGCCCCCTGGCATCGGGCGACAGCATCGCCGTTGACGGGGTTTGCCTCACCGTGGCGGAGCGGGATCCGGCCGGTCGGGGGTTCCGGGCGGATGTGAGCGAGGAAACCCTCTCCCGCACCACCCTCGGCCGGCGGGCGCGGTCCAGGGCCCTTGTCAACCTGGAACCGGCCCTGAGGCTTTCTGATCGCCTGGGCGGCCATCTCGTCAGTGGCCATGTGGATGGAACCGGCACCATCGTGGGCATTGACCCCCTGCCCGCCTCCTGGCGTCTGACGGTCGCCTGGCAGGATCCCGAGTTCGGCCGCTATGTCTGTGAAAAGGCCAGCATCGCGGTGGACGGCATCAGCCTCACAGTGGCCGGTTGCCACGCGGGAGGGGCGGAGTTCTGGATGGCCGTGATTCCCCATACGTGGCAGCACACCACCCTGCGGCAACGGCGTTTGGGAGATGGGGTCAATCTGGAGGCGGATTTGGTGGCCCGCTACCTGGAACGCCTTCTGACCGTGCCGGGCACGACCCAACCAGAAGCTTCCGGCCCCCCCCTCACCAGCCACTGGCTGGCCGAGAACGGATGGTCCGGCGGGGGCGGCAGCGGCTCCTGGCGTTGAACCGGCCCGGCGCAGCAGGGGGTGGGGCGATGGCGCCCGATCGCGCGACACAGGCTGGTGTGGCGGAGGAGTCCAAGGCGCGACGGGAGAGGAGTGCCCCGGGTCGGTTCACTCTCCTGGAGGGCGGGGCGATGCTGCTGCTGGGCGCCCTGGCCCTGCTTTTCCCCTTGTTCGTTTCCTTCTGGCTCACCGGGGTGGTGGCCGTTGTCGTTCCCGTGGCTGGTGTGGCGCGTTGGATCACGACCCGGGGGAGTGCCTGTCACCCTCCCCTTCCAGGGGCAACAACCAGATGGACCCTGTTTCCCGGTGGATCTCAATCCGAAATTCCTGACCAGGTTCCAGGCCCATGCGGCGGGTGTAGGCCTGGCCGATCAAGAGGTTTCCATTGCCATGCACACGGGTTCGAAAGTCGGCATGGCGTCCGCGACTCAAGCCGTTGACCAGGGTGCTGGAAGGGAGGGTGTAACCCTTGGCGGCAACGAGCGCACGGTAAAAACTCTTTTTCAGCACGCGTCCACTGGGACCGACGTAGCCGCAGGCCCGGGCAATCTGATCCTCTGGTCGGTTGCTCAGGGAACGGGCCCGATCGAGCAGCTCCTTCCCTTCCAGAGGGGCCGACCCTGGCTGACCATGGAGATCGCTGGCCAGGCTGGAATCGACTGTGCTGTGGGCTGAACCCTGATGAATGCCCATCCGCTTCAACGTGTGATTCTGAGTTGATTTTGACGCTGTGGGGTGCATTTCGCAAGAAAACCGGTCATGGTTTGGTTCGGTTCAAAGCAGATAGAGCAGCCCATAGAGCACCACCCAGATGCCATCGACAAAGTGCCAATAAAGTTCTGCCGCTTCCAGGCCGAAGGGTTTGATGGGCGAGACGGGGCCCGTGCGTCCCACCTGAAACAACACCACCAGAATGCAAATCACCCCCAGGGTGACATGGAGGCCATGGAAGCCCGTGAGCGCATAGAAGGTGCTCGCAAACAGGTTGTCTGTGAGGCCAAAGGGGAGGTGAAAATATTCCACCATTTGCCCCGCCAGAAAGGCCACCCCCAGCCCGGCTGAAATCCCCAGCCAGAAGCGACAGGCCGGCAGGCGCTCCGTCAACAGGGCGCGGCCAGCGCGATGGAAGGTGAAGCTGCTGAGAATCAGCAGGGCTGTGTTGATGGTCGGCAGAACCAGTTCCAGTTCATAGTTGGATCCGCTCGGCAGGGGATTAACGGCCCTGAAGGTGAGATAGGCGGCAAAGAATCCGGCAAAGGTCATGCCATCCGCCACCAAAAAGGTGGCTAGGCCGAAGAGGCGCACATCCGTGTGGCCTTCCGTGGCGGTGTGAGCCGTTTCAGCGGTGGAGTGGATCGCTTTCTGGTCGTTGGAAAGGCTCGTCGCCAGCGTGTCCATGGGGGGAGGTTGCGCAGAGAGGGGGGGACGTCATTCAGGCCGCGGATGCGACGGAATGGAAGGCTGAGGATCCTGTGGCAAGACCTCAGCGTCCAGACCAGATGTCTTTCCCGCTTGCCTGATCAACGGGCAAAAGGGAAGGAGCCTGACCGTATCCATAAGGGTGGGTGACAAGAGGAGCCTCACCCTTCCAGTTTTCCACGGGTGGAGGGGAGCTGGTGAGCCATTCCGGTGTCAGGCCGTTCCAGGGGTTGTCCCCAGCGACGGCCCCTGCTGTGAAACTGCGGATCACATTGATCAGGAAGGGAAGGGTGCTGATGGCCATCAGCAGGGCGCCCACACTGCTGATCTGGTTCAGTGTCGTGAAGGCTGGATCGTATTCAGCCACCCGACGAGGCATTCCGTTCAGACCAAGCCAATGCTGTGGTGCAAAGCAGAGGTTGAAGCCAATGAAAGTCAGGGCAAAATGAATCTTGCCGAGAGTTTCGTCGAGCATTCTGCCGGTGAACTTGGGATACCAGTGATAGATGGCGCTGAAGATCACAAACACCGTTCCGCCATACACGATGTAGTGGAAGTGGCCGACAACGAAATAGGTGTCATGAACGTGAATGTCAAATGGCACCTGGGCTAGGGCCACACCTGTGATGCCCCCAAACACGAAATTCAGGATGAAAGCGCAGGAAAACAACATGGCGCTGTTCAAAGCAATCTTGCCTCCCCAAAGCGTCGCCAGCCAATTGAAGAACTTGATCCCGGTCGGCACGGCGATGAAGGCGGTGGCGATGGTGAAGAATAAGCGCATCCAGGGGGGCGTGCCGCTGGTGAACATGTGATGCGCCCAGACAATCAAGCCGAGAAACACAATGGCCATGATGGAGTAAACCATCGTGCTGTAGCCAAAGAGAGGCTTGCGAGCATGAATGGGCAGGATTTCGCTCACGAGACCAAAAGCCGGCAAGACCATGATGTAAACAGCTGGGTGGGAATAGAACCAGAAAAGATGTTGATAAACAACCACATTGCCCCCCAGTGAAGGGTTGAAAAATCCGGTGTGGGCAACAATGTCAAAACTCAGCAGCAGCAAGGTGCCCGCTAAAACAGGCGTGGACAGAACCGCGAGGATGCTCGTGCCGAGCATGGCCCAGCAATACATTGGCAATTGCATCAATTTCAGGCCGGGTCTGCGCAGCTTGAGCACCGTGGCAATGAAGTTGATCGCTCCGAAAATTGAGCTGCCCCCCAGAAGCAGAACGCTGATGATCCAAACCACCTGGGCGTTGGCGGGTGTGGTGAGGCTGAGGGGTGGGTAGGCCGTCCAACCGGACTGGGCGGATCCCGTGATGAAATGGCTGGCGATCAGCAACAATCCCGCAGGGGGAATCATCCAGAAGGCAACAGCGTTAAGACGGGGGAAGGCCATGTCTCTGGCCCCCACATAAAAAGGAATCAAGTAATTGCCAAAACCACCATTCACCACCGGAACAATCCAGAGGAAAATCATGATGGTCCCGTGAAGTGTTAGCGCTTCGTTGTAGGTTTCCCGGCTGACAAAATCAGACATCGGGCTGACAAGCTCGCTGCGTATCACACCGGCGAGGGCGCCACCGATTAAATAAAAGATAAATCCGGTAATGATATATTGTAATCCGATGACCTTGTGGTCGAGGCTGAAACTGAAATAACGGAGCCAACCCTGAGGCTGAAGGCTGGTTGAAGCTGGTTGAGAGGCGTTGAGGTCCTGGGGGGATGCGACTGTCATGGATCAAGCAAAGGGGGTGGCGTCAAGTTGGGCGACAGAGGTTGGTGGAGGGGGAGCAGGACTGTTCTTCTGCAGCCAGGCCTCAAAGGCGTCGGGTTCATGGACCACGACCGAGGAACGCATGCCGCCGTGATAAGGACCACAGAGCTCAGCACAAACGATCGGATAGGTGCCGGGACGGGTGGCCGTGAAGGTGAGGATGGTTTGCTGTCCGGGAATCACATCCTGTTTGAGTCGAAATTGGGGCACCCAGAACGCATGGATGACGTCATTGGCCTTCATCCTCAGCTCCACAGAGCGATTGGCGGGAATGTGCAGCTCGCCACTGGTTATGTTCGCTCCTGGGTAGTGGAAGATGAAGGCAAACTGAAGGGCCGTAAGATCAATGGCCAGAGCGTCATTGCCAGCGGTCAGGCCAATGCCTCCCCATACCCTTGGCTCGGCAGGGCTACCCCTGTCTGCCGCTTCCATGGCGGGCCCGGAGTCCATGGCCATGGACGCATGGGCCATGGCGCTGTGATCGTTGAGGGGGGTCATGCCACCCATGCGGTCATAAATGTCGTAGCTGTAGATGCCGATGAAAAGCACGACTACCGCTGGAATCGCCGTCCAGACAATTTCCAGGGGCAGATTCCCTTCGATGGCCTCCCCGTCACCGGTGTCGCCGGGGCGACGCCGAAACCGCACCAGGCTGAACAGGAGAAGTCCAAGGATGCCGATGAACAAAACGCTGCCAATGCTGAAAAGAACCTTAAAAAGTTCGTCATAGACTGGGGCGTTCAGGCTGGCGTCCAGCGGAAGGAGGGAAACGTTCTGGCCCAGCCAGAGGCCTGCCAGGACGAGTGCCATGCCCACCAGGAAGGTGATCAGGGAGGGAGGAAGCGGCATGACCCGAAGGCGCAGAGGGAAGAGTTCCGTTTCGGACGGTCTGCCTGGATGCAGGCACCAGGTCAGACCAAACAAGCGTATGCACCCCGCTGGGCTGAGTGCGGTTCTTTTGTAGCAGGAATGGCATTTGCCGCCAAATTTTACAAATCAAGTCCAGATGTTTGCAATCCCTGATTTGAAAAATCTCGTTACCATGCCCCGAATGGTTCATGGTCGGAATTGTCCCTTGCTTCCCCCCTCAAGGTGCTCACCTCCCATTTGGTGGTCGCTTTGGTCGCCCTTGTGGTGATCGGCGGGGCCACCCGGGTCATGGAAGCCGGTCTTGCCTGTCCGGATTGGCCCCTGTGCTATGGCGTCCTGCTGCCGGGCCGGCAAATGAATGCGCAGGTGTTTCTGGAGTGGTTCCACCGCCTTGACGCTTTCCTTGTGGGCCTGGCCCTGTTGGCTCTGTTGGCCGCCAGTGTGTGGCTCCGCCGCCAGTTGCCTTCCTGGTGCCCATGGCTGGCCCTTTTGGCCGTGGGCCTTGTGGCCCTGCAGGGCGTCCTTGGGGCCCTCACGGTCACCCGGCTGTTGGCCGCCCCCATGGTGACCGCCCACCTCGCCACGGCTCTCTTCCTGCTTTGGCTGATCAGTGGGTTCGATCAGGGACTGACCGGGGAGGTCTCCCCCCTGCCACGCCCCCCCTGGCCGTTGGCACTCTCGCTGGTTCCCACAGCCCTGGTTTTGGCCCAGTGCGTCCTCGGTGGAGCCATGGCCAGCCAATGGGCCGTGGACCACTGCTTCACAGCGGGCACCCAATGCGAGTGGGTTCTGCGCCACCGCCAGCTCGCCCTGCCTGCGGTCCTGTCCGTGGTGGCCTTGGCGGCTCTCACGCTCCTCACGCCCCTGGTGGATCGCCTTTCCAGGGGGCTGGCCGCCGCAGCGGCTGGCCTTGTTGGCCTTCAGGTTCTCCTCGGTCATCTGACCCTGCAAGCCCAACTCCACCACCCTGCTCTCACCGTTGCCCACCAGCTGGTGGCTGCCCTTCTGGTGGCCACCCTTGGCGCCCTCTCTGGACGCTTCTTCCGTGGCGGGTTCCGCCGTTCTTCCCTGCCCTCTCTGGAGGTGAGCTGTGGCTAGCAGTTCCATCCCTCGCTCCGTGCGCCTTCCCGCCTGGCTCGAAGTGGCCAAGCCCCGCTTGATTCCTCTCCTGCTTGCCACGACCCTCGGGGGCATGGCCCTTTCCGCCGGTTGGCCCCTGGATGGAGGGCGCCTTCTCTGCACTCTGGTCGGCGGCGCCATGGCCTCGGCGGGGGCCGGGGTGTTGAACTGCCTCTGGGAGGAAGAGCTGGATCGCCGCATGTTGCGCACCAGCCAACGGGCCATCCCCTCCGGTCGTCTGGCCCAGCGCCAGGCCTTCGCCCTGGCCATCGCCCTGACGCTGGGTTCCGTGATGGTGTTGGTCTGGGGCGTCAATCCCCTCGCCGCCTCCCTGGCCCTCTTCGGTTTGTGCAGCTACGTGCTGCTTTACACCGCCTATCTCAAGCCGCGCACGTCCTGGAACATCGTCATCGGCGGCGTGGCCGGCGCCATTCCCCCCCTGGTGGGGGCCGCCGCCGCAGGGTCCCTGGGCTGGCCCTGTTGGTGGCTCTTCACCCTCGTGATGGTCTGGACCCCGGCCCACTTCTGGGCCCTCTCCCTCCTTTTGCGCGAGGACTACCGCTCCGCGGGCATCCCCATGCTTCCCGTCGTCAGCGGGGTGGTGCCCACCGCGAACGCCATCGGCCGCTACAGCGTTCTCACTGCGTTCTTGAGTTTGCTGGGAATCCTGGCCCTGCCCAGTGGCGGTTGGCTCTATGGCCTGCTGGTGTTGCCGTTCAACGGCAGGCTGCTGCAACTCAGCCACCAGCTGCGGCAGCAGCCGGAAGAGGCTGGCCGCGCCCGCAACCTGTTCCGCTGGTCGATCTTTTATCTGTTCGGCATTTGCCTCCTGCTCCTGCTCTCGCGCACCCCCCAGGCTTCCATGCTCGACTGGGCCGGCATGACGGTTCTCCTCCAGCTTCCCGCTCCCGGGGCTCCCTAGATTGCGGCACTCCATGACGCGCTGGAGAAGCTTGGCTTGATTGAGCTCCACCATCTCAGGAAGGACTTCGCCGGGGGCCGCAAAACCTCTCCGGTACAGGCTCTCAACGACCTCTCCCTCCAGGTTCCAAAAGGCTGTCTCTACGGCTTGCTCGGCCCCAATGGCGCCGGCAAGACCACGGCCCTGCGCATCCTCTGCACGCTTCTGTCCCCCGACTCCGGCACGGTGCGGGTCGCTGGACACGATGCCCTCGCCGATCCCCGTTCCGTTCGCCGTCTGCTCGGTTACGTGGCGCAGGAGGTGGCCATCGACAAGATTCTCACCGGACGCGAACTCCTGCGCCTGCAGGGCAATCTCTACCATCTGCGCGGCGCGGAGATCGAGGAGCGGCTCCCTGAGCTGATTGCCCTGCTGGGAATGGATGACTGGATCGACCGGCGCTGCGGCACCTATTCCGGAGGGATGCGTCGCCGTCTCGATCTGGCGGCGGGCCTGCTCCATCGGCCCCAGGTGCTCGTGTTGGATGAGCCCACGGTGGGCCTCGACATCGAGAGCCGCAACGCCATCTGGCAGGTCTTGCGCCTTTTGCGCGACGAGGGTGTCACCATCCTGCTGAGCAGCCACTATTTGGAAGAGGTGGATGCCCTGGCGGATCGGTTGGCCATCATCGAAGCTGGTCGGGTGATCGCGGAAGGGTCGCCCCGGGAGCTCAAGCAGTCGTTGGGGGGGGATCGGGTCACCCTGCGGGTCAGAGAGTTCAGCGACCCGCTGGAAGCAGAACGGGTTCACGACCTTCTTCAGGCTTGCGAGGGGGTGCGACAGGTGGTGGTGAATCGTGCCCAGGGCTACTCCCTCAACCTGGTGGTCGAGGAGGAGGGCGTTGTCGCTCAGATCCGTGAGACCCTGGCCGCTGCGGCCCTGCCGGTGTTTGCCCTCGCCCTCAGTCGTCCGAGTCTCGATGATGTCTATCTCCAGGCCACAGGTCGCACCCTGATGGACGCCGAACTCGCCCTTGTCGGTCAAAGGGACCCCAAACTGGAGCGCAAGCGGCAGATGCGTTGAAGCCGTCTTTTCTCCTTCCTCCCACAGACCACACCATCTGCCCCCGATCGACGTTTCTCCGCCGACCATGACCAGCGCTTCCCCCGGCCTGAACGCTCTGCCCGCCGCCACCAACCCTCCCGCGTCCGCCCTGGCGGAGATCCTTCAGGAAACTCTGGCCCTGACACGGCGTCTGTTCGTTCAGCTGCTGCGGCGACCGTCCACTTTGATCGCGGGGGTGCTGCAGCCTCTGATTTGGCTCCTGCTTTTTGGGGCGCTTTTTGCCAACGCCCCCACCGGCTTCCTGCCAGGCGGCGAGAGTTATGGCCGTTTCTTTGGCGCCGGTGTGATCGTGTTCACGGCCTTCAGTGCGGCGCTGAACGCTGGCTTGCCCGTGATGTTTGATCGGGAGTTCGGCTTTCTGAACCGCTTGCTTGTCGCGCCATTACGCTCACGCAGCTCAATTGTTTTTGCTTCCGTTCTCTATATTTCCACCCTCAGTCTCGTCCAAAGCCTTGCCATCATCGTCGCGGCCGCGCTTTTGGGGTATGGCTGGCCCGGGGCGATCGGTCTGCTGGTGGTGCTGCTTACCCTGGCGCTGCTGGTGTTTGCCGTCACGGCCCTCAGCCTTGGCCTGGCGTTTGCCTTACCCGGTCACATCGAGATGATCGCCGTGATTTTTGTCGTCAACCTGCCCTTGCTCTTTGCCAGCACGGCCCTTGCCCCATTGTCCTTCATGCCTCCCTGGCTGGCCTGGTTGGCAGCTGTCAATCCATTGACCTTTGCCATCGAGCCGATTCGGGCCCTTTATAACGGTCATTCCCATCTCTCCGATGTGGTGCTGCGGGCCCCTTACGGTGCCCTCAGTGGATGGGCCTGTCTGTGGCTTCTTTTTGCCCTTGCGTTCGCCCTCTTCTTGCTGGTTCGTCCGCTGCTTGATCGCAAATTGCAGTGATTCCCTTTCCTCTTCCCTGATCCGCCGTGTCTCGCTCCCTCCGCCAGCCACCCTCTCAGGACTGGCCAGCCTTGCTTCTGGAGGCCATCCAGCAGCGCGATGCCCCCAGAGCCCTCGCGTTTGCCCTGCGCTGCGTGCATCGGCAGGGGATGGGAGCTCTGGACGCCGTTTTTGAACGTGCCGACGGGGCCGGTGGCCAGGATGGGGACGCCCGGTCCTGGCTCCTGCCCCTGCTGAAACAGGCCTCTCCTGTTGTCGTCCCATCCCCTGCCCCCTCGGCGCCGTCGATCCCGCCTCCACGGCCCACCCCTCCCGCAGCTCCCGCGGCTCCCGCGGGCGGGGCCGCGGTGGCGGCCACGGCCCCCCTGGCCGAAGCCCTGCCCATCGCGGCTGAAGTTTCTCCCTCCCCCATCGCGGAAGCCTCTCCCCCTCAGCCGGAGCCCTCTCCCCCCATCGCGGAGCCCTCTCCAGCCTCTCCGGACCCCGTCGCCACCGACCTCCCTTGGTCTTCCCTCCCTTTCGCCGACTCCCCTCCCGCCAGCGTGCCGCCCACTCCTGAGAGGGACACGGCTCCCGCTGGTGTGACCGCCTCCGCGGCTCTGGACCAGGCATTTGCTCCGCTGGAAATCGCCTTCCCGCCCCTGCCCACGTTTGAGCGGACGGGGGCCGACTCCGCGGCGGTCTCCACCGCGTCGCCGGTGCCCCCCGCCGGATCGGCACCCGTCAGTGCGCCTTTCGCCAGTGAACCAGCCCCCGCCACCCTCGACGCCAGAGATGGGCACGACGGGGCTGAACCCGCCCCCCGGGTGCATCTGCCGTCAGGCCATGAGCGACTGCTGGGCGATTTCCCCACGGGCCATGCGGCACCGGTCCCGACCTTTCAGGTGGAGGGTTCTGAGGAGTCGGCGTCGCGGCCGAGCCGCAAGTCCCGTCAAACCGACCCGGCCGCAGACCACAAGACCCCGGCCTCCCGGACCCTGGACGTCTGGCGATCCTGGCTGCCCGGGCCCTTCCGTTCCCGTTCCCGCCCTTAGGAGTCCATGCTTCCGCCGGATTGGTCCACCCTGAACGGCGCCTTGATCGTTTCCGTTCAGGCTCCTGAGGGCTCCCCGCTGCGAGATCCTCTGGCCATCGCCGCGATGGCGGAGGCCTGTCTGCTCAATGGCGCAGCCGGGGTGCGACTGGAGAGTCCGGAGCACATCGCCGCCGTGCGTCGCCGCTGTCCGCAGGCCTTGATCGTGGGGCTCTGGAAACGCACCAGGCCGGACAGCGCCGTCTACATCACGCCACGCTGGCAGGAGATCACGGCCGTGTGGGGCGCCGGGGCGGATGTGGTGGCTCTGGACGCCACCGCGAGGCCCAGACCGGAGGGGCAAGTTCTCGACGATCTGGTGCGTCGCGCCCGTGAGGAGCTTGGGGTGCCATTGATGGCTGATGTGGACACCCTGGAGGCGGGCCGCCGCGCCGCCGAGTTGGGTTGCTCCTGGGTGGGAACCACGCTCTATGGCTACACCGAGGCGACGAGCGATCAGCCGCCCCCGGCCATGGCCCTGGTGACGGCCCTGCGGGAGACCCTCTCCCCTTCCGTTCCCGTGGTGTGCGAGGGAGGGATCAGCACGCCGGAGCAAGCGCGAGAGGCTCTTCGCCGTGGTGCGGATCTGGTGGTGGTGGGAACCGCCATCACAGGGGTGGATCTGCAAGTGGCCCGCTATGTAACAACAATGGCAACGGGATCCCAAGACTTTCTGTAAAGCGCGTCACATGGGTCCCGTCCAGGCGCACCATGGGAGGAGTGTCCTTGGGGGACGATCAGAGCGATGGCCATGGCGCGTCTTTTCCTTCGCAAGCCTCCCGCGCAAGCGTTCCGCCCTGGAGCTCTTCTGGGGGTCGCGCTCCTGTCGGGGGCTGCCCTTCCGCTCAGCCCGGGCCACCTGGCCCAACTTGTGGCTTTGAACAGAGAACTGGGCAAGTTGTGCTCCAGCAATCCTCCCCGGCAGGCGCTCAACGTCTGTCGGTTGCACGCCACTTTGGTGGATGCCCTCTGAAAAGGGAGTGAGGGGGCCGGCGCCCCTCACATCATCCCCATTCCCGGCATCCCCATGCCGCCCATGCCGCCCATGCCACCCATTCCATCGCCACCGCCGCTGGGGGGGCTGGGGGGTTCGGGGCGATCCGCGATGATCGCTTCGGTGGTGAGGAGGAGGGACGCGATGGAGACGGCGTCCTGCAGGGCCAGGCGCACCACCTTCGCGGGATCCAAAATGCCCACGCTCAGCAGATCCTCGTAAGTGCCGGTGAGGGCATTGAATCCCTTTCCCTGGCGACGGATCTCCGCCACCACCACATCGCCGTTGGCGCCGGCGTTGGTGGCGATCTGCCGCAGGGGTTCCTTCAAGGCGTTCTGAATCAGGCGCACGCCAGTGATCTGGTCTCCCTTGAGGGAGGGGATCAGCGTCTCAAGATCTTCCGCCAGGTCCAGCAACACCGTGCCGCCGCCGGGAATGATTCCCTCCTCCACCGCGGCCCGGGTGGCATTGAGCGCATCTTCAATGCGCAGCTTGCGATGGCGCAGTTCGGTTTCGGTGGGTGCCCCCACCTTGATCACGGCCACGCCACCGGCGAGCTTGGCGATGCGTTCCGACAGTTTTTCCCGGTCGTAGCTGGAGTCCGTGTTCTCCAGCTCCCGTTTGATGGAGGCGATTCTCTGGGAAATGGCCTGGTGACGATCTTCCCTCGCCAAGATGGTGGTCTCGTCCTTGCTGATGCTGATCCGCTCGGCCTGACCCAGATCATTCAGGCTGACCTTGGCCAGGCTCATGGCACGGTCTTCGCTGATCACCGTGCCCCCGGTGAGCACGGCGATGTCTTCCAACATGGCCTTGCGGCGATCCCCGAACCCGGGCGCCCGCACCGCCGCGGCCTGCAGCACCCCGCGGGTCTTGTTCACCACAAGGGTCGCCAGCGCTTCCCCCTCCACTTCCTCCGCAATGATCACCAACGGCCTGCCGCTGCGGGAAACGGCTTCCAAAACGGGCACGAGGTCTTGCACACTGCTGATCTTCCGATCCGTCAGCAGCACATACGGACGGTCATGGACGCATTCCCTTCGCTCTTGATCGGTGATGAAGTAGGCGGAGCTGTAACCCCGATCAAAGGCCATTCCCTCGGTGACCTCCACCTCGGTGGTCAACGATTTGGATTCCTCCACCGTGATCACGCCATCGGTGCTCACCTGTTGCATGGCCGCCGCGATCATGCGGCCCACCTCCTCGTCGTTTCCAGCGCTCACCGTCGCCACCTGACGAATCCCCTCCCCCTCCACCGGGGTGCTGCGGCGGGCGATGCCCTCCACGGCATGGGCCACCGCCTGCTCCATGCCGCGGCGGAGTTCAACCGGGTTGCAGCCTGCGGCCACGTTGCGCAGGCCTTCGCGCACCATGGCCTGGGCCAGCACGGTGGCTGTGGTGGTGCCATCACCGGCCGTGTCCTTTGTTTTGGAGGCTACCTGCTGCATCAGCTTGGCGCCCAGATTTTCAAACGGATCCGCCAATTCGATCTCTTTGGCGATCGTCACGCCGTCATTGACGATTTCGGGGGCGCCGAACTTCTTCTCCAACACCACATTGCGGCCCTTGGGGCCGATGGTGACCCGCACCGCCTCCGCCAGGGCATTGACCCCCCGTTCCAGGGAATCTCTGGAGGCATCGGAGAACTGGATCAGCTTGGCCATGGGGAAAAGCAGTGGACAACCGTCTGGCCCTCCAGGCTCCCACACGAACGGTCAGCCCTGGCCACGGCTTTTCTCCAGATCCTCAACCGAACCTCCCCTCGGGACTCGGAGCCCTCCCGTGGCCGGTAGGGTCAGGGAGTGGTCCTCACGCGCGTACCAATGGAGGAATTCCTCCAGAACACATTGACCGGCGCCGCCGACCGTGCCCTCTCCCCCTCGGAGGGAGCCGATGGGCTGGTCTTTTTGTTGATCGCCTCCCTCGGTCTCTTGATGGCCCTGGTCTACGTGCCGATCCGCCTGTTTCTGACGATCACCGCCCGCAGCCGTCGTCTTCGCCTGTTGCAGCAGATCCGTCGCCTGCGGGAAACCCTGGGCAAACCCCTCGCTTCCGTCTCCCCCCCCGAGGAAGACGCCCTCAGCGCATCACCAGTCCTCCATCCACCTGCAGCACTTGACCCGTGATGTAAGCGGCGGCAGGGTCGGCGGCGAGGAACCGCACCAGCCCCGCCACTTCCCCGGCGGTGCCCATCCGCCCCAGAGGAATGGCCTTGAGGATCGGTTCGGCTGCGAGATGGGCGGTCATTTCGCTCTCGATGAATCCCGGTGCCACCGCATTCACGGTGACCCCGCGGCTGGCGAACTCGGCGGCGTTGCTCCGGGTCAACCCGATCAGCCCAGCCTTGGCGGCGCTGTAGTTGGCCTGCCCCGCATTGCCCATCAGGGCCACCACCGAGGTGATGTTGATGATGCGACCCCGGCGGGCCTTGAGCATCAGCTTGCTGATCGCCCGGGTGGTGAAGAAGCAACCGCTGAGATTGAGGGCGAGCACGTCGTGCCAGTCGGCGGTTTTCATGCGCATCAACAGGCCATCGCGGGTGATGCCCGCGTTGTTCACCAACACGTCGATGCGTCCCGCGCGGCCCATGATCTCCCCCACCATGGCCTCCACGTCGCTCTCCCGCGCCACGTCGGCCCGATGGGCCCAGGCCCGGCCCCCCGCCTCCTCAATGGCCCGCACCACCTCCAGTGCCGCCTCCTCCGATCGGGCGTAGTTGACCACCACCTCGGCTCCCACGGCAGCCAGTTCGATGGCAATCGCTCGACCAATGCCTCGACTGGCTCCCGTCACCAGGGCCACCTGCCCCTCCAGGGGGGCGGCTTGGGGGCCGCGGGCCGCGTTCGCGGTGCTGGTCATCGGGATCGAGGCGTGTGCGGCGGCGATCGTATGCCCGCGCCGCCCGCAATCAGCCCGGCATCTGCTCGACGCTGACCACCGCGTTGCCCAGCAGGTCCTGGAGGCGGCTGAGTTGCGCCTTGCTTCCCAGCACCACCATCAGTTGGCCGGGGGCCAGCTTTGTTTCCCCTCCCGGGTTGGCCACCAGGGTGGGGGTGCTGCTGTAGCTGCTGCCACGGTAGGTGTAGGGGTTGGCGACGGCGGGAGCCGGCATGCGAATCGCCAGCACGAGGGCGCCGGAGCGGCCGCGCAGATCCAGTTCAGCGAGGCTGCGGCCGTTGAGTTTGCCCAGCTGGGCGGGATCGTCGCTGAGCTGAAATTCCTCCACTTCACAATCCGATCCCGCGAGCAAGTCCATGAAGTCGACGGCCAGGGGGCGGGTGGCGGTGGCCGCCATGGTGCGCCCCCCTGCCACGTAGGGGCTCACCACCTGGTTGGCGCCGGCCTGGCGCAACTTGCGTTCCGCCTCCTCGCTGTCGGAGCGGGCGATCAGCCGGCAGCGGGGGGCGATGGCCCGGGCGCTGAGCACCACATAGACATTGGCGGCGTCGTTGGGGAGGGCGGCCACCAGGCTGCGGCAGCGGTGGATGCCCGCCTCGATGAGGGTTTCATCCAGGGTGGCATCCGCCAGCAAGACCGGCAGGCCCTTGGCTTCCGCCGCATCCCGCCGGTCTGCATTCATCTCCACCACAAGCAGCGGTGTGCCCTCCCGGCTGAGCTGGGCGGCGATTTCCCGGCCGATTCGGCCGTAGCCGCAGAGTATGACGTGGTTGTTCATCTTTCGCAGCCAGCGCAGCAGGCGGCGTCGGTGGAGTTGGCGAAAGTAGCCCGATTCCGACAATCCCAGCAGACTCTGAATCGTCAGTTGAACGACCACCAGGCCGCCGATGATCGAGAACACGGTCACCACCCGCCCGGCCGTGCTCAGGGGTTCCACCTCCCCGTAGCCGATGGTGGGGATGGTGATCGCCACCATCCAGTAGCAGTCGCCCCAGTCCCAGCCCTCGGAGAGCCGATAGCCCAGGGCACTGGCGTTCACCACAACCACCAGGGCCAGCAGCGGAATCAGCCACGGATGTCGGTTGCGGGAGCGGGGGGGCTTCCGCCGCAAGGGGGCCAGGCGGACCCGGGGTTTCTTTCCCCGGGGCCTTGGACGCTCAGGCCAGACCAAGGGCGTTCAGGACCTCCGTGTCACTGAGGGTGGCCAGGCCTGCGGGGGTGGCCAGACCCCGCACCCCCTCCCGTTGCGGCAGGGTGTCCGCACCGCGTCCCAGGGCCACCAGGGGCACCCCGCAGTAGAGGGCGAGTTCCTCGCTGATCGGGTCGCTGGCCAGAACCACATCACTGGAGCCCACCAGGGCGGCCCGCTCGACCACCGACCCGGGCCGGGCCGATGGCACCAGGCGGTGGCGCAATCCCGGAATCTTCGCGCCGATGCGATCCGGAAGGCCCTGCCAGCGCTCCTCGGGCCAATCCCCCGGCACTCCCGCGGGCACCAGGAGCAGCATGGGCCCCTCGCCCTTCGGCAGGCTGGCGCTGGCCGCGTCCAGATCGGCTTTGGGGAGGGCCAGGCGGAAACGATCGGCCTCCAGGGTCACACCAATGGGCTGGAGCCAGGCCGCCAGCCCCTGACTCGGCCAACCGCCGACGACCGGGCTGATCCGTTCTGTGGCGGAAAAACCGCCCGCCGCAATGCGTGTGGGGATGTGGCTCATGGACAGCATCAGATCCACCTGACGCCCGCCGACCAGATTCAAGCAGACCTGAAAATCCGGCTCCCGCACCGATCCGAGCAAGTTGGCCCAGTCCGCCAGGTTTGCGTCGCTGAAGGAGAAGGGAATCACCTTCTCCACGGCGGGCAGCAATTTCCAGACTGGCGCCGCAGCCGCCGCGCAGGCCACCTGCAGGCTGAAGCCGAGGGTGCTGGCCACAGCGGCGGCCGCAGGCATGGCCTGCAACTGACTGAGGGCATCCCCGGGGATCAGGAACAGGGCGCGCATTGGCGGGGACCGGGACGGCAGGCCTGATTGTATGGAGCAGGTTCCGAGCCGTCCGTAGCCTTGGAGGTGCTGCATGCATTTGCTGATCGCCGCCGCTGGAAGCGGCCGCCGCATGGGCGCCTCCATCAACAAGCTGCTCTTGCCGGTGGCGGGCCGGCCCGTGCTGGCCTGGACCCTGGAGGCGGCCCTGGCCTGCCCGGTGATCACCTGGATCGGCGTGATGGGCCAACCAGAGGACGAGGGGGCCATCCAGGCTCTCCTGGAGGCGGCCTCCCCCTCTCGCCCCCTGCAATGGATCGTCGGTGGCGCGACCCGGCAGGAGTCGGTGCGCCTGGGTCTGGCGGCCCTGCCTCCGGAGGCGGAGGCTGTCCTGATCCATGACGGGGCCCGCTGTCTGATCACGCCGGATCTGTTCAGCCGCTGTGCCGGCGCTCTGCGGGAGGCCATGGCGGTGGGGGCCGGCATCATCGCCGCCACCCCGGTGACCGACACCATCAAGCAGGTGGATTCCGAAGGCCGGATCACAGGCACGCCCGACCGCCAGCGCCTCTGGGCCGCCCAGACGCCCCAGGGGTTTGCCGTGGAGCAGCTGCGCGCGGCCCATCGCCAGGCCCTGGAGGAAGGATGGAGCGTCACGGATGACGCCGCCCTCTACGAACGGCTGGGCCTGCCGGTGCGGGTTCTGGACTCCCCGGCCGCCAACATCAAGCTCACCACCCCGTTCGATCTCTCCGTGGCGGAAGCGGTGCTGCGCGACCGAGTGGCCGTGCCCCCCGTGGCCACCACCACCACCACCGCCCACCCGGGCCAGGAGGCCGTGGCGGCCCTCGCCCGCCTCTGGGTCGGACGCTTCGCCAACCGCCGACAGGTGCAGGCCTCCCTCGCGCGGGGGGGGGCGGCAACGCCGGAACTCACCCGCGAACATCGCTCCCTGGAGGTGGTGCGGCTGGAGGCTCCCCAGCTCGGAGAGGTGGTGCTCTATCTGCAGGAGTGCCGAGCCACGGTTCCGGGCCTGGCCCATCGCCAGCGAGTGCTGCGCCTGGTGCCGGACGCCGGGGACGGGGTGGTGAGGGCGGAGCAGCTGTTCTTCCGGGAGGGTCCGGCCTACGACCGGCCCCTCCTGCCCGCCGAGCGGGTGTGTGCCCTGGAGGAGGAGGCCTTCACACGCTATGCAGGCTGCGATCTCTTTTTTCGCTGGGAGGAGAGCCACAACCGCTGGCGGGGGGCCATGCGTCCCGGCACCTGCCGCTATCCCCATCCGGTGGACGGGGAGGTGTGTGCCGAGTTCGCCATGCTGCTTTCAGACGATCAGTTGTGGTATCGCGATCGCAGCCTGCGCCTGCGGGATGGGACCATTCGCGGCGAGGTGGACGGATTCAGCTGGCTCCTCTTTGACCGGTTGCCCGCCACCGCGACAGATCCGGCGTCGCTTGTTGCCCTGGGCCTCCCGGCCTTGGCCCGGCAGATGGGCGTCTGGGAGGGCACGTTCCGTCGCTACGACGCCGAAGGATGCCTTCGCGACACCTTTGCCAGCACCGTGGTGCAGCGGCTGGAGGTCAGGGAAGGACGGTGGCACTACAGCCAAACCTCCCTGTTCCCCGGAGCGGCCGGCGGCCCGCAGCGGATCGAGGCCACGGGTCGGATGGAGGGCGGGCGGCTCTGGTTCCAGTCGGAGCGGCTGGAGGGATGGGCCATGGATGTGCCGGAGGCCCCCGGCACCACGGTGCTGGTGTTTGAGAGCCGGGATGGTTCCAACCTGCGGGTGCAGGAGATCAGCCAGCTCGTCTCCGGGGGGCGTCGTCGCCTGCGCACCACCCAAACGCTCCAGGATGGCGAGCTGCTGAGCCGAAGCCACATCGACGAGCACAAAGCCGCGGAGGATCTCCCGTGGCAGGGGGGGCACACGTCAAGCTGGCCTCAGGAGTGATCCGCATGACGCATGGCTCGCCACCTGTTTTGGCCCCATGGTGGGCAGCGCTCCACAGGCAGGACCTCCCGGCCGCTGTCGTGCCCCCCGGCCCGGGGGGTGGGCTTGGCCTTTCTCCTGGCCCTCCTCTTGAGCGTGGCCGCCACCGCCGCCCCCAACCCCTCCCCCTCCCCGCCAGCCCCTGAACCGGCCGAGCCCTGGGCTTGGATCACCCTCGATGGCCGCCCCGTGCTGGAGGTGCGGGTGGCCGCCGGTGCCCAAACCCCCGGAAAGGTGGCCGAGCGGGGAACGCGCCACCTGGCGGAGCTGGCCCGCAACGAGAGCGTGGCTCCGGATCAGCTGGTGGTGCGTGATGACCCGCCCTACACCATGGTGGGTCTGGAGGGCGTGGAGGGCCGTTTCCGCCCCCTGCTGGCGGTGGATGATCGCGCGGGCAAGGCGTTCAACCTCAGCCGAGAAGCCCTGGCGGAGCGCTACCGCGATCAGTTGCGCGGAGCCATCAAGCAATACCGCACCACCCACAGCCTGGAATCCTGGCTGCGGGGGGTGGCTCTGGCGTTGGCGGTGCTGATCCTTTACGTGCTCTGGTGGAAGGTGCAGATCCGCCTCAATCATCGACTGGAGCACTGGCTGAATCGGCACTTCGGCGATGGGGGCCTCCGGGTCAGCGGCAGTCAGGTGTTGGACGGCGAGCAGTTGCGCGATGGGCTGCAGGTTCTGCGGCGCTTGGCCCACACCACCTTGCTGCTGCTGGCCAGCTGGCTGCTGATCCCCCTGTTGCTGAGCTTCTTCCCGCCCACCAAGGCCGTGGCCGAGGGGCTGCGGGGCCACATTCTCGGGGTGCTGGGTCAGATGCTGGGTCAGGCCACCAACGCTCTGCCCAACCTCCTTGCGGTGGCCGTGATCCTCTTCCTCACCCGCCTGGCGATGCAGGGCTGCGGTGCCTGGTTTTCCGCCATCGACCGGGGCCGGCTGGTGTTCCGGGGGTTTTATCGGGAATGGGCACGGCCCACCGGTCGTCTGGTGTCTGGCGCCATTCTTCTGGCCGGGCTGGTGGCGGCCTATCCCTACATCCCGGGCTCGGGCAGTCGGGCCTTTCAGGGCGCTGGCCTGTTCGTCGGTCTGCTGGCGGCTCTGGGCTCCAGCGCCGTCGCCGCCAATGTGATCAGTGGCTTGATGCTCATTTACACCCGCGCCTTTCGCGAGGGGGATCGGGTGGAGATCAATGGCGTGCAGGGCACGGTGCAGGACAGGGATCTGCTGGTGACCCGCATCGTCACCCCTCGCAACGAGGTGGTGAGTCTGCCGAACGCTTCCGTGATCGCCTCGCCGATCATCAACTACAGCTTCAGCCGTCGCGAGGGGGCCCTGCCGGTGGGCCTGGCCACGACGGTCACCATCGGATACGACGTGCCCTGGCGCCAGGTGCACGGCCTCCTGCTGGCGGCGGCCCGATCCGTGGCGGGCATCGCCCCGGAACCCGCCCCCTATGTGCTGCAGACCTCGTTGAATGATTTCCACGTCAGCTACGAGCTGAATGTGTGCGTCCCGAGCGAGATGGCTTACCGCGAGGTGCGCACCGCCCTGCTGGGCGCCATCCAGGATCAGTTCGCCGCGGCGGATGTGGAGATTCTTTCCCCCGCCTATCACGCCATGCGCAACGGCAACCCCAGCACCGTGCCCCCCTGGCCCCCCCGGGGCGGGTGAAGGGTCAACGGCAGTGGGCCTCCACCTCCAGCAGGCCCGCGTTTCCATCCAAGCGGGCCCAGACCCCCACCGGCAGGGCGGCATTGCCGGGGGCGTGGCCCACGGGCAGGTCAGCCACCACCGGGATGCCCAGATCCGTTGTGCGCTCCCGGAGCACCTGTTCCGCGCTGAAGCGGTGTTCGGCCGACTCATCGGCCCGATCCGGATCGACGCAGCCGTGGAAGGATCCCAAACCCACGCCCGCCAGTTGCCCCAGCACGCCGCTCAGCCGCCAGTGGGTGAGCATCCGTTCGAGGCGGTAGGGCGCTTCCCCCACGTCCTCAAACACCACGATGGCCCCCCGCAGGTCGGGCAGGTGGGGGGTGCCCAGCAGGTGGGTCGCCACGGTGAGATTGGCCGCCAGCAGGGGGCCCTCCCCGATCCCCCCGACCCACCCCGTTCCTTCCAGAGGCGCCACGCCACTCCCGAAGAGGAGGTCGCGCAGGCGGTTCTGACTCCAGGTGGGTTCGCTGGCCAGGGTGGTGAGAAGGGGGCCATGGATGCCACCACTCCAGCCCCGGGCCCAGCGCGCCCACAGCAGGGAGGTGACGTCGGAAAAGCCAAGCAGCCACTGGGGAGCAGGGCATGGATCCAACCAGGCAGGGGCGGGCTGGCCGGGCTCCGGCAGGAGACGCACTGCGCCCCAGCCTCCGCGCACGCAGGCGAACAGGGCGGCGGGTGGGTCTTCCGAACCGGCGGGGGCCAGATCGGCGGCCCGCTCGGCGTCGTGGCCGGCCAGATAGCCCCACCGCCTTCCCGGCAGGGGGGCGCCCTCCCCCACCACCAGGCCCCAGCTGCGCAGGATGTGGAGTCCCGCCCTGAGCCGCTCGTCGCTCTCCAGGGCGGAGCTGGCGGCCACCAGTCGCACCCGGTCGCCCTCGCGCAGGGGGGGCGGCAAGGGGGGGAGGGGGCGGGACGGGCTCATGCCTGACCCACCACCAGGGCCAGCAGGAGGAGGCCGCCCAGCAGCACTTGATGGTTGAAGTGTTGTCCGTAACCCCCTCGGGGGAGGAGGGGACGGCGCAGGATGGCCGCCTCCCGCTGCATCGCCCAGGCCGCGAGGGCCCAAAGGATCCAGAACGGTGGGGTGGCGACGCCCCGCAGCAGGGCCGCGACGGCCAGGGCGATGGCTGTGAAGCCGTAACACAGGCCCACCACCCGAGGGGCCCCGCCGCCGAGGGTGAGCGCACTGCTGCGCGTGCCGATGCGGCGGTCGTCGTCCTGGTCGCTCATGGCGTAAACGGTGTCAAAACCGAAGGTCCACACCATGGCGGCCAGCCAGGTCAGCAGGAGGCTGGCGGCGCCGGCGTTGGGGGCGAAGCTCGCCGGCCCGCTGCTGGCGGCCCAGGGGATCAACACCGCGAATCCCCAGCAGAGGGCGAGCACGAGCTGGGGGAGGGGAAACCAGCGCTTGGCGGAGGGATAGAGCAACACCACCGGCAGGCACGCCAGCGCCAGCCCCACGCAGAGGGTCCGGTTCGGGCCCGGCAGAGCGAGCAGCACCGCCAGGGCCGCCGCCAGGCACACCACCAGCAGCGCCAGGGCGGTGGTGTGGCGCACCCGTCCCGAGGCCAGGGGACGCCCCTTCGTGCGATCCACCAGGGGGTCGATGCGCCGATCCCAGAGGTCGTTGGCGATGCAGCCCGCGCCGCTCACCGCGAGGCCGCCCAACACGATCCACCCCACCAGCACAGGATCCGGAGGGGATGCGGGGCTGAGCCAGAGGGCCCAGCCGGCGGGAATCAGCAGGATCAGACGGCCGCTGGGTTTGTGCCAGCGGAGGAGCTCCAGCCAGGTGCCCAGGCGCTGGGCCAGACCACCGGCGCTCGCGGGCGTCAACCCCAACCCCTCGCTCCCGACTGCCCCTGATTATCGTCTGGCGCGCCTGGCGGATTCCCGCGATTCGCGGCCTGTCGGGGGGCTCGAATGGCAAAGTGGCGCCGGCTGCAGTTCGCAGGGTCCCGATGGGCATCAGCGCGCCTTCGGCGTCGACCCCCCCGGAGGGGACCGCCCCCCTGGGGGAAAGGAGGGTCGCCGCCATCGACATCGGCACCAACTCGATTCACCTGCTGATCGCCGCCGTGGATCCGGCGTTGCACAGCTTTCGCGTGCTGCTGGCGGAGAAGGACACCACCCGCCTGGGCGAGCGGGATCCCGCAACGGGCGATCTCGCCGGGGAGGCCATCGAGCGGGCCTTCCTCACGCTCCGCCACTGTCGTGACCTGGCCCAGAGCCATGGCGTGGAGCAGATCCTCACCGCCGCGACCAGCGCCGTGCGAGAGGCGCCCAACGGCCGGGAGGTGTTGCAGGCCATTGAGGATCAGCTGGGCCTGGAGGTGGATCTCGTGAGTGGGCCGGAGGAGGCCCGCCTGATCTACCTCGGGGTGCTCTCCGGCATGAGCTTCGGCCAGACGCCGCACGTCATCCTGGACATCGGCGGGGGATCGACCGAGTTGATCCTGGCCGATGGTTCGGATGCCCGGGTGCTCACCAGCACCCGGATCGGCGCCGTGCGTCTCCAACGAGAGTTCTGTCAGGAAGACCCCCTGCCACCCAACCGCCGCGCCTTTCTGGAGGCCTACATCCAGGGGGCCCTGGATCCAGCGGTGGCCCAGGTCCGGGGGGCCCTCAAAGCTGGCGAATCACCGATGCTCGTGGCCACCAGCGGCACCGCGATGGCGATGGCCGCCCTCCTGGCCTCGGAGGAGGGCCGGGCGCCCATGCGCCTGCAGGGCTCCCGGGTCACCCGTTCCCGGCTGGAGGGGGTGCTCAGCCGTCTGATCACCCTGCCCCTGGAGCAGCGTCGCCAGTGGCCGGGAATTAATGAACGCCGCGCCGACATCCGCGTGCCGGGTGCCCTCATTCTGCACACCGCCATGACGATGTTGCAGGCGCGCGAGTTGGTGGTGTGCGAGCGAGCTCTGCGGGAGGGGCTGATCGTTGACTGGATGCTGCGTCAGGGGTTGCTGGATGACCGCTTTGCGTTTCAGAGCACCATTCGGGAGCGCACGGTGCTGCACCTGGCCCGCACCTACGGGGTGGATCTGGATCGAGCTGCCCGTGTGTCCAGCCTCGCCCTCAGCCTCTACGACCAGACCGGGGGCTGGCTCCACCACGATGGTGGCCCGGGGCGGCTCCTTCTTTGGGCCGCCGCCCAGCTCCATGCCTGTGGCAAGCACATCAATGTGGCCGCCTACCACAAGCACACCTGGTATCTGATCCGCCACGGTGAGCTGCTCGGCTATTCCGATGCCGAACACTTGATGGTGGCGGCCATTGCCCGCTACCACCGTCGCGGCCTGCCCAAGAAACGGCATGAGTCGTGGCAACTGATTGAAAGCCGGGACGACCGGCGCACTGTCAGCACCATGGCCCTGTTGCTGCGGTTGGCCGCGGCGCTCGATCGACGCCCGGGCCAGGTGGTGGCGGCCGTTCAGGCGCGTCGCCTGGAGGGGGCCTGCTTTGACATCACCCTGGTGCCCGAGCCTTCCCCCAGCGGTGAGGGTTGGCTGGATCTCAGCCTGGAATGCTGGAGCTTGCGCTCCTGCGCTCCAGTGGTGCTGGAGGCCTCGGGCCTGGAGCTCAAGGTGACGGCGATGGTGATGAAGGGGGGGCGGGCGGCGAGTCCGCCGGGCTGAAGCGCTTCCAGCGGATGTCGCTCACCCCGCCCAGGGGGGCGCTGACGCCTCCGCCAATGGCGGCCCGCACCGCATGGGGACGTCCACTGATCACCTCGATGCCTTGGCCGATGGGGAAGCGCCTCTCGCCGGTCAGGGTGCCTTCAAAGAGCGTGCGCCCCGTGACCTCGCGCACTTGCACCCAGCTGGGTTCGCTGGCGCTCAGGCGCAGGCTTTCCCTCTCGGCTGGAGCGGCTGGAGCGCCGGGCGCGGCGGGGGCAGGAGGCCGGGCCGGGCTGCCGGGGCTCGCTGACAGCGTCGGGATCCCTCGGGGGCCGGGGCGGGAGACCAGAAGCCAGGCGCTTGCCAAAATTCCGGCGGCGATGAGGGCAACCAGCAGGGGCCGACGTCTGGAGGACCGGTTGTCTCCAGGTCCCGAGGCCAGGGGAGCCGAGGCTGGCTGGGCGGAGGCCAGGGGAGCGGAGGCCGGGGGAGTGGAGGTTGCGGGGGGCGAGACCGGAGGCGACGCCTCAAGCGGGCTGGCCGTTGGCCCGACGCGCCGCATCAGACGGCTCTGCCGCACCGCCTGAATGGCGTCCTCCAGATCGACGTTCAGGGCTCCGCCGATCCGTCGGGCCAGGGCCACCACGAACACACCCTCGGGCAGGCGGGTGTGGTCCCCCGCTTCAAGAGCCTTGAGCTGGCCTGGGGCCAGCCGCAGCCGTTGGGCAAGGTCGTCCTCCGACATCCCCGCGCTCTGACGGGCTTGGGCCAGTTGCTCGCCCAGCCGGAGCAGTTCGGGAATCGGTGGCTCCGTCCTCCCCCCGGCGGGGGAGGGGACGTTCGGGTCCACAGGGTCGCTCAAGGGTCTTTGGGGGCCGCCAAGTTCAGTATGGACAGGGGGAAGCCATTTCCCGGGCTCCGCTGCTCCAGCCCTGGATGGTGCTCCTCGATCGGCTGGTCCGGGCGAGTGGGCCGATCCCCAGCACCAACATGGCAGGACTGGAAGTGGCGAAGGGAATTTAATAATTGATGGGCGATACTGGATTCGAACCAGTGACCCCTTCCGTGTGAAGGAAGTGCGCTACCGCTGTGCTAATCGCCCAATGAAGTGAGCCGTTCCACGGTTCACTGGAACCCATCGATGAAGTCAACCTCAGAAGCCCATGGGAGGAATTCCATGGGAAAGAGGCTGGTTCCGCTGAAGGGCCCGTATCTGACACACGTGAGCATAGGACACGGGCGGGCGGAGGCCCGATCGGTCACCATGGAGTCACCTGCCCGCCCTGGCGCCGATGCCTCAGCCGGAGATCCTTGCCGCTGACGCGGGTGCCAACCCCAGCACCGATGTGTTGATCGTCGGGGGCGGTGTTTGTGGAACCGCTCTCCTGTTCGTTCTTGCCCGCTACACCGGCTTGCGCCATCTGACGTTGGTGGAACGACAACCCAAGCTCGCCCAGGTGAACTCCCGTTCGTCGAGCAACAGCCAGACCAGCCACTGCGGAGACATCGAGACCAACTACACCCTCGAAAAGGCCCTGAAGGTGCAGCGCATCGCCGGGATGATCAGCCGCTATGCCTCCCTGTTGTCCCCGTCGGACCGGGAACGCTGTGTGTTCGAGACCCAAAAGCTGGTGTTGGCCGTGGGAGCGGCGGAAACGACGAAGCTCCGGGAGCGTTTTGGGCGGTTTTCGCCCCATTTCCCGCGCATGCGCCTGCTGGAGAAGGAGGCCATTGCGGAATGGGAGCCCCGGGTCGCCCTGGTCAATGGCGCGTTGCGGCCGGAGGAGCTGTTGGCCATCGGTATTCGGGGCGAAGCCACGGCTGTGGATTACGAAGCCCTCTCAGAGTCGTGTGTGGCCCAGGCCCGCCAGGCGTTCGAATGCGCCTCCGGCCGATCCTTGGATCTTCACCTTGGAACGGAGCTGCGTCGCCTCACCGCCGATGGAGACGGTTTCCTGGTGGAGCTGGCACCTTGTCCCGAGGCCGGCGAGGCCCCTGGACGGTTGACGCAACCCCGCCGCCTGCGGGCCCGAACCGTGGTGGTCAATGCCGGTGCCCACAGCCTCCTGTTGGCCCAACGCATGGGGTACGGCCTGCAGTTTTCCTGTCTGCCAGTGGCCGGGAGTTTCTATTTCGCCCCCTCCGTTTTGCGGGGCAAGGTCTACACCATGCAGAACGACAAGCTTCCCTTCGCGGCTCTGCACGGCGATCCGGATGTGCGCCTGGCCGGGCAAACACGCTTTGGTCCCACGGCCCTGCTCCTGCCGCTTCTGGAGCGTTACAGACCCTCCACGTTCCTCGACTTCCTGCGTGTGCTCCGCCTGGATGGCGACGTGCTGGCGGTGCTGGGGCAACTCTTCGCGGATCCAGACATCCGTGCCTACATCCTGCGCAATCTGCTTTATGAAGTGCCGGGTCTGCGGCGTCGTCTGTTCCTGGAGGATGTGCGCAAGATCGTGCCTGATCTGCAGCGGGATGACCTTCGCTTTGCCAAGGGCTATGGGGGGGTGCGTCCCCAGCTGATCGACAAACAGAAGCGTCAGTTGCTTCTGGGGGAGGTGAGCATTCCGGCCTGTCCTGGCCTGATCTTCAATGTCACCCCCTCCCCGGGGGGCACCTGTTGTCTGGGCAATGCCGCGCGGGATGCCCGGGCCCTGGCGGACCACCTGGCGATTCCCCTGGATCAGGCTCGGCTGGAGCGGGAGTTGTTCCCCGAATCCCCCTCCGAGGATCCAGCACAGGCGGCCCTGCTGGAGGCCAGCGGGCTGTCAGCCAGCTCCTGATCGATCAGGGCATCCAGGGTCACCGCAGAGTGCACGAGGGCCTGATATAGACGGATGATCCGTCGGCTGCGTTTCATCGCCTGCCCTGGATGGCTCGAGCGCTCCGAAGGGTTCGGCCCCAGGGCCCCCCCATCATCGCTGAGCAGCTCCAGGTCTTCCTGGCGAGCCAGCAGAGCCAGCACCAGCTCATGAATCCGCTGTCGTCGATCAGCCATGGTGGAGAGTCAACCTCCAGGGAAAGGACCGCGGCATCATGGGCAGGGGCCATCTGGATGTGGTGGGCACCGATGCCTCGGGCCTGGAGAGTCTGACGCCGGTTTGGCGGCACCGGTTGCTGGAGGTGGATTGGGTGGCGGCTCCCAGCCGCTTGCACCCTGACCTGGAAGCCTTGTGGGCCATGGCCCCTGCCCCCCCGCGGCTCTTGTCCACGGATCGCCTCGATTCCTTGCTTCCCCTCCTCGTGGAGGCTGTTCAGGCTGGGCAACAGGGGGTGCTGCTCGCCAGTGGCGATCCGCTCTGGTTTGGGATCGGCAGGCTTCTCCTGGGCGCGTTGCCCGCCGACGGCCTGGCCTTCCATCCCGCCCCCACCGCGATGCAACTGGCCTTCGCCCGCCTGGGACGCCCCTGGCAGGACGCCCGTTGGGTGAGTGTCCATGGACGGGAGCCGGAGCCCCTCACCGAAGAGCTGCGGAAGCGTCCCGACGCCCTCGTTGTTCTGACAGACCCCGGGCCCGGCAGTGCCGAGACGGTGCGGCGAGCATTGGTGGCCTCTGGTCTGGCCAACAGTTACGCCTTCTGGGTGTGTGAGCGCCTGGGGCATCCCCTGGAGCGGGTGCGGCGGCTGGCGGTCGACCAACCGCTGCCTGCGGATCTGGATCCGCTGCATCTGGTGGTGCTTTTGGCGGAGCCGCCACCGGAGCTCGATCCATCCTCCCTGCCACTCTTCGGCCTGGAGGATGGCCTCTGGTTGCAGCACAGCGATCATCCCGGGCTGATGACCAAGCGGGAGGTGCGCGTTCAGCTCCTGGCCGACCTGGATCTTCCCGCCACCGGTGTGTTGTGGGATGTGGGAGCGGGAGTGGGGTCTGTGGGTCTGGAGGCGCTTCGCCTGCGGCCCGGGCTTGAGCTCTGGGCTGTGGAACGACGGCTCGGGGCCGCGGCGCTCATCCAGGCCAATGCCCGGCGCCTGGGCGTGCGTCCCGCGGCTGTGGTGGAGGGGGTGGCGCCGGAGGCCCTGGCGGAATGGCCCGCCCCGGATCGGGTGCTGATCGGGGGGGCCGGGCGTGCCCGCCGGCAAGTGCTGGAGGAGGTGCTGCGGGTGTTGAAGCCGGGAGGGCGGATTGTGGTGCCCCTCGCCACCCTGGAGGCGATGGCCCCCTTGCGGAAGGAACTGGAGGCGGCCCGGCTGGAGGTGGCCGTGCGTCAGTTGCAGGCTTGGCGGGGCGTTCCCCTGGCGGATGGAACCCGCCTGGCCCCCCTTAATCCCGTTGTCGTGGTGGCGGCGTGGCGGGCCGGGACAGCCTGCGGATCTCCACCGGGCTCCCGGGCCTGAGCCCCAGCCGCCGCGCCTCGCCCGCTCCCAGCTCCACCACGCTGTCCACCGGCTCGTCCGGCCCATAGGTGGGGCAGGGGAGGTGGGAGCAGGTGGGCACGTTGGCCTCGATCGTCAGGATGCGGTTGTTGGCGATGAAAAGCAGATCGAGGGGGGCCAGGGTGCGATGCATCCAGAAGCTCGCCCGCGTTGGCGGGTTGAAGGCGAACCACATGCCCCGCATCGGCGGCAGGGCCGGTCGCATCTGCAGTCCCATGCTGAACTGGCGTGGCGTGCGGGGCACTTCCAGGTCGATGCAGCGGCCTGGCTCCCCCTCCGCAAGGCACCAGCGCGCTTCGATCGGCAGCATCTGCGGCGGACCTTTTTCCACCTCGTTCGCGTGGCAGGCCGCCAGCAGGTCTCCACCCGCCAGGAGCCCGCCCAGCAACAGCCACCCGGCCCGCCGGGGGACCCGGACCGTGACCGGGTCTGCACGGCGGCTGGGCTGGTTCATGGACACGTGATCGGCGGGTCTTCCCGCTCAGGTCTGGGAGGCTGAAGTGTGGCGCAGGCAATAGCCCTCCCCGCGCACCGTGTGGATCAGGCGCGACTGGCCCCCCTCTTCGAGCTTGCGGCGCAGGTAGCGCACGTAGACCTCGATCACATTGCTTGTGGCGCCGCGCTCCTCGGGCCAGATCTCCCTCAGGATCCTCTCGCGGCTCACCACGTGGGGTCTGTGGCGCAGAAGCAGCATCAGCAGCTGATGTTCACGGCTTGTGAGCGCCACCGGCCGGCCCGCTCGCGTCACGGTGTGGTGCCGGGGATCCACCTGAAGATCGCCCTCCACGATTGGGGGCTCCTTCGCTGGCGGGGCCGGTGGCTGGAGGCTCAGATGCAGGCGCAGCCGGGTGAGAAGGTCGCTGGGCCCCGCGGAGGTGAGCCACAGATCGTCCGCTCCACGGCTCAGGGCCTGGCAGCGGCCCTCCACGTCATCTCGCGGACAGCCGAGCAGAATGGGCAGGGCGCCCCAGCGGAGGCGCAGATCAGCGATGTGGTCCGCGCAGGTCGGGGAGAGGATCGCGGCATCGGGGGCCTCCTGATCCGATCCTTCCGGTTGTTCCGAGAGAGGAAGGGAGGTGGTTCGATAGCCCGAAGCCTCCAGCCGGGGGGCCAGCTCCAGGGCTGCAGTTCCATCCAGCCAGAGAAGGGGCGCGCGATCAGTCATGGTCCTGGGTCTGGCGTGGCTTGGCCACGTGGGGCAAACCCCAGCCGAGCTTGTTGCGCAGAACCTGGAAGAATTCATGATCCGCCAGGCGCACGAATCCCACGGGATGATCGCTGCGGCGAATGTGCACCCGGTCTTCGGGCCAGACGTAACAGCCCGCGCTGCCATCCACCACCATCATCAGCCGCTCGGGCGTGGCGGGGAAGACGGTCACCGGCTCTCGGTCGGAAAACACCAGAGCCCGCGAGGCGAGGGAGTGGGCGGCGATCGGAGTGAGTTGAAGCACCGGGCAATCGGGCGTGATCACCGGGCCGCCGGCGCTCAGGGCGTAGGCGGTGGATCCTGTGGGCGTGGAGAGGATGACCCCGTCGGCGGCGATGTCCACGGGGGCGTGGCGGCCGATGGCCACCTCGAAGTGACACATGCTCGTGAGTGGTTCGCGGTGGAGGGCCATCTCGTTCAGACAGAGCAACTCCCAACGGCGTTGTTCTCCGCGCATGACGGTCACCACCAGCATCGTGCGCTCCTCCACGCTCCAGCGCTCACCGATCACCATGTCGAGCACCCGATCCAGATCCATGAGATAGGCCTCCGCCAGAAACCCCAGATGGCCTGTGTTGATGGTGAGGATGGGCACGCCGATGGGAGCTGTCTGGCGGGCAGCGGAGAGCACCGTGCCATCCCCCCCCAGCACGAGGGCCAGGCGCAGGCTGGCGTCGAACCCTTTCGGCACGCAGGCGGCATAGCCCAGGCCTCGCAGGTGCTGATCCGGGTTGGCGAAGCCCACCACCCCTCCAGAGCTGCTCACCCTTACCACCTCCATCCCGGCCGCGGTGAGTCGGGCCTCGATGGTGTCGGCCGTGGCAATCGCCAACGGTTTGCCGTCATTCACGATCAGTCCGACACGGGGCACCGATCGCAGGCAAGAGGGCTCAACGAGTGTATGGGCGCACGTTCAGAACTGTTCGAGGAAGCGGAGATCGCTGCTGGTGAGGCGGCGGATGTCGTCGATGCCATGGCGCACCATGCAGAACCGCTCCACGCCGAGGCCCGCGGCGAAACCGCTCCAGCGCTCCGGATCGATCCCGAGCCCCTCCAGCACGGCGGGATCCACCATGCCGCAGCCCATCACTTCCAGCCAGCGGCCACGCCAGCGCACATCCACTTCGGCGGAGGGTTCGGTGAAGGGAAAGTAGCTGGCCCGGAAGCGCACCGGCAGATCCCCGAAAAAGGCGCGCAGGAAGGTGGTCACGGTGCCCCGCAGATGGCTGAAGTCCAGGCCCTCGTCCAGGGCCAACACCTCCACCTGATGAAACACCGGTGAGTGGGTGGCATCCATGGAATCCCGGCGGTAGACCCGACCGGGCGCCACCACGCGCACCGGCGGGGCATGGGCTTCCAGGTGGCGGATCTGCACCGGGGAGGTGTGGGTGCGCAGGAGCCGTTGATCCCCCCCGTCGTCCCGGCCCAGATAAAAGGTGTCCTGCATGTCCCGCGCCGGATGGTGGGGAGGAATGTTCAGGGCGGTGAAGTTGTAGTGATCGGTTTCGATCTCCGGTCCCTCGGACACGCGATACCCCAGACCCGCGAACAGATCCACGATCTCCTCGCAGGTCCGCACAAGGGGGTGGCGACGGCCGGGGGGCACCAGGCCGCAGGGCATGGTGACATCCAGGCGCTCCCGTTCGAGCCGTTCCCGCAGCTGGGCCGATCGCAGGTGCTCCAGCCGCGCGCCCAGTTGCTCCTGCACCCGCTCCTTGAGCCGGTTGGCCTGTTCCCCGACGATCGGCCGCTGGTCGGCCGCCAGCTTGCCCATGGCGCCCAGCACCGCGGACAGCCGCCCTTTCTTGCCGAGCAGGCTCACCCGCAGCGCCTCCAGCTCGGCGGGGGTGCTGGCCTGCTGGATGGCGCCTTCAGCCACCGTTTCGAGCAAGGCAACACCTGCGAGCGTCTCAAGCAGCTGTGCGGAGTTCCCCTGCTCGGGGAGCGGGCCGAGCTTGGTCTCCTTGGGCCAGGAAGGGTTTGGCCCTCCCCGTGCTCCCGCCAGAGGGATCCCTTTTGCCTCCAGCAAGGCTTCAAAGAAGCCGGTGAAGTCCAGCCCCTCGGTTTCGTCCGACGTGGCGCTGACATACCCGCAGCCGCGCACCAGCTCCGCCTTGCTGACCTCCCCCAGCTCCTTGACTTTTTCCAATAGGTCAGCTCCGGTCAACGGGCTTGGTGCGCTGCTCACGGCTCGCTCATGGCTGGAGCGACTGTAGGGAGCTGACTAATCTGATCCCCGGGGCTGTCCTCCCCCGCTCTTCCCCATGACCGCCCCCTCCGCCGCTGGCTCGCTCCGCCTGTTGATCAGCAATGACGACGGTGTCTTTGCCGATGGCATCCAGGCCCTGGCGGCGGAAGCCCGCTCCCGGGGCCATCAGGTCACGGTCGTGTGTCCCGACCAGGAACGCTCCGCCACGGGCCATGGCCTCACCCTGCAGACCCCCATCCGGGCGGAACGGGCTGATGAGCTCTTCGCCGAGGGGGTGACAGCCTGGGCCTGCAGCGGCACCCCGGCGGATTGCGTCAAGCTGGCGTTGTTCCGCTTGCTGAAGGAACCGCCGGATCTGGTGCTCTCCGGCGTCAACCATGGCCCCAATCTCGGCACCGATGTGCTGTATTCCGGCACCGTGGCCGCCGCGATGGAGGGCACCATTGAGGGGTTGCCCGCCATGGCTGTGAGCGCGGCGGATTTTGGCTGGCGGGAGTTCCGCCCGGCCGCCCGGCTGGCGTTGGAGGTGGCGGAGGGGATGCTGCGCGGCGGCTGGCCCGAGGGGTTGTTGCTCAACCTCAACGTCCCTCCGGTGCCGGAGGAGTCGATGGGGCCCCTGCGCTGGTGCCGCACCGCCGTGCGCCGTTACGTCGACCAGTTCGACCGTCGCGTGGATCCCCGCGGACGGGTGTATTACTGGCTGGCGGGAGAGGTCAGCAATGACCTGGAGGCGCGGGTGGCGGGGCCCGCTGATTGGCCCACGGACGCGGCCTGGATCCAGGCCAATGGCCCGAGCCTTTCGCCTCTCCAGCCGGAATTGTTCTGGCGTGGGGAGGAAACGCTGTTGCCCCGTCTTGCCGGCATGCCTCCCTAGGGTGGCTCGGTTGGAGGCGCTCCCTAGGCCCGCTGGTTCAGGTGCGCCGCTGGATGCGTTGCAGCAGCCAGAGGGTGAAGAGCAGGCCGATCAGGTGGGCAAAGAGCACCTGGGTGTTGCTCAGCACGCCAAGCATCTCGATGGAGGTGATGGGAAAGCCCACCACCCGGTTCAGCCCGCCCGAGATGGGCGCCCCGAAGAAGCCCGGAGCCTGCAGGGAGGCCTGCACGAAGAGGCTCCCGGCGAGGGCCTGGTAGCCCACGGCGGCCAAGGTGAGGCCGAGCAGGTCTCCGAGCAGCCCCCGTTTCAGCAGCTGGGCCGTTTCCCCTTTGCTCGGACGCACGGGTTGGGCCAAGGCCCTTCCGCAGCGCACGATCAACCACCCCTGCCAGAGACTCCACAGCAACACCAGAAACGAGAGGGTGGTCAGGGAGAGTCCTGGCCCGAGCCCGAGGGCCCGCTGGGAATTGGCCGCCAGCTGGTTGCCCACCTTGCTGAAGAGGAGCACTCCCACCACAACCACCCCCAGGATGACCTGGCTCCAGAACCGCACCCAGCCGATGCGCCGAAGGGCGGCGGACATCCGGCTCATGTCGATGGGGTCAACCATGGTGCTGCGCGGACCCTCCCAACTTGCCATGGGAAGATCAGGAGAGCGAGAGCAAGGTCCATCCCGAAGCCCGCCTCCCCGGGGCGCCGCCTGTGCTCTGGCCAGCGCCCTCGCCAGCGCTCTTGCCTGTGACCAGTCTCTCCCCCCCGGCGCCGGTGCGCACCCCCACCGCCCTGGCGCTGGGCACCTTTGATGGTTTGCATGCCGGTCATCGCCGGGTGATCCAGGAGGCGATCGCCCTGGGCCGGGAGGTGTCCGTGCCGCCATCGGCCCTGGTGCCCACGGTGGTCAGTTTTTGGCCTCACCCCCGGGAGGTGCTCTACGGCGAAACCCGCCTGCGCCTGGATCTGCCGGACGAAAAACTCGCCCTGCTTGAACCGCTCGGCGTCGAGCAACTTGTGCTGCTGCCCTTCACCCGAGACCTCGCCAGCCTCACCCCCGACCGTTTTGTCGAGGAGGTGCTCGCGCGTCAGCTGGAGGCCCGGTCCGTGGTCGTCGGGGAGAACTTCCGCTTCGGCGTCCAGCGCTCCGGTGATGTGGGGGATCTCGCCCGATTGGGACGCCGGCACGGCATCCGGGTGGCCGTGGTGCCCACCCTGCGCGACGGGGCCGGACGGGTGAGCAGCAGTCGCGTGCGTCAGGCCCTGGCGGAGGGCCGGATCCTGGCGGCGGAGGAACTGCTGGGTCGCCCTTATCGGTTGGCGGGCCAGGTCGTCAAGGGGCGAGGACTGGCTCGCCAACTGGGCTGGCCCACCGCCAATCTGGAGGTGTGTGATCGCAAGTTCCTGCCCATGGAAGGGGTTTACGCGGCGATGGTCTGGATCGACGGGGAGACCGGCGAGGGGCCGCTGGCGGCGGTGATGAATCTCGGCCGCCAGCCCACGGTCGACCCGGAGGCGCCTTCCCTGCCGGAGGTCCATCTCCTGGATCGGGAGGGAGATCTGCTGGGCCGCCGGTTGCTGGTGCAACCCCTGCGCTGGCTGCGGGGGCAGCACCGCTTCGGTTCCCTGGAGGAGCTTTCCGCCCAGATCCGACGGGACGTGGAGGCGAGCCGGGGCGCATGGACCGCCTGCGGGGAGGCGTGATGAGCGACGCTTCCCTTGCGCGGGCCGCCATTGAACGGCTTTTGGATGCCAACCTCGACCGCGCCCGCGAGGGGCTCCGGGTGTTGGAGGACTGGTGTCGTTTTGTTCTCCATCGCCCGGATCTGGTCGCCCGTTTGAAGGATCTGCGGCAGCGGCTGGGGCAGGGCCATCGCTTGGCCTACAAGCTGGCGCGCCACGCCGCCACCGATGAAGCCGCGGGATTCACCCACCCTGCCCAGCAAGAACGAGAAGACCCCCTGGCGGTGGTTGCCGCCAACGCGGCCCGGGTCCAGGAGGCCTTGCGGGTGTTGGAGGAATTCGGCAGGGCGCTGGATCCCCCCCTCGCCGCGGAGGCCGCCCGGATTCGCTACGCCCTCTACGACCTGGAGGTGGAGTGCCTGCGGGGCGGGGCGCCCGATGGCCTGTCGCGCCGGGAACGGCTGGGCCGCTGCCATTTGTATCTGATCACCGCCCCGGTGCCTGATCTGGAAGGGGTGGTGGAGGCCGCCCTGACCGCCGGGGTGCGCCTGGTGCAGTACCGACCCAAGCAGGAGCCCGCGACGGATCTGGAACGGTTGGCCCAGGCCCGGGGCCTGCGTCAGCTCTGCCATCGCCATGGCGCCCTGTTTGTTCTGAACGATCGTCTGGATCTGGCCCTGGCGGTGGAGGCCGATGGTGTCCACCTGGGGCAGGCTGATCTCCCCGTGGCCGAGGCCAGGCGGGTGCTGGGGCCGGAGCGGCTCATCGGTCGCAGCACCCACTCTTCGGATCAACGGCGCCAGGCCGTGCTGGAGGGTTGTGACTACGTGGGTGTCGGCCCGGTGCACATCACCCCCTCCAAGCCCGGTCGTCCGGCGGTTGGGCTGGCCCAGGTGGCCGCCGCGGCTGCCGACTGCCCCATTCCCTGGTTCGCCATCGGTGGGATTGACGCCGGCAACCTGGCCTCCGTTCGGCAGGCGGGCGCGAGTCGGGTGGCCCTGATCCGCGCCATCACAGACGCCCGGGATCCCGGGGTCGCCACCTTGGCCCTGCTGCAGGAGCTGGGGGTGGATCCATGATTGAGATCCGTGTGAACGGGGAGCCCCAGACCTGTCCCGCGGGGTGCGACCTCCGAGAAGTGTTGAGCCTTTTGGGATATCAGCCCGCTGTCGTGGTGGTGGAACTCAATGGCGTGATCCTGCCCCGCTCCCTGTGGTCCGGCCACACAGTGGTGGAATCCGATGCCCTGGAGGTGGTCACCATCGTCGGAGGAGGTGCCTAGATTTCGTGGCCTGCATTCCTGACTCTTCCTCCATGGGATCCCAATTGTTCAAGCGCGTCGCAAGCTTGATGGTGGTTCCCTTCCTTTTGGGCAGCATCCTTTTACTGGCTCCCCATCCCGCTGACGCGGCCAGTGGTGGTCGCATCGGTGGTGGCAGTTTCCGCTCCTCTCCCTCTCCCCGCAGTTACGGCGGGGGCGGAAGTCGCTATGGGGGGGGGGCCCCCATGCCCTATGGAGGTGGGGGTTATGGAGGGGGCGGCTACCGCGGTGGAGGATTTGGTTTTCCCTTCATCGTTCCAATCTTCGGGTTCGGCGGCGGGCTCTTCGGGTTCCTGATCCTGATGGCTGTGGCGGGCCTTTTGGTGAATGCTCTCCGCGGGGGCAACGCCTCCGCCTTGCAAGGGGGTCAGCCTGGCGACGACGCGCCGCCCCTGCCCCGCGGTCCTGTTTCCCTGGCCCAGGTGCAAGTGGGCCTGTTGCCCGCGGCCAAAGAGCTCCAAGCTGATCTGCGCCGCCTGGCCGCCACCGCCGACACCGGTACCTCAGCTGGTTTGTGCAAGGTCCTGCAGGAATCCTCGCTGTCGCTTCTCCGCCACCCTGAATTTTGGGTTTATGCCAACGCCGAGGCGGCCCAAGTTCCCCTCAATTCGGCGGAGGCCACCTTCAATCGACTCGCCATTCAGGAGAGGAGCAAGTTGAGGGAGGAAGTGCTGAGAAATGTTGGTGGACTGCGCGATCAGACAGCTTTGACCGGCGATCGTCCGCAGTCTGATGGGGTCGGAAGTGATTTCATTGCGGTCACCCTCCTGGTGGCCACTCGCAACCGTCTGGTGCTGAAGGATGCGACCTCGCCGGAGGCCCTGCGGGACGCCTTGCAACAGCTGGGTGCCATCAGCGAGGACAATCTCATGGCGCTCGAGGTGATTTGGCAGCCCGAGGGTGCGGGTGAGGTGCTGACGACCGAGGAGTTGCTCACGGCCTACCCCCAGCTCCAACACCTCTAGGGGTCATGATCCGGGAGGAGCGATGGGCGCATGGCGGCTGTTGAGGATGCGCAGGGCCGCCATGGCCGCTCCATATCCGTTGTCGATGTTCACCACCGTCAGTCCGGGGGCACAGCTGGCCAGCATGCCCTGCAGGGCGGCCATTCCTCCTGCGCTGACCCCGTAACCCACGGAGATCGGCACGCCGATCACGGGTTGGGGCAGCAATCCGGCGACCACGGTGGGGAGGGCTCCCTCCATGCCGGCGCAGACGATCAGAACGTTGGCCTCCCCCAGGATCGCGAGGCGATCCAGCAAGCGATGGAGCCCCGCCACGCCCACATCCTCCACCAGGGTGGTCTGCACGCCGTGACAGCGCAGAGCAAGAGCGGCTTCCCGTGCCACCACATGGTCACTGGTGCCCCCGGTCACCACCGTCACCGTCCCCAGCCCGGGGTTCACGGCAGGCAGATCCGGGGCCGTCAGGCAGCGGGCCTCGGGATGGTGGGTCATCGCCGGAGGTTGGGCACCGTCCTCCCGCAACAACCGCTCCACGGCGGCGGCTTTGCCGGGGGACACCCTGGTCACGAGGGCGGTTTCACCAGCGTCCACCAGGTCACGCAGGATCGAGGCGATCTGATGCGCCTGTTTGTGCTGCCCCCAAACCGCCTCCACCATGCCGATCCGTGTCCGTCGCGCGAGATCCAGATGGGCTGGAGTGGTCATGACTGTTGAATCTCGCCGGCGAAGACCAGGGGGAAGGGGTTCTCGCTCTGGGGGGGAAGGGCAAGACAGCGTTTGGCCGCCGCTTCAAAGCGGGCCTGCACCGCCGCCACCGCGCCGGCGGGAATGGCCTTCCAGTCGTCATCGCTGGCCCAGTGAATCAGCAGAACACCCTCTCCCCGTGCGCTGTCCCATAGCACCTCCCGTTCCACGAACCCCTTCTGCTGACGCAACCAGGGATCCCAGGTCTCGTGCTCAGCCTGAATCCAGGCCTCCCTCCCCCCACTCGGCACCTTCAGCCGCAGATGCTCCACGATCGCCACCAGGGTGTCCCCCGCGCGTTGCTGGCGACTGGCCCGCATGACCTGCAGGCCATGGCGGATGGCGGCCAGGCTTCCAGGATGGCAGGGCGCGTCCATGGAGACCCCCGAAGCGACAAGAACGAGATGGCGCCAGCTTAGGCAGGCTTCAGCTGGCGGAGGTTGGAGCTGGCTGGTGGATCAGGGGCGGTGCAGAAGCGCCACCGCGTAGGCGGCGATGCCTTCCTCCCGGCCTGTCGGCCCCAGCCCTTCGTTGGTGGTGGCCTTGACGCCCACCCGATCGGGCGGAAGGGAGAGGCGTTCCGCCAGGTTCGCTCGCATTTGTTCGATGTGTGGACGGAGTTTGGGCCGTTCCGCCACCACCACCAGATCGACGTTGATCACCTCCCAGCCCCGCTCCCGCACCAGGGCCATCACCTGTTCCAGCAGGCGCAGGCTGTCGGCGTCTTTCCAGCGGGGATCCCCCGGAGGGAAGTGTTGGCCGATATCCCCCAGGCTCAAAGCCCCCAGCAGGGCGTCCATGAGGGCGTGGGTGAGCACATCCGCATCGCTGTGCCCATCGAGCCCCAGGCCCGCCGGGTGGCTCAGGGAGACGCCCGCCAGGATCAGGGGCCTGCCGGCCACCAGACGGTGAATGTCGTAGCCCTGGCCAATGCGCAGATCCATGGGGGACCCTGAAGGGAAGGATCAAGTCTTCCACTCACGGGAGTCCTGCGCCTGCCAACGGGCGTAGAGATCCGGTCGCCGCTCGCGTGTGCGGCGTTGGCGCTCCTCTTGGCGCCAGCGCGCGATGGCGTTGTGGTCACCGCTCCTCAGCAGAGGCGGCACCTCCATCTCGCGAAAAACGGGTGGCCGGGTGTAGTGGGGATGTTCCAGCAGCCCTCCCTGATGGCTCTCTGCCTCCAGGGAGGCGGGAGTGCCCACTGTCCCGGGAAGAAGGCGCACCACGCCATTGATCACTGCCATCGCAGGCAACTCCCCGCCTGTGAGCACAAAATCCCCCAGGGAGACCTCTTCGTCCGCCAGGCAGCGAATCCGTTCATCAAATCCTTCGTAATGCCCGCAGAGGATCACCAGTTGGTCCGCGCTTCGGGCCCAGCGTTCCAGGTCGCGCTGATGCAGAGGTTGGCCTTGAGGGGTCATCAGCAGGGTGCGCCGCGCACCTTGGAGGGGAACAGCTTCAAAGGCGGCGAAGACCGGCTCAGGCTTGAGAACCATCCCCGCACCACCCCCGTAGGGTTCATCATCGACTTTTCGATAGCGATCCTTGGCGTAGTCCCTGGGGTTGTGGAGATGAAGGTCCGCAATGCCACGGCTCAGAGCCCGGCCAATGACGCCGAGTTGCAACAAGCAACCGAAGGCCTCCGGTACCAGACTGATCACATCAATCCGCATCGTTCAGGCGAGCGTGCGCCGCTCGGCATCCTCGGGGCGGCGCACCCGCCTGATCTCCGAGCTGAAGCTTGCCCTCCCCGGGCGACCATCCAGGGATTGTTCCAAGGTGCAGCGCAAGCGGAGGTTGGGTTTGCTGAACCAGATGCGCTCCTTCACCACGCGCCCTTCCAGCGCCATCTCCAGCTCGAGACTGCCATCAGCCGCCAGCTGCCAGCGCCCCCATTGGTTGCCCAACTCGACCGTTCCATCGCGTCGAAAGCTCAGCCGTACGCTGGTTCCGTCAGGAGGACACACCTCCAGCCCGCCCCAGTCCTGGGGGCCATGGGGTTCCAGGACGCTCACTTTCAACTCGCCCCGTTCCGCTTGATGCCAGCGCTGGGAAACGGCGTCAGGCTCCAGACGCTTTTCCAGGGGCTCCTCCACCTCCTCGGGCCCATCGGGGTCGAGGAGGCTGCGAAGCGCAAGCCATTCGCCAGCGCTGAGTTGGAGAAAGTCGCGGATGTCCTCGGGAGGAAAGGCGTTCAAGGCCCCACTCTGGCTGTCTTCTGACCTTAATCCTGCAGCCCGTAACCCAGTTCTGCCAGCCGGGCCGCGCTGCGTCGCCAATGGGGCACGACCTTCACGAAGAGCTCCAGATAGACCGGGTTGCCGAGCAACGCTTCCATCTGTTTTCGGGCGCCAGTGCCGATGGCCCGGAGCATCTGGCCCCCCCGGCCGATGAGGATGGCTTTCTGGCTTTGGCGTTCCACCAGCACCGTGGCCAGGACGGCCACCCGCAGTTTGCCTTCCTTCGTCGGACGATCGTCATCCACAATCCTGTCGATCTGGACGGCCACGGAGTGGGGCACCTCTTCTCGGGTCTGGTGGAGCACCTGTTCACGAATCAGTTCCGCCAGGAGCGTTTGTTCCGATTGGTCGCTCACGGTGTCCGCAGGATAGAGACAGGGGCCGATCGGGAGGTCCCTCTCCAGAGCGTCGACGAGGATGTCGGTCCCGAGTCCAGTGAGGGCGCTGATCGGATGGAGGGGCCAGGAGGCACCACCCTCCTGGCCCGGGGCAGACTCGGCGAGCAGCTGGCGATAGCTGTCCAGCAGTTCCTCCGCCCGAGAAGGAGCCACCCCATCCCAGTGGTTGAGGGCCAGATGCACCGGAACCTTGCTGTTTCTGAGCAGATCGACGATGAAGGCATCGCCGCGGCCAGCGGGTTCGGAGCCTTTCACCAGCAACAACACCAGGTCCACCTCGCCGATGACCTCACGGGCGCTCCGCACCAGGCGCTCGCCCAGCAGATGGTGGGGTTTGTGGATGCCAGGGGTATCGACAAAGATCAGCTGGGCCGTCGGGGTGGTCAGGATTCCGCGCAACCGCCTGCGGGTGGTCTGGGCCACGGGGGAGGTGATCGCCACCTTCTGACCAACCAGGCGATTCAGCAGCGTGGATTTGCCGACATTGGGACGCCCGATCAGGGCGATGAAGCCGGACCGAAACTCCCGGGCGGGTTCTTCCAGGGTTGGGGATGGGTTGTCAGCGGGACAGAGGTGCGGAGGGGGATGATCCATCCATCGAATTTGCCAGTTCATGCCGGTCTTTGGCGAAGATGGAGGCCTGCTGTCGGAGGGGATCCATGTCCAGCTTGCCCACGTTTCAGGAGGCGATGGCCATCAGCGCTGAAAAAATCCGTCTCTGGGATGCCGGGGAGTTGAGCGATGAGGTGCTGGCGGATGCGGTGGGCCAACTGGTGAGCCATCGGGATGGTGCCCGAGGATTCTTTGTGGTCTCTCTGACTGGCGATTCACCTCTGATGGATCGCCTGCCGGAGCCTCTGGTGTTCCAGCTTCGTCTGGCGGGTGCGGGTGTGGTGGATCTCACCGTTCGCAATCTGGCGATGAGCACGGCGATGGCGGTGCACCATCGTCGTCAGCAGGACGCATCTTTGCTGAATGGGTCCCTTCGGGTGCGCGCACGCAGCGGAGAGTTGCTCACCCAGCTTGATCCGTCCCTGGTCAAGGAAAAGCTGGAGAGCCTGCTGGACGGATTGAAGGGAGAGGGAGAGGAACAGGCCTTTTTTGAACGTTGGAGCTATGACGCAGAGCAGCGTCAGGAGATAAAAGATGCTCTACTGGCCGTTGCCGATTAATTTCAGGAGGGGGGTTGCGAGGGGAATCGTCCTGGATTGCTTGAGGTTAGAAACGGAGGTAAAGCATGCCAAGAGCTTCCCAATCAGTGTCATCAACATTGCTTTGATAAATATAGTTGACATTAAGTCCTATGGTGAGATACTTTGTCACATTCACGTCTAGGCCGCCGGTAAACATGCCATCTGTATAGCCAAGCCCATCAGCATTGGTAGCGATGCCGCCACCAATGTAAGGCGAGAGAAAGAATCCGTGAAAAAGATCAACAGTCAGTGGGATCCTGAATTCGTTATTGTTCCAGAAATTTCCATTATTGTTATTGTCGTAGGATGAAAATATGTTCGTTGGCCGGAGAGAAAGTGAGAAGTTGTCATCTAATTTATAGCCGAACCGGGTTGTCAGGACCGCATTCGTAGGATCGCCTGTGTAGGTCCCCGCTCTGACGCCACCGCCGACACCAAAAATTCCTCTTCCTTTGTAGGGACCCTCCACTCTTGGATTGGCAGCGAGCTCGGATGGGGAGACCCGGGAGGGCACAGGCATGAATGCGGCTGGCATGACCCCGAATTGCTCCACCTTTGTCCATTGAACAGAGCGAGATACGGGATCTTCGGGCGCTGGTATCCAAATTGGACGACTTGGGAGCAACGCCGTTTGCCCCTGGCTTGGCAGAGAGGAAGTGGAGAAACATGCAACGAGAGAGAGACAACCCAAGAAGATCGTCCTCTTCTTGCCGAATTGAAATCTTTTCATGATTCGGCCTCGCTGGGGGTTACTGATTGTGTGGAGCTGACGGGCTCAGGTGGGGTTGTGCTGATGGAGGGGGTGGAGTTGGAACCCGATGGAGCGTCGCCGCCCGAAGTCGTTGCCGGAACAGCAATCGATTTGGACTCCCGAGCCGGCATGGGTGGGACTGCTGCCTCATCAGAGCGACCTGAGGTGGTGCGGCTGAAGGCTGGTTGCTCTTTTTGAGATGAACCAATCTTCAACGGTTCCATCGGATGCAAGTGCACCACAGCAGGGCTTATCTTCCCCTTCACAGGCAGTCTTTGTTTGGAAGACCATCTCTTGATTTCGTCAATGATCACAGGATCATCAGGCTTATTTAGAATGTCAACACTGCCATCAGCCTGCAAGGCGAGTGGAATCTCACTGGACTGTCGAATTCTTGATGATGGAATGTGAACAAATCTAGCTTCATCAAGGTTGAGATATCCCTTGGGATCTTTAGAGTCAGAAGCGTTTGCTGTCAGTGATTCTTGGGAGAGTGCAGCTAAAGCGCGTCGCATTGGTTCTCGCCATATTTGCGGCAAAGGAGCCAGGGGGTCGCCTGATCGAGACCATTGAGCACGCTCAGCCCTGGCTATCGGTGGCATGATTGGCTCCGATAGATCTTGCAAAGTAACCGTCCCGCCCAGGAGATCAGAGCGGGAATACAATCGTTGAATGAAAGTTGCTGAAGAAAGGCGATTGCTGCCAGAATCTAAAAATTCAGATGGCTGAGTTTTCCTATCGTTCATGCCCGAAACGGGAGATTCCGAACTGTAGAAATTCTTCGACTTAGGGATCTCATAAGTAGAGTTAAGGGAGCTTTTGTCCGTCAGGGATCTTGCTGTATCTCCGAGGGAAGATTGCCCATGATTAAATGATGCATTCAATAGTATGTTTGCATTGCCGCTGCTTCTACCCCCCTGGGTTGAGGAGGAAATGTTCTGCGAAGGCAAATGATTGCGAAAGGAACCTGAAACGAAAGGCTGACGAGTGTCCTGGGACCCCTGATCTACCAGGTTTGAATTAGAGTCTTTCGGGTTGCCCGATCGTTGTTCTTGTGCACCAAGTAAAAAAACAGGGAGCCAAATTGATTGGCTAGCCACTGCCCAGAGCATGGCAGCAAGGTTACTATTGACTTGAAAAGGAGGGAGGAATTTCATGATTTCAATGGGTGATCAGCGATTGTTATTCCAACCCCAGTTATTGCCAATCCCACCAAGATTGTTGACAATTCCAATGGGAACCGCGATATCGCTTAAAGCATCAATCGCTTCTCCGTAGAACGAACGATTAACAATAATGGTATCTCTGTCTCTTAAAGGCGGATTGAAACCATTGGAAACGTTGAGATCTTGCTTGAAAGAGAAGACTTGACGAGTCGTGGTCCCGTTATCATTAAAGCGAATGAGTTCGATGTGATTTTTATTGGCTCTCCACTTGGCTAAACCACCAGCCCTAAAAATTGCCTCCATCAGAGGGGTGTTTGCCGGCAATCCAACTGTGCCAGGCGATTTTACCTCTCCCAAGATGGATACACTGATAATTGGTGGCGCAAGATTTGTCCTACCAATACGGATGATTTCGTCGGGCAAAGGTTCTGTTGCCCGTCCAACAATGACGGTGTCTCCATCAAAAAGAATTGGATTCTGAAACTGATTTCCCAGAAAGAATACTTGAGATAAATCTAAAAAAGTCTGTTTTTGGGAACCATTCTGGCCAACAACTCTTCTCAGCATCACCTTTCTGATGTCAGCATTTGCTGTGATACCTCCAGCCACTTGAACAGCATTAATAATTCTTGGGATGCCTGACAACTCAAAAAATCCAGGTTTTGTTACCTCCCCAATGACGGTGATTTTTGTTGGTCGTGGTGAGGTCAGTTGCAGCAGAAGTTGTGGACGGACAATCTGCTTCTCATACAGGCTTGTAAGCCATCGAGAAGCTTGACCAATCGTCAGGCCCGCCAATTGAACAGATCCAATAAAGGGTAGAATAGATGTGCCGTCCGTGAGAATTACAAAGGGTCCTCCAACTTCTTTTAGCTCAGGATCAAGAAAAACAAGATTCAATCCATCTCCAGGACCTAATGTATATAAGTCAGTGTAGGTTTCGGCTAAATTAAGTGAATTGCGCTGTTGAGATGCTCCCGTTGTGGAAGTGATACTGGTTGATACCGAGCCGCCAAGATTTTTGGCGGATAGTGTTGATGTTGGGACTGTGACGGGTTTTGAAAAGGCCACTTGCCATGGCGATAACAAGTTAGCCATGGCAATCGCGAATGGCAGACAACGCTGGCGCCAAACAAAACATTTATTGGAATCAGAGGGCCGGTTCATGTTTCTAGCAATTGCCATTTCTGGATTTTAGCTCATTTTCCATTTCGGAGCTGTTCAGTGGGGAGGTTTCCCATCTGTTCGTGAAGACTTGACGCCAGCAAGGAAAGGTCTAAGATGTTAAGTCAGGTGAAAAAAGTTTGTGACAACCACTGGCGCCCCATTTCAACCTGCATCTGGGAGTGGACCAAACCTTCCCCAACTGCCTCCTGGACCTTACCCAGCCAGTCAAGCAGGCGCAAATCTTTCTCCTTTGGCGAGTTCTGACAGCACTCAGGGAGGATTTGCCGGCCTGATACGCACAATTAAGAGACGTCAAGGAATCTTTCTGATCACATCTGCTGTGGTTTCAGGGATCTTCGCTCTTAACACTTGGCGCGAGTTGAAATTTAATCCCGTTTACTCAGGAGATTTCATCCTCCAAATCGAGTCTGCAATTCTGGACGATCAAGTATTGGGAGCAGAAGGAAAAATTGCAACTATTGCCAGGGCCAAAACAAAAACGAATAATATTCCGGCTTTGCGGGCCATTTTGAGAAGTCCCTTTGTCATCAATCCTGTAGCCGAAAGAATGGGTTTGCAGGCATCGCAGATCGTTGAACGTCTCGACATCCAGGGAGGCGACAATACCACATCTGTTTTGAAGGTTAGCTTATGGTGGACAAATGCTGAACAGGGAAGACTAATTCTTGAAAATATTGCCAATGAATATGTTAAATTTTCGACTGTCCAGCGCCAATTAGGTGTTGATGGAGGGATGAGATGGCTTGACGCACAAGCCCCTGAAATTTTAGCCAAAGTAAACCTGTATGAAACACAATTAAAGAAATTCAGGGAACGCAACCTTGTTCTTGACCCAACTGCCAATGCAGAAGCCATCGAACTACAGCGGAATTCGCTGGTAAATCAAGTTACCCAATTGCAACTTGAGCAAGTTCAGATACAGAATCAAATGGATACAGTTAAGACTGGAAAACTAACTTATAGTCCCTCCGGAGCACCTACTCCGATAGAACAACTTGGGCGGCAGGGCACTTTGATTCCCCACGCGGGCAAAGCAACCAACCAAATCTTTAAGGAAACTCTTGGGGCAGATGATCCAGAATCTGAATATAAAAAATACGATCTTGAACTCGCCAAGGCAAGGTCAGTCTATCGAGACGATTCCCCTGTCGTACAATCTTTGTTGGCCCGTCGAAATGCACTTGTGCCAATTGTTAAAGGCCTGCAGCTTGATGTGCTTCGAGATAGACTATTTCAAAATGCAAAAAAACAAGACGAGCTCAACAGACAGATTATGATGCTTAATCAAAATTTTAGAAATAGCCCAGTAAAAATTAAAGAATTCGTCGACCTTTCTCAGAAGTTGCAATCAGCAAGAGAGAACTACGCTTCCTATATGTCGGCAATTGAGAACTATAAGTTGGAAAAGGCACGTTTTGTTGCGCCTTGGCAAGTGATTTCCCCTCCAACCTTTAATAGTACACCAGTCTCCCCAAATATCAGAGATAACCTTTTCAGGGCTGTCTTATTTGGTTTAATTGCAGGCGTTGGTGCGGCAGTTCTACGTGAAAGAACGGATAATGTTTTTCATACTCCAATGGAAGCCGAAAAAGAGCTCCAACTTCCGGTTCTTGGTTTGGTTCCCTATCTGCCCCTTGAACCAGGGTTGAATATTAGTAAAAGTATTGCCAATATGAGTGCCAGTGAGAGATTTGCAATTAAGGAATCTCTAAGAAGTCTGTTTACGACGTTTCGTTTGTTAAGAGCAGATAGAGATATAAAAATTGTTGGAATTACCTCTTCAACACAAGGCGAAGGTAAATCAACAGCAATTTCTATATTTGCTCGTACCCTGGCCGACCTGGGTTTAAAGGTTCTTGTTGTTGATGCTGATATGCGGCTACCAACACAGGCCAAATATCTAGGTGTATCTTCAGGTGGAGATGGATTTTCCACATTATTAACGGATTCAAAATCTGTTTTTGAAGAGCTGATCGTTCCTGTACAAGAAAATCTCGATTTTATTCCATCTGGACCTAAGCCACCAGATCCGGCCAAGCTTCTCAATTCTTCTCGTTGCCAAGATGTTATTCAAAATATTAGAAATAATCCAAACTATGACATTATTTTGTTCGACAGCCCGCCGTGCTTGCTTCTGGCTGATCCCATCCTGTTGGGAGAAAAGTTAGATGGTATTCTCTTTTTAGTCGGTTTGGGCAAAGTTTCTAGACAGGTTACCCCACAAGCTTGTCGTCGTATCAAGGCAACTGGTGTAGACGTGTTAGGACTAATCTGCAACCAGGTTTCATTCCCAACAAATCTCAATGATTACGGTTATGAATATGGATACTATTATCATTACGGAAATGCTTATACTGATAGCTATGGAAAGAGAAGAAAGAATAGCTATTTATCGCAAGCAAAAAATACCTATTTCTCCAATCATTATTTACAAGCCGATCAGGAAAATCCTCTGAAGCCTAATAGTGATTCAATGGAAGTAAAGAGTGAGTCCAATAAACAGTCACCCAAAGCATAAATTCAGCCAAAAAATCAATTTTTATGTATTAAATATGTTAAAAGCTACTCAGCCATAACTTTTTAGCGCTCTCTCTAAGATATCAAGATGTTCATATAATGGCTTGGCTTTTGGATGACATTGTCTAACATAAGCAAGAGCATCAAAAAGATCTTTATTAGCAATCAAGCTTACTATCCCAGCAGCAAGTAGAGCTGATCGTTCTTGACCAGCAAAACAATGAAGATAGAGTGGCGTGTCATCGAGAGATAGGAGATTGGTTGCTTCATTAAGTGCATAAATAAGTTTTTCTGGCGTTAGTTCTTCTTGAAAGCGATGATCAGGCAGAGACACCTCTCTACTCTCCCAATTTTCTGGTATTGGAGCGAAGACTCTTTCTTCAGGATAGCAACAACTGAATCTTTTCCTGATTCCATCTCTTTCAAGTTGGGTCCAATCCTCTTCATTCCTTGGTATTGGACCGATAGCAAGGCTTCCAGTCATAACCCAACTGTAATAAAAATCTAGTCTTCTACTTGTCACCCCTTGGACAGAAAAAGTTCTTTTTATCTTTTGCTGAGAAAGCTGTCGCTTGCGCCAATTAAATAACATAGATTTGCAAAGCTGGAAAATCGAGTTGGCTAAACTAGCTCTAATGGGATAAAACTTGTTGTACTGCTTTAACAATAATCGGCCAATTCTTTGGCGGCATATCCACAGATTTATTTGAAGATTTATAAGTTAAAACTAAACATGAATAATCTATCTGATTTCTGGTTCCCATAATCTTGTCAAGAAAGCTATTTGATCGTGGATTTACTTTTTCAACAATAGTAGTTAAGTTGTCTAATCTAAAATCATTTTCTTCTAGAGTCGTTGTTTTAGGAATAACACATGTCTGAATAAAATTGTCATTACCAATCTTACCGGAAAGTGAGGGAGGATTAGAGTGGATAGCATTAGAATTCTTTAGGTAGATAGGATCTATATTCTTGGTTAGTAATCCATAGGTTTCAATCTTAAAATCATCTCGTTTTCTTACACGCACTATTGCGGCTAAAATTTTACTGCCATCTTTATAATTGTATGTATATAGAGAAGAGACTTTGCGATCAGATGAATCTTTATCTAATTTCATCTTGTCTGTAGAAATGAGAGATTCTGCACTGATATTTTTTAAAGCTTTGCCCATCTTTAATTCTGGAAAGATTGGCGAAGAAATCCCAGGCTTTAAGAATACATAAATGCATGAAGACAAAGCTATAATTGTTGTGACCGTATAAACATTGAGTGTAAAACGAGAAGATGCTGAATTTTTCATTTTAATGATCGGAAAGAGGAGGTAACTCACGCTCAAGCACGGCGAGATACAAATAACCTAATGCAAATACAGCGATGCCTGAAAAAATCAAGGATCCAGCCTTTTCATGGAAGAAATCAAATAAATATCTTCCTTTGGCTGAGTTAAAAGAGGTAAAAACTGCCAGGAGAGCTATTCGCATTGAATTTATGATAAATCCAAATATAGGAGCCGAAAAAATGATTAAGCATCGTCCTAAGCGTGATCTCAAAGGGAAAGCCACTAAAAATATAACTGCTGTAATCATCATCTGCATAATCATTTCAAAACCGTTGCATTCATGCATCACTTGAACGGCACCTCCTGCCGTAAAAACTGTATCTCCGACCAACTGAACGGGTGACAAACCGAGGACACCAAGCCAGAAGAGAACAAACTTTGCTGTTAACAGGGAAAGGTCATCAGTGACGTACGTGGCAGCAATAATTTGAATGACAACAAAAATCGGAAGCAAACAGAGGATTAACAAAGAATCACGAAATCGTAGAATAAGCTTGAATGGCCCAACCATTAAAGATAAAGCAATACCAGAAACAGGAACTAAAAAATATAAGAAAGAATCAGAATTAAAGATGGTTGAAGTTCGATAAAGACAGTATAATACCATGGACGTTCCTATAAGCAAGCTGTGATAAGATGGGTTGGGCCTAAGATCCTCAATCTGGTCCTCCATACAAATCAAAGCTCCTCCCCATACCAATAAAGCGGTTATTGCGTTTCCAGTAATCTGACTATTTGTAAAAACAATTAGATTTTGAGTGGCTACAAGCGAACAGAGTGTAAGCCATAAGTTACGAGGAGTTGGAGGCGGTATTTGGGATAATAAAGATCGAAAATACCCTTTAAGGTTGTATTTCCTTAAAATGGCAATCAATGAATTGAATCTGTTCTTCATGGAATTAATGATGAATGTTGGACTTAAGCTCAGGTACTAACTGATGGACCAAGGAATAAGTGGCTTCGGCATCCCACTGATCTAGAGCCAAAGTGAGTTGATGAATGAGATCATGGAAGTCTTGACGTGTCCACTTAGGCTCTTGAGCACGTCGGATGAGAGGATGATCGGTGGCTTCATCATCGGCATTGATCAATAATTCCTCATACAACTTTTCACCAGGTCTTAGGCCCGTAAATTCAATAGCTATATCACCCTCAGGTGATATTTCGTCTCTGACACGCAGACCGGAAAGTTCAATCATCTGTCTTGCTAAATCAGCAATCCTGACGGGTTCTCCCATATCTAATAGAAAAACATCCCCACCGCTTGCCATTCCTGTTGCTTGGAGAACAAGCTGCACCGCTTCTGGGATAGTCATAAAGTAACGCGTTACGGAAGGGTGTGTAACAGTAACAGGGCCGCCTCTTGAAATCTGTTCATGAAATAGAGGAATGACAGATCCTGACGAACCTAGCACATTGCCAAACCTAACCATCGAGAGAATGGGACCTTGTTTTTTGCATCTGTCAGCAGCAGCTTGAATCATGAGTTCACAAATTCGCTTACTGGCTCCCATTATATTTGTCGGACGCACAGCTTTATCCGTTGAAATCAGCATCAATCTTTCTACATTGTGGCTTATCGCAATATCAATTATTGCTCTTGTGGATAAAATGTTGTTGGCAACTCCTGCGCAAATGTTCTCTTCGACCAAAGGGACGTGCTTGTAAGCAGCTGCATGAAAAATAGTGTCAATCTTATGTTCCGTGCAAATCTGGTCTAGCAACTTTACATCACTGGCATTTCCCAAAACCGAGATAATTTGCTGACTCGAGAACTTACTAAAAAGCTCTTTTCTGATCGAATACAGTGCAAATTCATTGAGCTCAAGTATTATAAGTTTTTTAAATCCAAGTGATGAAATTTGTCGGCACAGTTCACTGCCGATAGAGCCACCTGCTCCAGTTACAAGCAAAGTTTTATTTTCAACTCCAATTTTAAGAAGTCTTGGAATTGGATTTGAAGGTTCTCTCCCCAGTAGATCTTCAATAGAAACACTTTGAAGATCGCTTACAATACGAGATCCACTCGCCAATTGACCAAGCGAGGGAATGGAAAGAACCTTGATACCATGATGTGTCAAGTTATCCACAAGATATCTTTTCCGTTGTCTGGAGATAGATGGCATTGCAAGCAATACCTGCTTCAGCCCATATTTGCTAATAAGAGTAGAGATTTTATCAGGTGAGAATATCGGCTGATTTTGTAACGTCCGACCATGCAAAAAAGTGTCATCATCTAGATAGCCAATAATTCTAATACGAGGATCATTGCGCAATGCCATAAGTAAGGTTAGGCCTGAAGAGCCTGCCCCATAAATCAATGTTGGGTCGCTTTGATCAGGTTGGCCAGCGATAGATTTTGCATGATGACGTTCCATTTTTTGGAGAAGAATATCACGCATTACAATACGCATAGCAATAGCACCTGCAGTGAATAAGAGCCAATACAGCATCCAATATGACCTTGGAGGATTTATCCTATAAACTTGGGTACTCAAGAAGAGTAAAAGGATGACCATTAACAAGCTTCTTGGAATAAGTCCATACAGGGCATAACTTCCTGTGTAACGTGTGAGTCCCCGATACCATCCTGACAGCCAAAGCACAGCAAGACCACTAATGACTGCAGGTAAAAGCAGTATCTTTTGCTCAGAGAGGAAAACACCAATGTTAATTGGGTTATTAAGTCTTAATGCGATAGCACCATAGAAGGAGATGACAATTAATAAGCCATCGAAAAAAAGCAGTAAGAAGCGCCTTCCTATCATTTGGCTTTGAAATAGTTCAAACAATCTCATTGGAATAGGTGCTGCTGACAAATTTCTCACAATAAAAAAGCAAAAAACTTGATAAAGAAGACTTCAAGTCACAAAACATAAACACCTATATTAGCACAAAAGTTACGGGCGATCAAATCTTGTTGCAACTGCTTGATCAAGAAAAACTCCCACCAAGATCTCTAGAATGACTATCATAGTTAAAATATTTAAACTCCAATACGCCCTAGCAAAGACCAATGCAAAAACTGAGCAAACATATAAAGTTGCGACTTGTGAATGGGTCCATCCTGCTTGATTCAGACGTTGATATAAATGTTGTTTGTGAGCTTTGAAAATATTATCGCCATGAAATAATCTTCGAATTACACATGTCAAGGCGTCCGCAAAAAGAGGAAAACCTACAAAAATCAAACTTAACATGTTTTGAGTTGATGATGACTGAAAAGCGAGTCCTGCAAAAACTGCGCCGATGTATGTACTTCCAGTATCTCCCATAAAAACCTTTGCAGGACTCCAATTCCACAAAAGAAATCCAAAAATAGCCCCAGAGAGCGACCAATTTGAGCTTGCGATAAAAAGGATGACCGAACATCCTGCTACGATGCCATCCAGTCCATCCATAAAATTCATAAAGTTAATCATAGAGGTCACCAAGAATATATACAAGGGTATTTGCCAAAAGGGCATTTCAATGTTTGAGATAAGTATCAAGATTGTCGCCGTGAAAGCCTGGACGATATAACGCCTGCTAGCAGGTAAACCTTTGTAGTCATCTACTGTTCCAGTGATAGATAGCGGGAGGCATATGATGGGAATCCATCGGATAACGCCTGTGGTAAAGATATAATTCAACAAAGTACCGATTATCACAAAAGTAATGCCTCCCCCTCTTGGAGTAGCTACGATATGCGAACTTCTTTGATTGGGAACATCTAATAACTTCTTGCGAAGTTGTGGGAGGAGAAGTCCCAAAAGCAGAAAGGTTAGAATCGATGAAAATGTAAATTGAAAAATTTGAGAGTTCATTTCTTTGGTAGTTCTAATCCTAAATTGGCAAGGGGTGAACTGGGAATGTTCTCGCTGGCTCCTCCAGGATCTTATGAGCCATTGTAAAACTTGACAAGTCACTTTGAATTCTCATTATGGCTTCAAAAAACTTTGGGTTGAGTGGTAGCAAGAAGATTATTAGTATAAAGAACATTTTGTCAGGTATGGTACAAATGAGACAGTGACTGGCTTGGTCATCGCTAACTAGTTCCCGTTTTATCTGTAAAAGCATAGATTTATAAGATAAAATTGAATCTCCTCCCAAGGTTAAGATAGCTGGTTCATTGTTGCACCACGATCCTGCAGAGATCTTATTCGCTTTTTTATATGCTACCTGGGCTAGCTGAGTTGCATGGATTGGTTGGCGAAGGCCAGTCGTCTTAGGAAGGATAATCAATGGAGAAATTCGCATAAGCTTAATGATTCTATGTATATTTTTATCACAGTAACCATTCACCTTCCCATAAACTAATGTAGGAGCCAAAATTTGGAGTGGGATAGTCATTTCTCTACAAATTCTGGTGATCAGCATGTGTGCTTCATGGAGCTTTTTTGAAAGTTCTTTGTCAGATTGATTAAAGGCAAAACGCTTTGTCATGTATGAAGAAGAAGAACATGCGATAATACCTTTTATCGCTAAAATTGATTGAGGTTGGTTCGTAAAAAGATGAGAGAGAAAAGATGATAATAGCCAAATTGGGGCAAAACTTACTACGACCCCATCCATTGGTTTTATTAAGTTAACAGGTTTCTCTGACAGATCACAATATACAAATTTAGTATTTATATTTCCAGTGGCTTTTCTTCCCCAAGTCTCACATGAATTATTGCTGCATAAGTCAAGAAAAGCAGCACCAGTTGGATTATTAGAACCAAAAAGAATTATTGTCATCAGAGTTTCACAATACTTTGGATCCGCTGTATGTAACGTAGGAAAAAAGGTATCCACCATTGATTCCGAAAAGCCATTTTGTATGCCATTCTCACCTCTTTTAATCGTTGTTTGGTTTGTTGATTGCTGATACCTGCATCACCCATCCAAACAACTTGGATCCTTTCCACACGGACTTTAATCTTTGGAAAGGTAGAAATCCGTAGAAAATAATCTAAATCAGCGGAAAGACTAAATAAGGAGGAGAATCTAGCTAAATAAGAGATTGCTCCTGGACCAAAGAATGTAGCCTGATGTGGAGGAGTAGACCCCCAAAAGAGAGATCGGCGAAATGAATGTCGTAAAAAAAACTTGCTTTCTCTTCCAAGTAATTGTTGATTTGGTCGGATGATATTGGCGTTTAGATGATAATAGATCCCTTCGCATATAAGTAAATCAGGTGAATCGTTGACTTCATTGTAATCCCTCAATTTTTTTGCAATAGTTTCGAGCACAGACGGTGAAGCTGCTTTGTCGTCACTTCCCCAGAAGAGAATCCAATCCTTCTCTGCTTCAGCAAATCTGATTCCTTGATTCATTGCACCAAAAATTCCTAACTCATTTGAGTCCTGATAAGAATAGCTAAATCGAAGATCTTGCTTGCATAGTAGCTCTAAATACTCACGATGTCTTTCCCCACTTGGACCATCTACAAAGTGAACTCTCCAATGAGGAAAGGTCTGCGCTTTCAGAGAAGCTACTAAAGCTGGTAATAGGTCATAAGAATCAAGAGTGGGAACGATTATAAGGAATGAAATCATATGGTTCTCCGGATTAAAATATTTTCAAGAACGAGTATATCCATCTTGGTCCGCAGAAAACAATCAAGAGCTTGTTTGGGTGTACAGACGATAGGTTCATTTTCATTAAATGATGTGTTCAAAATCATCGGGACACCTGTTTTTTGAAAAAATCTATAGATTAAGTCATAGTATCTACCATTTTCTTCCTTGGATACTGTCTGCAATCGGCCAGTCCCATCTACGTGTGTGACTGCAGGAATAAGACTTCTTTTATCTTCTTTGATTGAAAAAACCTGCATCATGAAAGGGACATCACCTTCAAGCTCAAACCAGTCCTTTACGGTTTCACGGAGAACTGAGGGGGCAAATGGGCGGAAGGATTCTCTTCTTTTGATTTTGAGATTAAGAATATCCTTCATGTCTGAACGACGTGGATCACCAAGAATGGAGCGATGACCAAGCGCTCTTGGACCCCACTCCATTCTTCCCTCATACCAGCCTATAATTAATCCTTCTGTAATTGCATTGCTTACCATTTCGCAGATGGATTGATCATCAAGTTCATAAATATTGCAGTTGTTCTGAATTGTATTGGAGATCGCGGATGCATTCGCCACTAGATCCTTGATTTCTTTCTTATTGGCGCGATATCCGAGATACGCATTTAACATTGGTTTGGAGCGAGGGTTCCCTAATTTGTGCCAGGTTTCTAAGGCTGCCCCTAATGCTCCTCCCGCATCCCCAGCTGCTGCTTGTACATAAACAGTCTTGAAGGGTGTCCGTTGAGTTATCTTTCCATTGGCGACTGAATTGGCTCCGCATCCGCCAGCTATACATAGGTGTGGACACTGATATCTGTTGTAAAGAGAATTTAATAGATTGAAGAAAGCATCCTCGTAAATTGTTTGGGCAGATCTCGCTATATCCATATGGTACTGTTCAAGTGGCTGACCATCTTTCCTGGCTGGGCCTAATAAATTTTCTAGATCTCTGTTCCAATGCTGACCAACCATTGGTGAACCATGACTCCACTGGTGATCCAGATCCTTCTTCCCAAAATGTTGAAAGTATCTCAGGTTCAACCGAAATTCCCCACTTGCCTTTAACTCTAGAATCTCATTCATGGCCTTCATGTAAGAAGGCTTGCCATAAGGTGCAAGTCCCATAACCTTGTACTCATCACCATAGTTTGGAAATCCCAGGAATTGGGTAATTGCTGTATAGAATGCACCAAGTGAGTGTGGAAAAAATATATATCGATCCAGGTCTATCACGTTATTACTGCCATATCCACAGGCGGCACTAGAAAAATCTCCAAAGCCATCGATAGAGACTATACTTGCTTCAATAAATGGAGAGGCGTAAAATGCTGAAGCCAGGTGCGCCCTATGATGCTCAATATAATGAAATTTACCCCTAAAGATGCTGTTTGGAAAAGTTTCATTTATAAGGCTAGGTAAGTCACTGCGCTCTCGCTTGTTCTTCCATCTTTTCAATAAGAATCTAGGACTTACTCGATTGGATATTGCATAAGCAATCCTGCGAAGTTGATGGGCTTTAGGATCTGTATTAATGCAGATATGATCGACGTCTTCAATTGTTAAGCCAGCATCATCCAGGCACCATCTAATTGCTTCCCTGGGAAATCCAGCACAATGCTTAACTCTCTGAAAACGTTCTTCCTCAACAGCATTGATGATGTTACCATTTCTTATTAGCACTGCAGCTGAATCAGCATGGAAAGCGTTAATACCAAGAAGAATTGTCATTGAATGTTAAAGAACGGGGGTGGAAAAGCTGCGACTAAAAACGCTCTGATATTCTCAGTAGAAGGTTGATCAGTGGTTGTGAACACAACGAAGTTGCCAATCCATTATATACCACTTGAAAGCCAATTTGAAATCAGACTCAATCGGATCTCTTTGCTGGAAGATCTTTGAGTCGATAGCAAATTTATCTGAGCATTAAAGATAGACACAAGATCAAAAGATCTTGATCCCTTTTCTTTTGGCATAAGATCTGAGATGGTTTTGGAACACTAGTCTTGAGATATCTTCGGAAGCATGTTTCTCTATCCAGTTGATAGCTGCAGTTGCCAACTGATTCCTCTTTTCCCTATCGATGCATAGACTTTTAATCACAAGCGCAAAGTCGTCAGCATTTTGGGCTACGAGCTCACCTGTGATCCCTGGGTGGACAAAATCCTCTGGTCCCCCACAGCGAGTGCTAACCACTGGGACTCCACAGGCCATAGCTTCAAGAGCCGCTATGCAGAGACCTTCTTGATGGGAGGGAATGGCAAAGATGTCAAAGGTTTGCAAGAGCGGAGCCAAATTATTTGGTGCCATATGTGTATAGCAAAAAACATTCTTTTCCAGGCCATATGAATGAACAAGTGATCTGATGCTTTCAGCATTCTTGTCACCAACTAAGATCAGTTCAATTGGATGATCTTGATCAATCAAAATTTGCGTTGCCACCAGTAAAAGTTCAATATTTTTTCTCGGATCGCAATATCTACCAGAAAAACCGATTCTCCAAGGTTTTGTCTTTTTATGGTCGGGCTTAAAAAGACTGGTGTTCACTGGCATGTACATAATATTATCGTTCATTATATTTGATAGGCGGCCAATCTCTTTTGAGGTATAATTACTAAGACACAAAATTTGGCCTTCAGATGCATTTAGAATCTTTTTCTCGAAATTCCTTAGAACAGGAGTATTGATTACGGTGTCAAGAATTCGTCTTGGAAGACTAAATTCACGGATACGATCCTTACGATCCGCTTGCCACGGTGTGGCTATCCAGGCCAAGAAGGGAATTTGACTCTTCAGATACGGCAATGCACAGAGCGCATTGCCGGAAACTGCTAAATGCAAGTCGCAATTATAAATTAGCTTTTTCCATCGCAAACTAGGGAGGTAGTGGGTAAACTCAAGTTCTGGCAACCAAGAACCTATACCAAAGCTATCGTACCGCTCAAAAGCAACTTGATGAACTAGTTTAGGTTTGGCACCTCGGATAATTCTATAGCTAGGCACAGATAAAGATGGATAATTTCTCCAAGGTGCGTACCATGCAACTATAGGCTGAATATCAAGCTCTTCTAAAAGCTTACAAATCCAGCGTGTCATAGTTGGAACTCCTCCATCCACAGGTTCTATTGTGCTAATTAAGGCTTGAAATCTGACAGTTTTTGTTGCGGACATTAGCTTATCGAGAAAGTCAAGAAAAAAGATTAATATTCTGTTGAACCCAATCAATGAGATCTTTCACGCCATTATAGACGTTTATTGTTGGAGACCATTGTAAGAGGCTTTCGGCTTTGCGGATATCACATATGAACACAGGTTGATCTCCTGGTCGTGCTGCTGCAAATTGTGGAATTATTTTTAAGTCAAGTTGACCTTCTAAATATCGTAACAAATTCCGTAAACAGAGTGTGTTAGTAGGGCCCCCTCCAATATTGAATGCTTGACCAGATATCTCCTTTCTATGATCCCAAGCCGCTATGTAGGCAAGCGCCAGATCTTTAACATTTAGCACATCTCTTGTTTGCCAACCATCACCATAAAGTGTAATCGACTTTTTAAGTGTAGCTGCGATTGTAAACCAGGCTACCCATCCTTGATCTTCAATACCGAATTGTCTTGTTCCATAAATGCAAGACTGTCTGAAACTACACGTATTTAAGTGATATATGCGACCATAGTCTATAACATATTGGTCGGCGACTCCCTTTGAACAGCCATAAGGAGAATGAAAATCAAGAGGCTGTTTTTCACTCACACCGTAATCAAGAGTCAAGAAAGTATAGCCATCTTCTTTTAGTAGAACTGGAACATCTTCCATGCCTCCATATACTTTATTTGTAGACGCATACAGGACAAATGTTTCTGGGGAAAAGAGTCGTATTGATTCCATAATATTAAAACTACCCAAAGCATTGATCTCAAAATCTTCTCGTGGATTGAGGTAGGAAGTAGTCACAGCAACTTGTGCAGCAAGATGCAAAAGCATATCAGGTTTAGTTTGCATGACCAACTGGGAAAGTCTTTCGAAATCTCGGATATCTATCTGATAAAAGTCTATCTTGGAATTACAAACTTCTTGGATCCATTCTAAATTAGAACGAGTCCCTTCCCTTGAGAGATTATCTAGGATAGAGACCTTCCAATCTTGTTGAAAAAATGTAAGTGCAGTGTTAACGCCAATAAAGCCGGCGCCGCCAGTGATAAGGATTGATGGCATCGAAGATTTCCTTGATTGAAGCGTCGGCAACCAATTTTAAACCATAGACTGGCGATAGTCCTCATTCAAGCTAAAATCGTCCCAGCCCTGGCCAGCCAGAAGACGACAAAGGAATAAATTCATTAGAACAATCTTATCACTCTATTCTTTATAGCCATGCATGTACATGTAAAGGAGACTTTCAGCAATTAACCTATGAAACGCATAAATTATTCCCTCTCTACCATCCAATAAACCTCTTCTCATTACTAAGCACATAAAAAAAGCAAAAAATGGGGCCAAAAATGTATGCTTTCTTAATAAATCCTGTATGGGCAGACTGCCTGAATGACTAGTTCTTAACATATTGGCTTCGGTCTTTTGGTATTTTTGTTGAGTCTCAAGCCATTTTGCAAATGTCTTTCGATCATCATGATAAATCTTGTTATAAAGCTGGCCAGTTCTCCCATTAACAATGACTTTATGACCATGACCTATATCTATATAATGTGCACTCTTTCGCTGGTACAAGCAAGTCCTTGGGGGTAGCAATCCCGAGTATATTGGCTTACCATTGATACAATATCGAAACCCAATTCTATAGGCCATATAATTATCATGCTCACAATTATCCGACAATCTATCTATGATCTCTTTTGTAAGCTGAGGTGTTAAAACATAATCAGCATCAAGACTGAGAACCCAATCTGATGAAAGGTGTTCCAATCCAAAGTTGCATTGATTTGCGAAACTATCAAACTTCCGATATAAGACTGTAGTGTTATGAAACTGGCTGACAATACTAAGTGTTCGATCATCGCTTCCACTATCAATGATTAAAACATGAGGCATCCACGCAATAGACAAAAGTGTCCTCTCGATATTATTTTCCTCATTATATGTTATTAGCAGTGCTGCAAGACGGTCGGATAATAATTGTCTAGAGTGAGATGACATGAAATCAAAACCTATACTTCTTTTGAGTAAGACGATTGGGTGTTAAGATAAATTCTTGGAATTGCCAATATTGCCCCAGAACACAATCCTAATACAATTAATATAAAAGGATCGCTGTATAATTGAGAGGCTGACAAAAAGGTTACTACATTAGCCAACGTGAAAAGAGCAAGGCCTAAAACTATATCAGATCCAAGAACCACAAGATACCGAGATAGAGAAAAAATCTTAATATATAAAACAATAACTTGTATGATTAAGAAAGAGAAAAACGCTATGCCAATGGATCCTAATTCTAGGATCAGTCGCCCACCTCCCCCCTCTGAAACATAACCTAAGCTTTGAATGTTTGAGCGCGAACTCCCTATATTGGTTGTACCTGCGTTGCTACCTACCCCAACCCCAAATCCTAAGGGACCAGCAATTTCCAGACCACGTAACACAGCTCCAATACCTTGAACTCTCACTCTGTCTTGCGATTCTTCTATTGTTAAAGTACTTGACCTATCAAAAAAAGGTTCTAGTGTATTCTGAATATTTGGGTTAAATACCAATCCATACGAACTTACTGATAGAATCACTACACATATAAGACTCCCCAATGCTTTTGTTATTCGATTACTCTTTCCGGTTAAAGAGTAGTAGAGAAAATAGAGGGCAATAAATATTATTATTAAGCCCAATGATTTTCTTCTCCCGGTTGGTATTGTCAAGAAAGTAAGGCTACAAGTAATTAAAAAGAACAATATTTGTTTGAATCCTTTTGATTCGGACATGCCTAGTATGAATGAAAAGGAAGCACCGGCGGCAAGATGCCACCCGGCGATTTCGCTAGTTCTCCAAAGCCCAGAGTATCCTTGACCAGTACCTGTTATCTCAATGCCGGTTCCGACTTCTTTCAAAAGATTATTTTCCAACCCAAGCAAGCTAAAAAATATACTTAAGCCAGTAAGTGCACAAATGGAAACATAAAAAATGAGAACTTTCCTTAAAAATCTAAGATCACAAGCAACCTGATAGCCTATCCATAGGGAAATTAACGGTAAAATATAAAACAAAATGCCGACAGTTGTTAGACGGATGTCATTGAATCTAACGAATGAATTCAAGCCTTGAAGAATAAGAAGATAGAAGAACGCTGGAAGTAAGGAGATAATGATGGGATTTGGCCAGCAAAATAGCTCCAAATCCCAGCTTTTAAACCTAGACCTGAGAATAAAAAATGTAAGAATAAAGAAAAAAAGAGAAATAGCCGCATAATATGATGAATCTATTTCGGAAAGTTTTCGGATTGGATCTTGCAAAAAACCAGATAATATCGTAAACAAAACAGCCCCTCTCCAACCATACTCTCCAACAATAAGGGAAAACAAAAACAATAATAATCCAATTAGTATGAGCGTCATTTTGTGCGTTCCTTGATATTTATTTTATAAAAAAAACTAAGTTTTTTTCCAATTTCATCCCAGGAGAACTTTTCGCGTGCCAGCTTGACTGCGGCCTTTTTCATTTCCAACGGAGCTCCTTGCACAGCAAATTTTAGAGCATCAACCAGGCTCAATGAAATTCCAGTTACTAATCCGGCTTTATTTTCTAAGATAATATCTGATATTCCAACCTCTTCGCTGATTATCACGGGAAGACCGCAGGCTAAAGCTTCAACCACGGACAGGCCAAAGTTTTCAGATATAGATGGTAACACATACCAGTCACAGCTTTTTAGCAAGGCCAACTTTTTTTCTTGATTTAAATGACCCATCCATTCTATGGAGTCATTTATACCATATTCTTCGGCTAACTTCTTGAGAGCAAATATATAATCTGAGTCTCCACTTCCAGCAATAAAGAGCTTCCATGGAATCTCATCATGCTCTTTAGAGAGAAAAGAAAATGCCTCCAAAAGATTATCAAGACGTTTTTTAGGGTGAATTCTTGATAAGAAAATAAAAGAAATTATCTCTGGCGCCGTTCTTTTTTCGCTTATTACGATCCCCCGCAAATCGACACCTAATTCTAGACATAAAACATTCTTGTGATCACATATTTTTTTCAAGTCCTCCATCTCAGATTTACTCGTGACATGAATTGCCATTGCGGCCATCAGATTTCTGTGTTCTATTAGCGAAAGCATCAACAGTTTTTTTATACGACTCTGAGATAAACTCCATGAGTTAAGCTGGCCAATAGTGCGAACAATATAAGGAATATTCTTTAGACGTGCAATTAGCATTGAGACTGTAGTCGAATAGGAAAAAATCGCATGTATGTGAATAGCATCGTACTCTTCGATATTTTGAATAAGCCAACAAGAAAGACGTGGAGATATTAAATACTCGTTTAGTACTTCGATCCTTGAACAAACGACGGGAAAAATTAATATGGGTATATCATCAAATGTAAACCATCGACCCAATGGGTGGTCGATTTCTCTATATATACTATTATCAGTCGTCGTTAATATCGATGCATCTACTCCTTCATCTCTAAGTGCTTTTACCATTTTCATTACAGCGATACTAGGGCCGCCTCTTTTACTGCTGATGGAGGGTATTATGTGCAAAACTTTCATTACAATAAAATGTTAACCATTGATACGGGACATTGCAGATCCAATACTCTCTACCACTTTCTCAATGCTATATTCTTGATGGATAAGATCTTTTGCATTTTTCCCCATTTCCCTGGTTAAATCAGGATTTTCAGCCATATATACAAGTAGTTCAGATAGTCTATCTACATTACCTGTTGGAAACTGATAACCTGTTATCCCCTGTGCAATCAAGTTGGCTGCACATCCTGCCCTGTCTGAGACAATTGCTGGTAGCGCACAAGCCATCGCCTCATTAATTACAAGACCCCATGTTTCCCCTTCATCTGAAGGCAATACGATACAGTCAGTAATAGCATAAGCTTCAGGCATGGCAGTCTGATTCAAAAAACCTGCAAAAGATACAGGTAGATTATTTTGTGAAACATAACGTTGGCACTGGGATCTGAGCGGTCCAGTACCAACCATCAACAAATGTATTCGAAAATTTGTGCGACGATGGGCTAAATTTAAGGCTTTTAATAAATCCATTGGCCGTTTCTTTTGTTGTAATTTTCCTGCATAGATAAAACAAAATGAATATGTGGGAATTCCCCAGAAATCTCTTATTTTTTCAAAATTATGCTTAGCTTGTTGTGACTTTGAATAGAAAAAGTTATTGTCTACAACATGGGGTGATCTAATAATTCTATCTCTTGACATACCGGACTGAATACAAAAATTCTGATTTTGAATGCCGACACTCAGGCAAATATCTACCCAAGAGAAGAAACATGTATATAAATACTTAGAAAAGAAGTTTCGTCGCCGATTAGAGTTTGAATCCATTCTCAAAATAATAGGCATATTGCTCAATTTTGATACCAAAAATAGCTGTACCATGCCCCAGAAGTGCCAACCAGTTATAAGGATTGCGTCAGGCTTCTGAGTTAGTTTTATTTGCTTCAGTTCTTGCCATGGTCTTTTGAGTTTTACCCCGAAGAATCCTGCAAATAAGCCTTTACCATCAAAGCTTTTGGCGACTCTATAATTATAGCCTTGAAGTAATGGAATATCCCAATTGAAGCTATGATCAAATCCAAGAGACTGAGACTTAGCATTCGGTAAGCTCAGATAAAAAACCGTGCTTTTGAAACTCTTTTGTAAATCAAGCTTAGAAAATAGAGGAGAATAATACTGTATGGGATGGCTAGAAATAATTAATAAAGAAGTATTCTCGGAACAGATCAATCCCTTTCCAGAATTAAATAAAATTATAGCCCAAATAAGTCCAGCTATCTCAGAGAAAAGCGTAAATGGGATCCATAACGGATGTTTCAAATGATGCCTTGTGAAAGGAGATTTTATTAAATCACGGAAGGACTTTATGATTGCGGTTATAGTTGAATATCTACACAAATAATAGTAATGGCGACCAACAGCATGATCTGGTTTAATGGTTGTTAAGTGATGACCATAACTTCTTGTCCCGCCGCGTTCTGTCTTTAAGTGGTGTATTAAAGCTTTTGGTGCATAAAAGATATTGTAGCCATGCTTTATCCATCTATATGCAAATTCTGCTTCAAAGTGATATGCAACTCGTACAAAATTTGTGTCGAACCCCCCAATTGCAATAGCTTCTTTTCGAGGTACTGATACATTGCCTCCCATAAAACTACTCACTTCTCCTTCAACTAAACTGTTAAAGAGAAACCTACTGCCTAATGAATCTTCTTTTCCATTATGCCAAGGTTGCAAAACTCTGCCTGCAATAATAGATAAAGGCTCTTTATATGAAAATCTAAGATGCTCTTCTACCAGACTTTTATCAGGAATGATGTCGTCATCTAAAAATAAAACTCTTTCTGAAATTGCTTTACGTAATGCAATATTCATTGCATGTGTAATTGATTTATATTGAATACGGATCCAATTGATCTTAGATTGCTGGTGCCATTGGAGCAAACAAGTATTTGTCTTGTTATCATGGTTATTGCTTTGATCAACAATAAGTATTTCATCGGCTTTTATATCTAACGCCAATAATTTATCAATAGTATCAACAAGCACATCATTTCGTCCCAGAGTAGGAATAGCAATTGCAATCTTCATATAAGTCCTAGAATTTTTAATCGAGCGCGTAGATTTAGCGGATTTGATTGTACTGCAAGTTGCAAGTATTTTTGAGCCAATAAAGGATCCTGCTTCATTAAACAGGATCCAATAAAATAAGCACCCTGACTAACATTCATTTTTTTATTTGAGATTATTCGACATGCTTCGGAAAATTTTGAAGCTTTCTTAAGCCAAATGTCTTCGTTACCCCCTGATTTTCTGGCTCCAGTAGCCCCAACAATTAATGAATGCAACTTTTTTTGTTCACTTCTATGTGAACCACTAATTGAACTTGGGTATACACAGTTCTCGTATAGAACTTCTGGCAGAACGATATGCTTTCCAACCTCAACCAGTCGACTCCAGAGATCTACATCTTGTGCATAATAAAATTCTTTTCTATACCCTCCAACGCGTTGATAATGCATCCTTCTAAACATTGTCGATCCGTGAATGATGCCCGACAAACCTTTTTCCATCTCTTCCTTAGTGGGGGACTGAATAAGCACAGTAACTCTTTCTTCAGTAATAAATTTGACTGTAGTTGAACATAAGCTAGCCGTTGGTTCATTTTGTAACTTCGCAGCTTGCATAATTAATCGTTCAGGCATGGAGTAATCCAAAGCGTCTTGCCTAGCAATAAATTCACCTTTAGCTTCTGAACAAGCTTCAATCAACGATACTGTAAGACCTCTTGGAGGTCGATTTAAAAGCCTGATTCTTGAATCTCTGATTGCTACATTGCTCAAAATAGAGAATGTGTCATCCGTTGATCCATCGTTAACAAGAATAAATTCAAGGTCTATATCTTTTTGATTTAATATAGAATAAATGCTTCCAAGGATTTTTTCGCCTCCGTTTCGTACACTCATAACAACGGATACTAGTGGTGATTGCATCTAAGTCAAATAGTCGTTTTTATCATAGCATGTTCCTCATCCGTGAAGCCAAGCGTCCTACACGTTCCCAACCTACCAAGTGTCCAAGTAAACCGTAACAGATATAGTCTAGTCCATATCTTTTGAGAGCGGTTGATGCATTTCTGGCAAGCATATACATTATTCTTGATTGAGATGAAAGTGCAATGCCAGCACTTTGACGAGATAGTAGAAAACATTCTCTTGCAAACAATCTCATTTCAGCATCCGATTTTTGGATACCATAATCTATAGCATATTTAAATAATAGTTGTTTTGCAATTACTCTATCGCACATCTTTTTTCTATTACTACAGCCACCAGAACTTAGATGATCCGTTCCCAGATGTATACGTCTTATAGAAACTCCTTTTTCAACCCAAATCAAGCGGGTGTGTAATCTGGCAGCACGTGCATCAAATTCCCAATCCTCTTCGTTAATCAGATCTTTCCATGGTCCAATTCTTTCAACAAGACTTCTTCTGTAAAGAGGGCAACTTGTTGTCCACCATCTCTCATTAAGAAGTTTTGGAAATAAATAAAGAATCTCCTCTCCAGTTGAACGTAAAGGTCCCATGAGAAGTGGAGGATTAAAGGAATAATCTGCTTGATAGCTAATACCATAAGCAATCTCACTTTCCGGATGTTCTTTTAATGCTTTGATCTGAGATTGAAATTTAGTTGAAACCAGGATATCGTCACTGTCTAAGTATTGAATGAATTCACCTGTAGATTTTATTGTTCCCAACTCTCTAGCACCTCCTGGCCCAGAGTTTTCTTGCGAAAAAACCTTGATAGACTGTGGCCATTTCCTAGCCAGTATCTCTGCAGTGAACTTTGTATCATCAGTAGAACCGTCATCCACAATAATAATCTCTATAAGTATATGACTCTGTAAAAGAACGCTCATTACTGCTTCTTTTAGGGCTTTTCCGCGATTAAATACAGGAATAATGACCGAGACTGTTTCTTTTTTCATGTTATTAGATTCTTTTAAATCTTGCGCATAGAAGATCAATTCTTGTCTTGAGATCACATGCATTTAATGTCTTGATTCTCTCGATGTTTGGATTATCTATTCTTTCTTTAAGGGGTTGACTTTGATGCCACAAGTGTACTATGGGTTCATAGCCCCAAATCCACCTTCGAAGTAAAGAGCATCTTTTCCACAGTTCAATATCTTCCCCGCCCCAACCAACAAATTCTTCGTCCATTCCACCAAGTTTGATATATGCTCTTCTTGTTATTGCCATGCTTCCACCAGCTTCCAAATTCTGGATGATATAATCTGGAGTACTTTCTGCAATCGAGTTGGTAGATCTAATTATACGTTCTGTGTCAGAACAACTCATGTAAAAAACGTATCTTTTTGTATTTATGGCATCATAACCTCTGTTTGCGATACAAAGTATACTCTTGCAATATGTATTTGGCACTAGCATGTCATTATCATGAAGCAAAAGTATTCTGCCGCTCGCGTACTCAGCACCAAGATTAAAGGCGGCTGATCTGTTGTAAGTAGTTGAATCTGTATGCGTTTTAAGAAATAAGTATTTAACCCATGGGGGTAGGTACTGTTTGATTCTTGGAATTTTATCTTGTTCAATGACAATGCATTCAAGCCCGACCTCAATCTGGCTTGCAATAGATCTAAGAGTGCTCAGAAGTAACGGTAATCTCTCAATCCCACGATGACCTATTAATACGGACACTTCTATATCTATGTCTAACTCTCGATGTTCTTTCATCTCAAAAAATGATTTATTCAGACATTTGTTTAACAACTGTTTTCCCAGGCTGGGCATGACTAAAGGTGCATGCAGTCTTGATGTATGTGGCCATAAACAGACATAGCCTATGTTTAGCGGACTTTCACTAATTCGTTCAAGCCTGTTACTGAGTTGAAGATATTTATTATCTAGACAACTAAAAGAAATCTGATATTGCATCCAATCCTTGCAAAGAACACCAGCCAACTCACGCATTTTCTTCAAGTAACTTTCCATACCTAAGAAGTGGTTTTGAAGTGTTTTTGTTCGAGCATGAATGAGGCCATTCACTGCCAGGATCTCGACAATATCCTTTCCGTCTTAATTTTAATCGAATAAACTCAGCAACTCTCGTACCCAATAAAGAATCAAGTCTACTTGTATGGCCAGATGGCTTCCTTGCATCATAGATTTTTTCTTCTCGTGGTTCCAAACTTATGATTGTTTGAAATGCTTCTTCCCAGCTAGCCAGCGAAGTGTCTAGTAAGTATCTTGATTCTGCCATGCATGCAGCATTCTTCGAAAGTTTCTTTCGAAGGGTATGGTCAGTTAGACGGCATATTTGCTTACCTGCAGTTTCAATTGCACCAATTGGGAAGAGTAGAGCAGTCTCTTCATTGATGAGAGATCTTTCAAGGACAGATCCAACATATGTTGAGCTAACAATCACTAACCCAGACAACATTGCTTCCCAAGCTACTATAGGCCCGGTTTCCCATTCAGACGTGATTAAAAGTACATCATGATTTTGATAGAATGAGTGCAAATTAGGCTTATCTAAAAAACCAACTAACTCAACCTTATTCTTTCGAATCTCGTTGTCAAGATCTTTCTCTATTTGGGCTCTAAAAGGACCATCTCCAGCGATGGAAAACTTGCAAGCCATATGATTTGTATCTAGATATCTTGCTATATGAACAAGGTCCTTAATCCGCTTTTGTTGGTTTTCTAATCTGCCCACCCATGCAATTCTCAATACATTGTCGTTATTCCTTTTGCTAACGGCACTCTTTTTATAAACTCCATAAGGTGCATAGAAAACTCTATTCTCACTTAAAAGATCAAGTTGGGTTACAATGCGTTGTGACAACCTATTTGTGGTAATCACTCCATCGAGTAAATGAGTATACTTTCCAATATCTCGAAGATACTCAATCTCGAGGGCATGTAGCGTCATTACTAGTTTAGTATATTTTAATTTTCCACGGACTTTCTTATAGGCTTCATAGATATCTCCAATATTGACGCCAACAATAATGTCAACAGGATATCTCAACATTAATTGTGATAATGCATTGATGCGACCCTGAGTGCTACAAGTATAATTACTAAAATAAATGGCATCAATACCTTCGTAGAACTGATTATATAAATCTCCATTATGATACCTGTCTTTGGGTATGGCTACTTCTATTGAATGACCTTTTCTTCTTAGTTCTAGCACTAATGTATATAACCAATCTTGTACGCCCCCAAGAAGATATGCAGATGGAGCAATAAATAAAAGTTTCATAAAAATTATTTTCTATCTGGATAATAGATGCCATTTTGAAAATCTAATTCTAAATTCGGGATCATATTTCTAAATGATTTTCGGGGGAGAACAAATGAGTTTATCTGTTTAATATAAATACCAGAATTGTGATCACATACCGCCCATTTATTAAAAAATACATCATGATTTATACTGGAATATTTGGGTCCCCAAAGCGTCGAGGACTGATCATCAAAAGATGTTCGTGATGGCTGATGATCATGATGGGTTATATATTGACATCTTAGATTATTAATTGGAACTCCATTATATGCACATCGAGCAGTGTAGTCCATATCTTCGAATCCAATTCCACGAAAATCCTCATCAAACCAACCAACTTTATCCAAAAGATCCTTACATAAAAAAAAGTGTGACCATGTACCATTGACTAAAGTAATGGAAGAGTTCCATAATTTTTTCTCAATCCATAGTCTAAACCAAGGGTAAATCTTGAGATCGTCATTTAAAATAAGTATTGTGCGACAGGTTCCTGCGCTGATGAGTTCATTCCATAATCGAGTTAAGCCTACTGGCTTATCATGTAGGATAAATCTACTTAAACCCAAATTATTGCCGCACAACTCATTATTTATCCTATTCAAATAATCTGTCTGAACGCTTTTATCATTAAAGCCGTTGACAGCGACACAAAGACTCACGTCGGGAAATAATTGCTTTAGAGATGCGTAGAGAGGTTTAAAGAACGTGTCATATCTATCAACATAAGTCGTAATACCAATTTCCAAATCACTATTGAGATTTATTCTTTTAGGCACAACAAAATCGGGCAAAGACTTTAGGAATTCTCCTTTAGCTGCGTAGGCAAAATTAAAGATAGTATAATTAAACTTTTCAATAATACTCATATCGCTCCCCTTTTTGAATTATTAATTGAATCCAAAAGTGTATGAAATCGTTCATTGGATCTTATATAGTCTCTAAAACACTTTTCGCAATTACTTGCCATAGTTGAATGCATGCCTCTTATTTCTTTAATAGCCATTTTGAAGTCAAAAAAAGACTCTACCAGTATACCACATTGATATTTTTCCAAAAAATCGAAGCTCTTTTGTTTTGATGCGATCACAGGGATACCCATTGCAATAAACATACAAAGACGATTAGAACTTATGCCCATTGCCTGAAACTGAGGCGCGGGATTCGTATAAATACTTAGACCTATATCAAATCCTATTGCATCTTTCCATGCTTCATGCCAGCCAAGACGCTTTTTTTGGATATATATCCTGTTACTGTAGTCTAGATTTTCTAAAAGAAAAAACGATAAGTCTGAAACACCAAGAGGTTGAATTACAGCATAAATATCTTTAATGTCTCTTATAGAATTTAAAAGCCAATCCGCACCAGCGGTAAGATTAAATCCACCAGATGATCCAATCACGAAAGAATCTTTTTGAAAACCCCACTCTTTTCTTAGGTCAATCTTATTCTTCAGGGGAACTGGTCTTTGATTATAGCATCCAGGATAAATAATGATTTTATTGAACTTATCTAATGCAGCATAATTCTTGAGCAATTCAACTCGATGCTCGTCATTGACAATGCTAAATGAAGCTTGTCGTATTCCCCATTTACAAATTGCTTTCCACTGTTTAGATCTATCACCACGATAGCTACCAGATTTAATCTCATCAACAAGTGCAAAGCTTTTTTTCCCATATAGACGACTTAGGACAGCCACCACAGCGAGAGGATCTTCGCTTGTACCTGAAATCCAGTTATAGCTCAACCATTTTAGGCTTATTAAATTCTTAAATAACCATGCCCATGTATAGTTAACCGAAAAAGTCTTGACCTGAAAGCCATAGTTAGTTCTTTGATTTTGAAGCCCAGGTGCATATACATCTACGGAATAATCATTCTCAAGATATGAACGAATGATGGCGTCATTTGGGGGAGAATATAATAGTTCTGGTATTAATAAAAAATGTGCTGCACGCTTGGTGCAACGTACGGAATTTTTGGAAACTTCACTTAAGATTAAATTTGCTATCCTCATGTTGATTCACCAATAATTCTAAATCTGCGGAGAAAGCTGCTGACCATCATATTTTCTCTTGAGCTTTTCTGTGATAGAAGTACTTTATTTTCAACTACAAGTTCGCTCACTATCTTTTTAACTGCATCAAATTCTTTATTTTTAGCGAAAACATAAGCTGCTTCTTCTTTAACTATATTCTTTAGAGATACTGTTTTGATTTGTGGATAATATCGCATTGCCGCAAGTGGCTCATTAATGATTGCACTTTTACCAAGGTCTGAAAAACGAAACCATAGGTCAAAATCCATTAATAGCTTTAGGGCTTGATCAACTCCACCACTTTTTTTCCAAATTTTATTACTCCAGAAACATGACTGTTGCATAACCCAAGCACCATCAAACCATTTTAACAGATTTTCTCTTTTTAACTGCATCGGAATAATGTGCTTAAGGAATTTACAATCTCGGCTCACCACGTCACCTGCTCCAATGAGTATATCAATTTCTTGGTTGCGCTCAAAGAAGTGTGAAATTCGTCTGAATGCAAATGGAAGATAGAAATCATCTGAATTTATCCAACCCAAAATATCGCCTGTGGCAACTTCAAAGCCTTTGTTAATTGCATCTGACTGACCACTATCCGCTCCGGAGATAAAGTAACTTATCCAGGCTTCATATTTTTTTATAATACCAATAGTATTATCGCTACTTCCCCCATCAATGACAATTATCTCAAGGTTTTTGTAGTCTTGGTGGATAATAGAAAGCAAGGTATCTTCTATGGTTTCCGCCTGATTGAGTGTAGGTATAACAATAGATATCTTTTTCTCTTGATTTGTTTGTGAACTCGTGATAAACTCCTTGAGATCCAGAGTGAACGGCCATCCATATAAACTGATTGACATTTTATGACTTCCCCCTGGAAAGCGCCAGTTTAAAATATAGTATAGTAAGAATAAATGAAATCGCCCTGGTTCGACCTTTCGTTACTAAATGTTGTTCAAGAATTGATTCGCATAGACTTCTAGAAATAAATTCGTCTATGCAAGATGTGTTATCGAGGATGAATTCGCGAATTAACTTGCTTGTGTACCACTCTGCACTCATATCATATGTATTATACTTCTCTCGCTGCATTATTGGCAGCCAGTATAGGGGTGGAGCTTTAGTCAACATCCGTTTGCGGTGAAAACCTTTTTCTTCTGGAAATTGTAGTAGCTTAGGATAGTTTCGTGAAATTGCTAGGCGATGCCAATTTGATCCCAGTTTCCATTGATCGCATAAATTCCAAATTGTCTCAAGCCATTTGCGGCTATGAAAGGGAGATCTCCACGAACTTGACGCATTATACATGCTAATGCCATTTGCATAGAAATGAGGGACCCTTTGTTCTAGATAATAGCGTGTTCCTCCCGACAAAAAGTCACCACTTGAAAGCAAAGCATTCCTCTCTGCACGACGTTGAATCCCCTCTCTGCCGATCTCTTTATTTAGATCTTCACATATATATGGGTATTCTTCTTTTAAAAAGGTTCGGTGTCTGGAAAGTTTTAACAACCAAAATTTTGTTTGGGCAAATTTGGCAAAGCTATCATTTAATAGGGAAATAAACCCTTTGTCAAAATAGTAACTTCTTGCAAACTCGCCGAGAGTGCCCACAAAAAAAGTTCGTTCCTTTGCAAGATCTGCTTTCTTTGGATAAAGATAGGTATGCCAATGACAGGCTGGTTTTGAACCATTCGTTAAGGAAGAAATTTTTTCTCCACTTTCTATTATATCTTCAAGTGAGAGTCTGATTTTAATATGCGTGAGGGAAAACTTACTTGCAATCATGTCTGCAACTTTCATATCAGAATTTGTCTCTCCTCCAAGTGTTACTACGGTCGGGTAAATGCCTTGCTTTAACAATGAGCTTAGAATTACTCTGGAATCAAATCCACCTGAAAGAGAAAGTATTGGATCTTTACCCGCCAATTTCTTTGTTTCTTGATTGAGAATATTAACTGCATCAACAGGATCAGCTTTGTCTAACTTGATCGTATCAAGTAAATTGGATGTGCGAACTATAAGGTCATTATCATATATCAAAACTGTTCCTGCAGGCACTTTTTTTATTTCACGATGTAAGGTCCGATTCTTTGTGAGATTCTCTAGCTCACATAAGTCACCTAGTGATTCCCAATCCCAGCTCCACTCAAGATTTGAAGAAATAACGATGTCAATTATCTGGCTTCCGTGTGCAAATTTCTTTCCATCAAAATAGTAAAAATATTGAATTGCGCCAATCATAGAAGTTATGATAACTGTCATATCTGGAGTTTCATAGATGAGCGTGTATTCCCCTCCCATATTCTGAATCCTTGAATACTCTTTATTCTGGATAAGCATTTTTATGCTCTCTTCTTCTTGATCGCAGTAGCCGAGAATCGTTAGAGAAGTATTTGAAATATTGCTGCTAAAACTCACTTTTGAATCTTTGGAATTCACATTACTCTATCACAGAAACCACTTGGCACATAATTCTTGGGTGCTGATCGATGAGACCCTTTCTAAGCTCTCAGAAGAGGGTGGATCATGTGACGACGAAAGGATTCCTGTTTGACTTCTTTTGATGACCGTGTCAAACTTAATTTACAAGCCAGCTCTCTTTCTTAACAAATTTACATCACAGCCAACGCTTTGCACTGAGGCATCATGCGATTCATTCTTGCTCAAGGAAGCTTCAGATCTGTTTCTCTTACGGTTTGCGAGAATCCTTGAACATTGGAAGTTTCTCACTCCCGCTAATATAACCTTTTAAATGGTCTCTGTAGCTGATCTAACGGTGTACCGTAGATTCAGTGTGGTTCTTGCAGTATTACTTGTGAGTTAAAGCGCTGTTTTTCCAAAAAAATCCCATCTTATTCTTTTTGTTTTGCACGTATCCGCGAAAGTAGAAGATTTATCTGCATGGTAGTTGTTGTATTTACAAGCCAAATGTTTCTAGAAAATTGATGGCGTACTTATTTGTTGCTTTAGGTCTTGAATGTCTCAATTCTTCACCTACAGATACAGCGCAGGTTCAGATAAAATAATAGAGTCAAATCGCGTTGTCACCATCAACATACTACCTATGCTTGCCAACGCGAAGAATACCCTTAACTATTGCAAATAGATAGGATGTTCAATAAAACCTATATTGAACAGAGGTGGTTGTATTGATTGAGTTTCCTGTTTTTAAGCTGGACTTCTTGTGGTATTATCAATATCGACTTATTTATTCATCTGCTGAGTTGTTGAAGAATAGTGACAAAGCCCTATAGTAAAATCTAAGCTTAAAAATCTATTTAACTGGAAACTTTATTTTCAGAAATGGTTGTGAAACTTGTTTTTTCTTTGAGCAGCTAGGGCGGTACGCAGAAGATAGAAACTGCTTTGTATTTACACGGCCAATTTCACGGATTTCTTCTCTCAAACATCTTGAATTGTATTTAAAGGATAGTTAATATCTGGTTAGGGTTTGCTGAAATTCATTTTCCAAGTCACCGGGAACTCTAGGGGCGAAGCACTGCCGGGCTCCATCTGGGACAACAGACAACGAAGTTGATCTATAAAGCCGTCTACAATGCTCCCAGAAGTGCTGTGCGTCGCGCAGGAGAAAAAAAGCACATAATCGCCATGCACACAGATACGAATAAAACAAATAAAAGGCGCAGCAAGCGCAGGATCTTCTCAGTATTCATCATAAAGAAGGCCATCCCTATCACCGATCTTGATGTTGCGACAAGCCTCGTAATGATCCGATCTAGACCATATTTTCTCTTACTTGTGCCGATTCTACCTTCGATCACGGAACGCTTTCTTAGATCTGATTTGAACAGCTCCTGTTGCTCCGTTGACTGGCTTTCGATCTTTGCTGCCTCCGTCTTGCGGGCGCGACCACTGAGGCGGAGGCCATGGTCTTCATAGAACTTCTTGTTCTCGACTGTCATGTAGATCGCGTCCGCACATATTCGTGCTGGATAATATCCATGCTCTTCCTGATATCGCTTAGCTCGCGCGATAAGGTCATTTGCTTCATTGTAGTTGTCCCAGCTGATCCGATCCACATCCACAAACCCATTATCATCTGAGATCGAGATCTTTGCGCCAAACTCGCTGTTCTTTCCCGCCTTTTCCCTGATGATGGGGTGTACATACGGTTTCGACAGGTTTACGATTCTGTCATCAATGCGCTGCTTGTCTGCGTCGAACATCTCCTTCTGCTGTCAATATAGCTCACTGGTGACGAGAAGCTTCCGATACAACTGGCTATCAAGGCCCAGAAGCATTGCACCACAATGGATCAAGCAATCAATTGCTCGTAGATTCCTCCTGATTTTGTTTAGCTGAAAGCGCTTGGCTTCCCGAATTTCATTCCTCGTCGCATTCTTCTTCTTCTTGATGGCAAGGAAGAGATTGCGAGCCTTGTCATAGTTGCAGTGGGGCTTTCGGTTGATCTTTTCCTTCAGCTGCTTGAATAGCTCTTCAATGATTGTCTCCGACGTTTCTCTCGCTTCATTGAGCAGCCTCAAGTCAACGGGATAGGGAATATCGTCGGGTACACAAGTTGCATCCAGAATCATGGTACTCCAGTTGCTCCCAGGCTCCATTGTCGCTGGGCGCACGCCAAGGTCTGTTTCAATGGCTTCAAGCTCTGTATTTTCAGATTCAGTACCTCTTTCTTCGAATGCCTCCAATAGCTTTTGAATCATCGCGATGCTGTTCGCCTTCGTCATGTCATTGTAGACCCTGATCAGATCAGGGCCAATTCGCTTACGAAAGTGAACCATCATGGATGAATCAAACGGTCGCAGGTATTGGAACCCGCTCAGCCCGATGAAGAATTGCAGCTACAGTGATTCAGTAATCAGCTCTACTGTCTCCCGATCCGTGACCCCCAGCCGTTGCTGGATGTACAGTGCACCAAAGTCCATCCGAAATGGCTTGGTAGGGCGTCCTGTCATGGCACTGAATTGGGGCGCGTAGCTGTTTTTTAGGGGTTGCCAAGGAATCACACCGGCTAGTACAACCCAGGATTACCTGAGTCAAGCTTCCCTCCAAAGGGGGCATGAAACTCCTCAATCGATAGCTATCCACCGCTTTGAAAGATGTAGATTGACGATCCAGCGAGTTCTTCTAAGCCAAAAATAACTAATTACGCCTCATCTTAACGCGAGATGATCTCTAGAATCAACTACACTGCAGCGGTTCTGGATTCCTCAGGAAGCCCTGAATAAAAAAGACACATATTATTTGCTAACCGCTATCCCTGAACGATAAAAGAAGCCTAAATAAACCCTGAACGATAAAAGAAGCCTAAATAAAGTATAAAAAACTTAAAATATAATATAGAATAAATATTGTGTACAAAATATTTGATGCTTTATTAATGCCAATGAAGGCTTGTGTTGTGATTTGAATGATATCTTGAGGATCTCGTTGCCTTAATTTACAATAAGTCCAGACTTTAACAAAAGACTTTTTACTGTATCAGTTGGTTGTGCTCCACTTTCAAGTCGTTGCTTAATTCCATCAATATTTAAGTTTGATTTTTTTGTGCTGGCATTATAAAATCCCAATTCTTCGAGAGGTTTTCCATCACGACGACTTGTACTATTAACGGCAACTAATCGGAAACTGCTCTGATTTTTTTTCCCGAATCGCTTCAACCGAAGTTTGATCATGGGGGCGAGGAGACACTTCTTCTCAAGCTTACACGATGGCTAGCCCTGGGCAGCGAAGATCATCTCCCAGCGCACAACGAGTTATTTGCAAAACTAATATAAGCTGCATTGTTGACTGCGTTTACAAATCAAAGAAGCCTTTTTTCTTCCGGCCTTCCTTTTTGGGACTTCCAAGGTCTCTCTGCTTTTTCTCGAATCTCTGATGCTGAGCTTGCCCTGCGGCGGCGGATCTGGGCGAAGTCAAATTTCCAACAAGTTTTGAAAGATCACCCTTTGCAATTCCTTGCATCATGGTTCGCATTTTTTCAAAATCGCTTATCATCTTCTCTACTTCCGAAATCGTGTGGCCAGAGCCGTCTGCAATTCTTCTTCTTCTCTGTGGATTTTTAAGCAGTATTTTGGGATCTCTACGCTCTGCATAACCCATGGAATCTATCATAGATTGAATTTTTTTAAGCTGTTCCTCTCCGCCTTTTAATGTTTTTTCATCAATCTTATTCATTCCCGGTAATAGTTTCATTAATCCACCTAAAGATCCTAATCGCTTTATCATTTTCATTTGCTGGAGAAAATCATTAAAATCAAAGGATGCTTCTTCAAACTTCTGTTGCATTCTTACCACATCAGTCAATTCAACCTCCTTCTGGGCTTTATCGACCAATGTTAAAATATCTCCCATTCCCAATATTCTACTGGCAATCCTATCCGGATAAAATGGCTCTAAAGCATCAATCTTCTCTCCTGTTCCAATAAACTTAATCGGTTTTCCACTGATCTTCCTAATGGATAAAGCTGCACCTCCCCTCGAGTCTCCATCAAGCTTTGTTAGGATAGCTCCTGTGATTCCAATTTTTTCGTCAAATACTCGTGTAAGTTCAGCGGCTTCTTGGCCAATCATCGAGTCTACGACGAGAAGGGTTTCCGTTGGATTTATTGCTTTCTTGATCTCTTCCGCTTGATTCATTAATTCATTATCAATATATAGTCTGCCAGCAATGTCTACTATGACTGTGTTGTACCCATTTGCAGATGCTTCTTCTGTGCCTCTTTGTGCGATTTCTAGTGATGATTCTCCAGGACCTCCAGTAAAGACTGGAACGCCTGCTTGATGGCCTAGCGTCTCTAGTTGCTGAGTTGCGGCAGGTCTAAAGGTGTCCGCAGCAATCATTAAGACATTATTTCCTTTCTCTTTGAGATGTAATCCAAGCTTTGCGGCTACGGTGGTTTTTCCAGCGCCTTGTAATCCAACAAGCATGATAATGGTCGGACCATTAGAGTTTTCATTCAACTTCTCATTCTTATCCCCCATTATGTTGGCCAGCTTCTTGTGTACGACATCAATAAACGTTTGATCTGGTGTTATTCCACGTACGACTTCTGTCCCAAAGGCCTCCTCCTTTATTTCTCTTATGAAGTCATTGACAATGTTTAAATGTACATCTGCTTCCAACAAGGCACGGCGAACAGATTTGATGGCTGTTTCGATATTAACCTCTGAAATTTTATCTTGCCCTTTCAAGCTTTTGAGGGCAGCATCAAACTTGTTTGCTAGGTCTTCGAACATGATCACCGTAGAGCCTTTTCAATTCTATCTACTGAATTAACCATTCAGAGCCGTTGTTAACAAGAATATATCTTTTGTCGAAGATCTGCTTTGGGGTTTCCTCTAGAATATTTTTTGTCTTGTCCAATCGTTGATCACTATATGATAAGGTTGCATCAACCTCAATCTTACCTTCTGAGCGATCAATTATTTTAACATTAATTACTTTAGCAGAAATTTTCTGCATCTGTCTCCTGCTTTCGTCCTCTTTTCTCTCCGTCTTTAATCTTTTGATCGCTTCTGCCGTGGCAACGCTATAAATTCTTTCAGGGATTGGTTGTCCTGATAGTACAGTCGCCTTAATATTCAACCATTCAGATAACACAGACTGAATCATCACTTCTTCGGTAACTCTGTTTGTTTTTGTTCCTAGTCCTTTTTCAACGGGTTTTACTTTGTATGATTTGAATTTGTCAGTATTTGCTGGTTTTGGGGTAACAATCGCTTCGGTTTTGGTTTTTGATGAGTCATTTGTTTTAAATAGACTTTTTTGGACTATCACAAAAAACGATAAAAAGCCAACCATGAATAAAACAAGACCCAAGTTCCATCTATTTTTAAGAGGAATATATTGACTTTCGGCATTTAAAATGCTGTCAACCTTTTCAAAGAAATGCTTCTTATGGAGAGGATCTTCCCCCTTTTGCATCTTCTTTGAGAAAGAAGAGCGAGTTAAAAATCTATTCCCCAGTTCGACTGTGCCTAACAAGTTATTTCCGACATCTTTCAAATGGGCTGGTTCAGCATCTCTCTCTTCGATGAAACTAGTTACATCTCTGTCACTGAAATAAGCCTCAAGATCTGGGTCCGCCTCAAGATCACGATATCCTTCCAATACATCTCCTTCTAACCATTCACGACAACGAGCGCAAAGTTGGCCTAACGTAAATTTAGATGATTCCCCTTCTTTTGACTCATTATATTCCTTGGGCAAGCTAGACTGAGTGTCAGCTACATCAATTGGCTCTATTCTCCCAAGCAAAAGTGATACGTAAGCCATTATCTCGGTTAATTCATCTGATCCTAGTCTTTGCATGACCTCAAGGGCTTCGACGAGGCGTTCAGGTTTTCTTCTGGCAAATCCGCTTGCCACTAGAGCTATGGCATGTAAAAAGCAAGCAGATTGAGATCCTGACTTGCACCAATTCTGGTATAAGTCAATCTGCTCTTGGACAGTTAGATAATATCTGACTTGCCGAAAAAATGATTTGAATTCACCATCACTCATCCAGAGGTCACTTTCGCTGTCTAATCCTCCTCTTTTGAGTACAAACTCGTTCAAAAGTTCTATTCCGACTTCTCTTACATTCTCACCAATTCCCCTACTTACAAGATCCAGGATTCTAAAGGGAGTTATTTCTTCAAGCTCTTTTTGAATCTCTGTCTTAAATCTTGACAGATCATGATCTGCAGCCCCTTGAAGATGGAGCAATCCATTCTCTAAGATTGTTGCGCAATAATCGTAATACCTTTTTGATTTAAGATCCCTGCCGTATTCAAGAGAAGCATAGCCTATAACAAGGTAGATGTCAGCATGAATTCTTTTACTTCTTCTGGATTCACTATCAACCTCAGCAAGTAAATCGTCTGCAAAGCTCAAACATTCGTCAAAAAGCCTGGCCTCGAGAAGCAATAATAATCCGGCAATCTCGAATCCACCTGGTACGCTCAGGTAAAGTTTTTCTCTTTCCTTAGATTCGCTGTATTGATATGCTTTTTCAAACTCATTTCTTTTTTCAATGTCTAGCAAAGGCTTGCTGTATTCTAGTAAAAGATCCTGCCGCTTATTCATGGTTTCCACTGAAAATCCAGCATAGTCACATCGTTCTAATTTTCGTTCCAATATGATGAGAACGTTTCGAAGGCTTGAACCCGGACTGGCCCCTAAAACTTGAAAGTTGTCAAGTGGAAGCTTCACGAAAAATCCTTAGCAGAGGGATTCTACTCAATCATGGACTTCGCCACAAATCTCCTTGTCGCTGGTGACATGGAACCGCCACACTCTAGACTGGCCACAACATGTGCTTTTTATGCATGACCCTCCCGAATCCCGAACAGTCATCCTGGGCTCCCAACCTAGATTCCAGAACACCAGTCATGGGATCTGATCTCGACATGAGTCAACATTCCCAAAGGTCTATCGGACTCCAATCACGCTCTGAGTACTCTTTCCTCAATCATGAACTTGGAATAACTCTTTATAGAGACATGGTTTTGGGCAGACGATTTGAAGATAAGTGCGCCGAAATGTACTATCGAGGGAAGATGTTTGGATTTGTTCATCTGTACAACGGGCAAGAAGCTATTTCCACTGGTGTTATTAAGGCTAGCCGCCTCAAGCATGATTGGTATTGTAGCACTTATCGAGATCATGTTCATGCTTTAAGTTGCGGAGTGCCTGCAAAGGAAGTTATGAGTGAGTTATTTGGAAAATCCACAGGTTGTAGTAGGGGGAGGGGCGGATCGATGCATTTATTTTCTCGAGAACATCATCTTCTTGGTGGGTATGCATTCATTGGTGAGGGCATCCCTGTCGCATTAGGAGCCGCTTTTACAAGTCGATATACTCGAGAGGTCTTATCAGATTCTAGTAGTGATGCTGTGACAGCAGCTTTTTTTGGAGATGGCACCTGTAATGTTGGTCAATTCTACGAGTGTCTAAATATGGCACAGCTCTGGAAACTACCCATCTTATTTGTGGTTGAAAACAATAAATGGGCAATTGGTATGGACCATAACAGAGCAACAAGTGATCCAGAGATTTGGAGAAAGGCCTCCTCTTTTGGAATGCCTGGAGAGGAAGTGGACGGCATGGATGTGCTTGCGGTCTATGATGCGGCGTCCAGAGCAATTTCTCGTGCGAGAAATGGTGAAGGCCCAACACTTCTTGAATGTCTCACATACCGTTTTCGAGGTCATTCACTTGCCGATCCAGATGAGTTGCGCTCACAAGCTGAGAAGGAGTTTTGGGCTGACCGTGATCCCATAAAGTTACTTGCTTCCCAGTTGACATCTAATAATCTTGTGTCCCCTACTGAATTAAAAGATATTGAACGAAGCGTTGATGAAGAGATTTCGTCTGCAGTCGAATTTGCGTTAAACGCACCTGAACCATCAGCCAGTGAACTCACTGATTTCATCTGGGCCTAGTTTATTTCTCTAACAAGCAAAAATTATAGAGGATGGATTTGAAACTTTCTTGTTAAGGCCCTTAATTTTCGAAGAGCTTTTAATTCGATTTGACGCACTCTTTCTCTTGAAACCCCCATAACTTTTCCTATTTCTGATAGTGTGCATGCCATTTCATCGTCGAGCCCAAATCTGAGCTTGATCACTGCTTTCTCTTGTTCAGTTAGTTGCATTAGCCACTTACCCAAATGTTCTTTGTATAACCCCTCCTCAAGTCTGTCTAGTGCTTCTCCGCCTTTTGGATCTGCTATGAGATCAATCAAGCAAGTTTTACCATCGCTTGCTTGTGTTGGCTCATCAAGACTTGAAATTGTTAGAGACTGACTTAGTATTGAATCAAGTTCATCCAGGGATAAGTTCATCTCTTTGGCAATTTCAATTCGGCTCGGAACTGTGCCGTTTCGATGCGACAAAATCTGTGTCGTCTTCTTGACCAGTGACAACCGATCATTCAAATGTAATGGTAATCGAATAGATCTAGATTGAATGGCTATTGCCCGTGTCATACTTTGGCGGATCCACCAAAATGCATATGTAGAAAACTTATATCCTCTTGTGGGATCAAACTTTTCAACTGCACGTTCTAAACCTAATGATCCCTCTTGTACTAAATCTAGTAGTTCGACTCCTTTTCCCTGATATTTTTTTGCAATACTGACTACCAATCGAAGATTGGCTCTTATCATCCGTTGTTTTGCTATTTCTCCTGTGCGAATCGATTTAGTCTGCTCTTCGGTAGGGCCGACTTCTGAATTCTCTAGAATCTTATTCATTTTCTGGATTTGATTTCCAAGTTCAATTTCTTCTGCTGCCGTTAAGAGAGGCTCTCTGCTGATCGACCGTAAAAACCATGAGACCGTGTCTACTTTTCCTCTTGCGGCTGGGGAGTCTTCTCCGTAAGTGCCTTGTTCCATGGAGTTACAAAAATTTTACTATATACGCTTTGCCCAGCTAGTCCCCTTGTTCTTAACTCTGTCTTCATGATTTCTTGTTAGAATGTCATAACATGTGACTGTTTTTGTCTGTTGATGCATTTGTGTATCCGACGCACTGAGGTCTTTATTTCCTCTATGATTGCCAGGTTTGCATCCACCCATGACGGAAAAGAAGAAATGCTGTTTTTTGTTTTTTGATTATGTAGATTATGATGTTTTTCTGAACGCAAGAATCTTTTATCATTTAGCAGGATACCGCATAGTTGGATTTGATCAGCTGTCTTCGTGTTCGCTTGTTGTGCTATTCCGGGGGATTCCCTCTCAAACCTTTTATGAATATTCAGGATTAGTCCACTTCTATGATTATGTTCGCGAACATGATATAAATATTGCGTCTTTTTTCCCTTGCGCATTCAAAATTTGTAAAATCTCTTTGGAGAAAGTTACAGATAATGTGTCTGTGCCTAACTGTGTCTATGGTTACCTGCCTGTATTTCCAAGTCTATGGCAGTTCTCTTTTCCCTTCTCGAAGCGATCCGCTCTTCCGGTCCATGTCTCTAATTATAAACCCCTCAAGAATGATAGTTATCAGAATATACTAATAAATAAAATCAAATCTAATTTGATAAAAGTCTATGGGTCTAAGTGGGATCGTGTACAGATTGACGCTCGACCACTAAGCTATTTATCCGCCAATCTAATATTGTCAAAAGTGCGAATATGTTATGGACTTATGTATCCTTATCAACGGGGTAAATCACTCTCTGGTAGAATGTGGCAAGCACCTCTTCAAGGATGTCTGGTTATTAGTGAAATGAATACTAATCTTTTTTCTTCGCCAGGTGTGTATGAAGTTGCAACATATGACGAGTTTCATTTTGTAGATTATCCTACACCTATAGATCTAGCGAAGCAAGCTTCTGAATTCTGGTCACAAAAAACAGATAAACTAGCAATGGACTTGAATCTCTCCTTAGATTATAGACTTCTTCCTTGGGAGGTAGCCTGTTCTCGATTGCTGTTATTCTGTCAACACCTCGAATTTACTTATAAGCAATTATTTGATTTCAAAACTGGATTCATCCCATCCAGAATCCGACAGTTTGTTCGTATTCTTTCTGCAAGGATCTAGCTTGTGTTCTTACTTCTGAAATCTGCTTCTACTTCTTCTAAGTAACTCAAGTAATCTTGCTCGAAATCCAGCCCGCTTAATCTCGCCTTTTTCGCCTGCTATAATTCTTCTTCCCATTGGTGTCAGCCTGATTCGACTTGTTAGTCCTTGGCCATCCACTTCCCTTCTAAGAATACCCAACTTGATCATCCACTGAAAGTGAGCCTCAGCTCGTTCCGCTCCGAATGGGGCAAATACGAACCTCTCCCAATCATCTCTTTTGCATAGATCATCAGCACTTATTGACTTCTTGTCTATCTCTTCATAAAACATCTTTTTGAATGGTAGACAGGAAATCGCTAGATGCGCTCGTCGGATGGCATGCTCATTAATACTAGCTTTTGATTTCTTCATGCTGATTTCGTGATTGTTGCAGTAATGATGGATTAAGATAAAAAAAGACCCTTATCAGGATGGATAAGGGTCAAAAGAAAGAGGTTTGATAAAACTAGTCGAGATCAGGCATCGCCAAAGTTGGTTCTGCTTGACGATCGATACCTTTTTCAAAACCTGCAGCAGCAGCTCTAGCCCTACCTGCATGCCATAAATGTCCAACGAGAAAGAAGAAGGCAAGAACAAACTGGGTAGCAGCGAGCCATTGCCTAATGTTGACGTAATTAACTGAATTGGGTTCAGTGATAATTCCGCCAACAGAATTAATTGACGCGTTGGGGGCGTGGGTCATATATTCAGCAGCTCTGCGGACTTGCCAGGGTTGAATATCATTCTGAAGTTTGTCTAGACTCAAACCATTGGGACCGCGAAGTGGCTCAAGCCATGGGCCTCGAAAGTCCCAAAATCTCATCGTCTCTCCACCGAAAATAATCTCTCCAGTGGGAGAACGCATGAGATACTTGCCGAGCCCCGTAGGCCCCATTGCAGAACCGATATTGGCTCCTAATCGTTGATCTCGAACGAGGAAGGTGAAACTTTGGGCCTGGGACGATTCAGCGTTTGTAGGTCCGTAAAACTCCGAAGGGTATGCGGTGTTGTTGAACCAAATGTAAGCTGAAGCGATGAAGCTCATCAGGCTGAGAGCTCCAAGGCTGTAACTCAGGTAAGCCTCTCCATTCCAAATGAAAGCACGTCTTACCCAGCCAAAGGGCTTAGTAATGACGTGCCAGATGCCACCAAAAATACAAATTAATCCAATCCAAATATGACCTCCAATGATGTCTTCCATTGAATTGACACCAATGATCCAGCCCTCTCCGCCAAAGGGCGCCCTGAAGAGATAGCCAAAGATCACTCCAGGACTGAGTGTGGGGTTGGTGATCAGTCGAACATCTCCACCGCCCGGTGCCCAAGTGTCGTAGACACCGCCAAAAAACATTGCTTTGAAAACCAAAAGCAATGCTCCGACACCGAGAAGGATAAGATGATAGCCAATGATGTTTGTCATCTGATTCTTATCTCTCCAGTCTTGAGAAAAGAATGCAGAATAATTCTCGAGAATTTCTGGACCTCTTATGGCGTGGTAAAGGCCACCCAAGCCAAGTACGGCTGAACTGATGAGATGAAGGACGCCTACCACGAAAAATGGGTAAAGGTTGGTCACTTCACCACCAGGTCCAACTCCGTATCCAAGTGTTGCGACATGGGGGAACAGGATTAAACCCTGTTCATACATGGGCTTGTCGAAAGTGAAGTGACTCACTTCGAACAGCATCATTGCACCAGCCCAGAACACCATCAGACCAGCATGAGCTACATGAGCTCCGAGCAGTCTTCCGGAAAGGTTGATGAGTCTGGCATTGCCGGCCCACCAGGCGTAGCCGGTTGAATCAAGGTCCTTGCCTCCAACGGAGACAAGACCTGGGTTAAAGGGCGTTTCCACGTGGAAGAACCTCTTCGGGAAAGACGAATTTTTCGTGGGGTTGATCGGCCGGGGCCATCCAGGCTCTCAATCCCTCATTGAGCAAAATGTTCTTGGTGTAGAACGTTTCAAACTCTGGGTCTTCAGCTGCGCGAATTTCCTGTGACACGAAG
>JBKDTB010000123.1:0-30566 GCA_046340515.1 Cyanobacteriota bacterium | reverse complement strand
CGCCCGCGGTGTGCTGCGCCGCGACCAGCGCAGCGGCGCCCTCGAGACGTTCACCGCCCACCCCGTACTGCTGGCGATCGGTGGCTATTCCAACGTCTATCACCTCTCCACCAATGCGCTGAAGAGCAACGCCACGGCGATCTGGCGGGCCCATCTGCAGGGGGCGCTGTTCGCCAATCCCTGTTTCACCCAGATCCATCCCACCTGCATCCCCCCCGGGGATGCGTTCCAGAGCAAGCTCACCCTGATGAGCGAGAGCCTGCGCAACGACGGGCGGGTGTGGCTCCCGGCACAGGTGGGCGACGACCGTCCGCCGGAGCGGATTCCCGAGCACGAGCGCGACTACTTTCTGGAGCGCCAGTACCCGAGCTTCGGCAACATGGTTCCCCGCGACGTGGCCTCCCGCCGTGCCCGGGAGCTCTGCCTCGAGGGCCGGGGCGTGGGCCCCCGCGGGCGCAGCGGCGGCCAGGGGGTGTATCTCGATCTTGCCGATGCGATCGCCCGAGAGGGCCGGGGCGCGATCGTGGCCCGCTACGGCAACCTGCTGGAGATGTACGAGCGAATCACCGGCGACGATCCGCTCACCACGCCCCTGCGCATCTATCCCGCCCCCCACTACACGATGGGCGGACTGTGGGTGGACTACCGGCTGATGAGCACGATCCCCGGCCTGTTCGTGCTGGGGGAGGCGAACTTCTCCGAGCACGGCGCCAACCGCCTCGGCGCCAGCGCCCTGATGCAGGGTCTCGCCGACGGCACGTTCATCGCCCCGGCCACGGTGCCGGCCTGGCTTGCTTCCCATCCCCTGCCCCCCGTCACCGGCGACCATCCCGCCTGCCGGGCGGCGCTGGCGGCGGTGGCCCAGCGGATTTCGGCCCTGCGGGCGGTGGGGGGCAACCGGCCGGTGGATGACTTCCACCGGGCTCTCGGCCAGCTGATGATCGATGCCTGCGGCATCAGCCGCACCGGTCCGCGGCTGCGCCGGGCCCTCGGGGAACTGGCTGAGCTGCGGGCCGCCTTCGCCGAGGAGCTGGCCCTGCCCGATCACGGCACGGCGATCGATCCGGAACTGGAGAAGGCCCTGCGGGTGGACGACCTGTTCGGCCTCGCCGAGCTGATGCTGCGCGATGCCCTGGCCCGGGAGGAGTCGTGCGGTGCCCATTTCCGCGAGGAGCATCAGACCCCCGAGGGGGAGGCCCGGCGCGATGACGCCCGCTTCGCCCACATTGCCGCCTGGGAATGGTTGGGCGACGGTCCGCCCCGCCGCCACCGCGAACCCCTCACCTACACCACCCTCACGCCCACGGCACGCTCCTACCGCTGATGGCCCCCACCCTGTCGCTCACCTTCCAGATCTGGCGCCAGGACGCGTCGGACCGCCCCGGCGCCCTGGAGACCCACCATCTGGAGGGCCTGAGCCCCGACCTGTCGCTGCTCGAGGCCCTGGATGTGCTCAACGAGCGTCTGATCGCCCGGGGCGAACGGCCCGTCACCTTCGACCATGACTGCCGGGAGGGCATCTGCGGATCCTGCGGTTTCCTGGTGAACGGCCAGGCCCATGGCCCCGCGGCGAAAACCACGGTGTGCCAGCTCTACCTGCGCACGTTTCGCGACGGCCAGGTGCTCGTGCTGGAGCCCTGGCGGGCCCGGGCGTTCCCCGTGCGGCAGGACCTGATGGTGGATCGCACCGCCTTCGACCGGATCCTGATGGCGGGGGATACTGCTCGGTGAACACCGGCAGTGCGCCGGAGGCCAACAGCCTGCTGGTCGGACGGGACACGGCCGCCAGCGCCTTTGACGCGGCCACCTGCATCGGCTGCGGCGCCTGCGTGGCCAGCTGCCCCAACGCCTCCGCCAGCCTGTTCGTGGCCGCCAAGTTGGCCCACCTCGGTCAGCTGCCTCAGGGTCAGCCGGAGCGCCGCCAGCGGGCGGAGGCCCTGCAACGGCAGATGGAGCGGGAGGGATTCGGCCAGTGCGGCAGCCACCTGGAGTGCGAGGCCGCCTGCCCGAAGGGCATCTCCGCCGATTGGATCAGCTGGATGCGGGGCGAGCGCTTCCGCGGCTGAGGCCCGGCGCTTCCGGGGATGGGGGGGAAGAGTCAGCCGGCTAAAGGGCCCCCAGGCCAGCGCTCAGCCCTTCGCACACCGCTGTCAAAAAGGGCAAATCCAGGGTGTCGACCGTATCGCTGGGGCGGTGGTAGTGGGGATTGCGCAAGAAAGAGGTGTCCGTGACCATCAGGGCGTTGTAGCCCTGATCCCAGAAGGGGCTGTGATCACTGCGGCGGGTGTCGGGCAACGGGCGCCCCCGCTGGGGAACGGGCAGCACCTTGGTCTTCACATGGCGGCCAACGCGCCAGGCGAGACCGGGCAGCAGCGGCAGCGCGCCGATGTTGGCCACCAGGGCGATGAAATCCCCGCGGGAGCCGTAGAGCCTGGCCATGGCCGGGTGCGGATAGCGTTGCGTGGCGCCTGTGAAGCCCAGCATCTCCAGGCTCACCATCAGGTGGAGCGGTTGCCGGTCGGCGCGCAGCCGCTGGGCCAGCGCCCGGCTGCCCAGCAAACCCTCCTCCTCCTGATCAAACGCCACCAGCCACACCGGGCGACGGGGCGGATCGGCCCGCCAGCGGCCCGCCAGCTCCAGCAGGGCCGCCACGCCGCTGGCGTTGTCGTCGGCCCCCGGCGTCTGGGGCGCTCCGTCGTAGTGCGCGCCCACCAGCAGGGGAGACAACCGGGACTCCCGGCCCGGCAGGCGGAGGAGGAGGTTCACGCCCGTGGTCGTGCCCTGCTCGAAGGGAAGCTCCTCCAGATCGCCCAGGGCTCCCAACCGCTCCCGCAGCAGGGTGCGCACCGCCAGCAGGCCGAGGGGGTCCCATTGGGCATGGCGGGGCCTCGCCAGCAGGGCCAGGTCGTCCCGCAGGCGTTCGGGGAGGGGGGCAGGTTCAAACAAGGCGTTGGCGGGGAGCGGCGGCAATGGAGGCAAGGCCGGTCGGGTGCGCGGGAGCGACACACCAGCCAGGCCTTCTGTCCATCAAGAGAGTGCTCGGGGGGGCCTCAACAGGCTCGCCGACGTTGTCTGTTGTAACAGTGGAAACAGCGCACCAAGCCTGCGGCCCCTTCGTTCAACCATGGCCCGGCGGACCTAGCTTGAGCCGAGGTTGGAACATGTCATGCCGCCAGATCCCTCCGCCCCCCCCACCCCGGAGGACGCGTCCAGCGGCGGCGGCTGGCCCCTGATCGATGGTTGGGCCAGGGCCACCCTGGCCCCCACCGGACCCCGCCTCTGGCAGGCCCTCACCCACAAAAGCGCCTGCCTGTCCTGCGCCTGGGGAACCGGCGGGCAGAACGGCGGCTTTCGCGATGAGTTGGGAGAACCGCTGCAGCGCTGTTTGAAGAGCGTGGAGGCCGTCAGCGCGGAACTGCAACCGGCGGTGCCCCCGGAGGTGTTCGCGGGCCGTTCCCTGGAGGAGCTGCGACAGCTCACCTCCGCGGAATGCGACCGGCTGGGCCGCCTTGATCAACCCCTGATCCGGCGCCAGGGCAGCGACCACTATGGGCCCGTCTCCTGGGACGAGGCCCATGCCCTCGCCGCCGAGGCCTTCCGCGCACCCGCTCCCGAACGGGTCGCCTCCTACAGCTCCGGCCGCTCCTCCAATGAGGCCGCCTGGTTGTTGCAGCTGCTGTTGCGGGCCCTGGGGTCGAACAACCTGGCCGACTGCTCCGACCTCTGCCATGCCCCGTCCACCGTCGGCCTCAGTCGGGTGTTCGGCAGTGGCACCTCCATGGTCAACCTGGAAAGTTTGCGGCAGGCGGATGGCGTTGTGCTGGTGGGCTCCAACGCGCCGGCCAACCATCCGCGCCTGATGAATGAACTGATCCGCCTGCGGGAACGTGGCGGCACCGTGATCGTCATCAATCCGCTGCTGGAGGCGGGCCTGCTGCGCTTCGGCTCGCCCGCCTTCCCGATCCGCTCCATGCTGGGCGGGGGCAGCGCGATCGCCTCCCTGTTCCTGCAGCCCATCCCCGGCTCCGACGTGGCGGTGTTCCTCGGCCTCCAGAAGGCGCTGCTGGAGAGGGGGGCCATCGCCCTGGAGTTTCTGCGGGCCCACAGCGATGGTTGGCAGGAGGTGATCGCCCAGCTTCAGGCCACGTCCTGGGAGGCGATCACGGCCTGCTGCGGTCTCAGCCGCGAGGAGCTGGAACACACCGCAAGCCGCCTGGCCGCCTGCCGCTCGGTGGTGTTTGCCTGGGCGATGGGCATCACCCACCACGCCAACGGCACCGACAACGTGCAAGCGATCGCCAACACCGCCATGCTCACAGGACATGTGGGACGGCCGGGGGCGGGCACGATGCCGATCCGCGGCCCTTCCAATGTGCAGGGCTTCGGTTCGATGGGGGTGACGGTGCGGCTGCGGGAGCCGATGCGGCTGGCGTTGGAGCAGTTGCTCGGCAAACCGCTCAGTCGCGTGCAGGGCTACGACACCCGGGCCCTGGTGGAGGCGGCGGATCGCGGCGCGGTCGACACCCTGCTCTGCCTCGGCGGCAACCTCTACGGTGCCAATCCCGACAGCGCCCAAGCCCAGCGCGCCTTGAGCCGGGTGGACACCATCATCCACCTCGCCACCAAGCCCAACACCGGCCATTTCCACGGCCTGGGCGCCCGGCAGACGTTGCTGCTGCCGGTTTTCAATCGCTTCGAGACGCCCCACCGCACGACGGTGGAATCCGGCAACAACTGGGTGCGTCTCAACGAACCCGGCACCACCCATCTGCCCGCGGGCCAGCTGGTCAGCGAGGTGGCCTTCCTCGCCGAGTTGGCCCATCGCCTCCATGACGACACCCCGATCGATTGGCGGCGGCTTCAGGATGCCGCCTATGTGCGCGAGTTGATCGCTCGCACCGTGCCGGGGTATGGGGCCATGGCGGGCATTGACGCGAGTCGGCGGGAGTTTGAGGTGGCCGGGAGGGTGTTCGACGGGCCGCGCTTTCCCACCCCCACCGGCCGGGCCCAGCTGGCGGTCACTCCCCTGCCGAACTTGACCCTGCCGGAGGCGGACCATTTCGGCGGCCTGGCTCCAGGTGAGCCGGGGCTGGTGCTGAGCCTGATCACCGCCCGCAGTTACGGACAACATAATACCGTTGTCTATAACGCCGCCGACCGCTATCGCGGCATGCCCCACCGCCAGACGATCTTGATGAATCCTGACGACATCACCAGCAGCGGTCTGGCCGCCCATCGACGGGTGCGGGTGCAGGGGGAGGCGGGAGCGCTGGAGGACATTGAGGTGATTCCCGGCTCGATTCGCCGTGGCGCGGCATTGATGTTCTATCCGGAGGCCAATGTGTTGATGCGCCCGATCATCGATGCCGCCAGCGGCACGCCCGCCTACAAGCGAGTGCCGGTGCTGGTGCGCGCCCAGGGCGGCTGAGGGCGTCATGAAGACGGTTTGGATCATTGATGGCGCCTATCTGTTCAATCACGGCCGCAGCCATCCTTTCGACTATCTGAAGCTGAAATCAGAACTGGAACGCCTCAATGGCGGACCGATCCATGAGGCCTATTACCTGAATTCCACTCGCGATCCGGCCACCGAAGCCCAGAATGCCTTCCACACCTGGTTGAAGTCGGCGCCCCCCCGGGGGCCCAAGATCCGTGTGCAGCTCTATCGACTGAAGGATCTGCACGTCTCCTGCAAACACTGCGGCACGGAATTTGTGCGGGAAGTGCAGAAGGGTGTGGACGTGGGCATCGCCACCCTCATTGTTAAAATGGCCGCCCAGGGGGTCTACGAGCGACTGATTCTTTCCGCTGGAGATGGCGACTTTGAAGACGCCATCTCCTACGTCAAGTCCGAGCGACTGAAGGAGGTTTGGGTGTGTGGCTCCCAAGAGAACCTCTCACCCGATCTGCAATCCTACGCCGACAATGTGATCTGGCTGGAGGATCTGCATCCTGTGATTGACAAGGAAGCACAGTCCGGAGCGACCCACTGAGCGATGCCTTGCGGTTGGCCGCAGGCCGGATCACCATGGCCCGAGAGGCCTGTGGGCCGCTTCTGGCGGAGGGGGTGGAAGGAGCCGGGTCCTGTCAGGCGGCGGGCGCACCTGGTCGCCAGGTCGCGAAGATCTGATCATCCTCAAACAACTCCTGCGGATCAATCGTGGCGTCGCTGTGCTCCAGCACCCCTTTGTCGTGATAAGCGGGCTGGCTGTCCAGGCAGTGGGCGACAAGTTCGCTGCAGATCCAGCGATCGAGGTGATCCCTTCGCTGACAGATGGTTTCCTCCAGGTTGGGAATGAGCCTGTGGCGGATCAACTGGCCCGTGAGGCTGTTGACCTGCAACTGGGCAGCGATCAGATCAATGTCATAGGCACAGCCCAGATGATCCTCGGCGGCTCGGATGATGCCTTCGGCCAATTCAGGCGTGAGACCCACGGGTTTGCGGAAAAAGATCTGGCAGCTCGGATTGTTGAAGTAGGTGTCCAATGTCGTTCGCTTCACCCCTCCCTCCATGTGCGCCTCAATGCATTCATTCGGGCCGGTCACCACCAGGGCATGGGACACCTTGATGTCATGCATGCGCGTCCAACGCGTGAAGTAGGCAATGCCAAGGGACAGGATGTTGGATTGGGTGTAAGTGAAGCCGATGTAGCCGGCCCCATAGTTTTGGCCATAGTTGGGGACATGGGAGACCAACTGGAGGGGTTCCGGGTTGGCCTGGTTGAGCAAAGTGGCAGCGGCAGTCATGGCCAATCCTCCTGAAGAAACACGAGGGTTCAGAGGCCCTTGTTTTCAGTCTGAGACCAGGCCCGGGATCGGCGGGCGGGCGATACATCTCTTCATGGCGTCATCGCGGACCGGGAGGCCTGTGGAAAGGTTGGAGGATGGGCCCTTTGTTGACGATCCACCCCCTCACCCCCGACGACATTCCCATCGTGACCGCCTTGGGCTCGCCAGGAGGGATTCACCCCCGGCGCAGGGGATGTGGCCATCCATCGCCACACGGATCGGCGTGCCATCTGCCCGATCTGCCCTGTGTCGGCCTGGAGGCCGCTCCAGATCGGGTGAGCGACTACGCCGGCTGGGGATTCACACCCGCGTCGCCCACCACCCGCTGGCCATGCCGCTCAGACGGGGCCGTGTCTCGGGCTCTGCTGGAAGGTCTGCCGCAACACCATCCCGGCGTGGTGCTGTGGGATGCGCCCGGTGCCAATCCCCGGGCCGCGCCCTGGCTGGCCGGGCTCGGTTTTGCCCCCGTGTCCCAGACCTTGCGCATGCATCGGGGCCCCGCGCCGACCGCATCGCTGGCGGATGTCTGTGGCCTGGCGTGCCTGGAGCTGGGGTGAGGGTTCGCGTCACAATGGCCTCCCATTGGCCTTCCGATCCGGATGGGCTTTGATCCCCGCCGCTGGCAGCCGCCGCCTCGCGGCCGGCCGATCACCGCCAACGTGGATGCCCTGCTGGCGGAAAACGAGGCCCTGCGCCAGGAGGTTCGGGCCCTGCGTCAGCAATTGGAGCGGCTGCGCGTCCACACCGCCCAACAGGAACGGGTGACCACCAGCCCCGCGCCAGGCCTCACGGCGGAGCGGGTGGAGCGCTGGGGTCAGACGATGGCGCGCCACCCCGCCTGGAGCGCCCTGCGGGTGGGCCCGCCCGGCGGCCTGCGGGCCCTGGTGGAAGAGCTGCGCCGCCACTGGTGGAACCCCTCCCTCACCCTGGAGGAGGAGCTCGACCGCCAGAGCCCCGGCCTCGGAGCCGAGCTGGCTGCCGCCCTGCGGGGCCCCCACAGCCGGGGCCGCTGGGCGGTGCGGGCCGCCTTTGCCCTGTATGGACCGCGCGCGGCGGAGTGGCTGAACGAGGAGCCGCTGCGGGTGGTGGAAGAGCTGGCCCAGCGGGTGGCGCGGATGGATCGGCGCCAGGGGACAGGGAAACGCCAAGGGCAGGAGCGGCCCCGGGGAACGCGCACGGCGAATCACACGCAGGCCGGTCATCAGCCTCCCGGAGGCGCCTCTGGGTCCCGGCCGGGAGATCGGGCCGGAGCCGGGGCGGGATCCGCCGCTGGATCGGGCGCTGGATCGGGCGCGGGAGCCGGGGCCGGGAGCCGTGCGGGCCATCGATCCCGGCCGGGTGGCGCTGGTGCGACGGGGGCAGGGGCTTCAGGGGCGGGAGAGGGGGCGGGTGAGCGGTCTGGCGCCTCGGGCGATCCCCGCCGCCGCGAGGCCCTCCGGCTGCTGGGACTGGAGCCCGGCGCCACTCCCCAGGCCATCAAGCGGGCCTACCGCCGCCTGGCCAAGGCCCACCATCCCGACCTCGGCGGCCAGCCGGAGGCCTTTCATCGCCTGGATGCCGCCTATCGCCTGCTGCTGGGATAGGGGCTTGGGGGGCTAAGGATTCCAGGCGGAGAAGGTGCAGGCCCGATGGGATGGGGCGGAATCAGGGCCATCGTTGGATCGCGGGGCCGGCTGCACCAGCCAATTCCCCGCCGGTCTGCGGCGTTCCATCGCCCTGCCCGGCGCCGCTCGTCTCACCGATCTCCACACCTGCCCGATGCAGGCGCCCGCCGTGCCCCCATCCCCCATGTCGACGGCCCGGTCATCGGGTCGGGGTGCCCCTCGATGCTGATCGGCGGGCCCGCAACCCGCACGGGAGACGGCACCTCTCATGGCGGCACGATCGCGGATGGTTTCCCCACGGCGATCCTCGGGGGAGGAGAGAGGCTGTCGGCTGCCTGGCGGGCAAGGGGCCCTGGGTTGGTCGCCTGCAGCTTCAGGGGTTGGAGGCTGGCGCGAGCGGCAGTCTGAGTCGGCAGCATTCCGACGACAGCCTGTCATCTGGATTTCTTCCGCATGGCATGCCGAAGGCCTGGCACAAGCGCTGTCCAGCGACAATGAGCTTGGCTGGAGTTACTTGGTTCTCGCCGTACAGCTGAGCTCATCGTCACGGAACATTTGAGGTCTTAAACCCAATGGTTTAATCAGTAAAATGTCGGAATATTGGCTGTTTTGCCATCAGGGATTGAGACATATTGCAGTGACGGCGTTAAATGTGAAAAGATGCCAACCCCGATAACCTATAAATTTAAAAGTCCTTTTTAAATCTTGTTGTGGGCGGTCAAAATTGCCAAGAGGACTGTTGATGGCCGCGAAAAATTACTTACCGCTTCGAAGTCTTTTTTTAAGGCGGCGGGACCAAGCCAAGCCAGCGCCAACTCCTAGAATAGGAATAGGCCCAGGTACGTATGCATATTCCAGCATGAGTTGCCCTTGAAATTGCATGTTTGATGTTCCAAAGGCAAGGCTTTCATCGCTGCCAACAAATGTATAAGCGGTCTTAAAAGCCGCAACAAAAGGACCGTCAGCAAGATATTTCTGAAAGGCTGGGTCGATGCCGGCGCCAATAGGTGGGAATGCGCTAGAGTAAGGCGTGAATGCAGAAGTGCTACCATAGCAAACCTCTCCAATAGTACATGAAAAGGGAGCAATCTGTGCAGAGTCAGCAGTAACGCCAGTGAATGCCGCGTTGAATGGGGGTATGGGGATTGAAGTGAAGTATATTGTCGGCTGTGTCCTAATAGTCCCGGAGAAGAGACCCGTGCTAGGGGCAATAAAAAATCCAGCAGTAGCAGTGCCTGTGATCGTTGGGGCCGTAGAAAATTTAAGCTGTGCTGCCACAAGAGACGCAACAGGCGCTTTTGTAAAGGGAGGAAATTGAAATGCTGTTGTATTTAAGATTCCGTTGCCAGTGGTCGTAAATGCAACGGGTGCAGCTACTGTTTGGGTTAAAAAAGCATGGGCTGGAAATTCGGCTGCGGCTAATCCAATCCCAAGTGCAGGTGCCAGAAACAGTGAGAACTTCATGGAAGTTAATTTTTCGCAACAATATCACAGGATTCTGATCCTTGGGGCCCTTAGGTTGTTCGCTGGGGCTTTTGTTAGGAAATTCACATCATACCGCCGCCCTGGATGGGGCGGCTTTCTCGCAAAGACCTTGTGCCTTGGAATGCGCTGATTGCGCAAGCGGCTATTGGCCCGCCTGATCAGTAACGAAGCACCGTGCTTTCTTGGAGGGGGACGGAGAGCTTTAACAGTTGGAACGCCGTCTCTTGCCATACGGGGGCAAGGCGGTCAGGCCGCCTGTAACCGATAGGGCCAGTCTCCGTAATGGTCTCAGTTGGTGTACCCATTCTCAGGTCGGGACGACAACCAGCAGGCGCTGATCCTGTCAAGCTCTTGCCAGCCGCAGTATTCCCGCATGCGTCTTGGCGCGAGACTTTCTGGGCGGACCTCTCCGCCGGCGGGGATTTCAGAAGCGGACTCGCTAGCGACCCCATCCGCCGTCAGTGCCCTGATCCTGCCTCAGCCAGAGGAGATCCAGGAGCTCTCCACACAGGTCAGGACCAAGGCCAAAGAGCTAACGGGCCTGAGTCGCTGCCGATTGAGCAAGTGCATCAAGCGTTTGAACACCGGTCGGATGCCTGTCGCCGCTGCGGCACCTTGCTATGGCTGAGAATCCAAAGTCCCTGAGAAACCAGTTGATCGAGATTCCTCCGATCACCCCCAATCGGGATCGAGCATCGGTTGCTGTGCCCAGGTCGCTCTCCCCAACCCGCGCACCGTTGCCGCCGGATGTGGAGGCCAGTCGCTATGGGCCCAAGCTCAGTGGCCTGGTGGGCTTTCTGACTGGGTCCTTTCCCTTGTGTTTCAGCAAAGTGCAGCTTCTCCTCGATCAACTTTTGGGGGTGGAAAATCAGCCGCGGGGCACTTTCAGGCATCCGCCAGCGTCTCGGCTCCGCGCTGGCAGGGATCACCAAAGAAGCTCATCAGGCGGCGCGGAACCAGCCTGTGGCCTGCGTCGATGAAACCGGCGCCCCTACCGGGAACGCGTATGGCAGCCCCAAAGGGAAGCGCGGCTGGCTGTGGGTGATGGTGACCCCGATCGTCACGGTGTTCCTCCAGGGCTTGAGCCGCTCCGCATCGGCGGCCAAAGAGCGCTGGGCCATGGCTTTGCCAGCGTGGTGGTGAGCGATCGCCACGCCGCTTGCAACCACCTGCCCATCGGCCAACGCCAACTCTGCTGGTCCTGCAGCGGGAGTTGTTGGCTGAATGGCATCAATGGAAAAGCGGCGCGATCGACTGGGGTGGCTTGAGGCGATGTTGCCAGCCCATGCGGTTGGCGTTTGAGCAAACGTTGCAACAAGTGGTGTATCTGGGCTGCAAGCGAGGAGAAACAACGCCATGGGCCACAACGGTGAGCACCTGCGACCAACGGCTCAAACAAAAGGATCGCCTCTGAACGTTTCTGAAGAGCCAGGGCATCGAACCCAGCAAAACACCGCGGAACGAGCGTTGTGCCAGGCGGTGATCCACAGCCAGATCAGCCATGCGGTGGCAGGGAGGCTCACCAAGGGAAACCCTGCTAAAAAACAGCCTCCACACGGCTTGCCCCCAGTCTCTCCTCACCCCCCCAAATACGCCATCTCCGCATGGCGCGCCAACGCTGGCGCACCCTCCCCCCAGGCCTCCCGCCGCTCCTCACTCCAGCGATCCCTCCGCTGGCGCCAAAGCCCGGCGATCGCCTCCCGCAACGCCTCCGCCGGCGCGCCGGGCCGCAGCCAGGGGCGCAGATCCATCCCGCTGGCGGGCGCGGCGAAGAGGCAGGTGTAAGCCATGCCGTCCGCGGTCACGCGCAGGCGGTCGCAATCGCCGCAGAAGGGCTGGCTCACGGAGGCCACCACCGCCATCAGGCCACCACCATCGCGATAGCGCCACCGGCTTGCGGTGCCGTGGGGCGTGCGGCCCAGGGGCTCCAGGGGCCATCGGCTGTTGAGGCGCTCCACCATCTCCGCGGCGCTGAGCACAGCATCCGGCCGCCAACCGTTGCGGTTGCCCACATCCATGAACTCGATCAAACGCAGCTCCACTCCCCGCTCCCGCGCCAGGGTGGCCAGGGGGAGCAGCTGGTCGTCGTTGCGGCCGCGCTGGATCACGGCGTTGAGCTTGAGCTGACCGGTGGCGGGATCAAAGCCGGCGGCGCGGGCATGGTCGATGGCGGCGAGCACCTTCGCCAGCAGCGCCTCCCCGGCGGCGGCGCCCCCCGTCAGTCCGGCCATGGCCGCCACCGCCGCGCCATCGGCGCCGTCCAGGCTGAGGGTGAGCCGATCCAGCCCGGCGGCGCGCAGGGTCCGGGCCCGCTCGGCGGTGAGCAGGGCGCCGTTGCTGGTGAGGCTGATCTCCCGCAAGCCCGGCGCCGCGTTGACGGTGTGTTGGGAGCGGAGCGGGGCGGCGGCGGCAATCAGGGCCTCCAAGCCGGGATGGAGCAGCGGTTCGCCACCGGTGAGCCGCAGGCGCTTGGCCCCCAAGGCCACGGCGGCCTCCACCACCGCCAGCCGCTGCGCCTGGCTCAGCAGCCCTGGTGGCTCCTGGCCATCGGGCAGGCAATAGGGGCAGGCGAGGTTGCAGCGGGCCGTGAGCGACAGGCGCAACACCCCCAACGGGCGACCATGGCGGTCGAAGGGAGCGGGGGGGATGGGCTCCATGGTCTGAAACCCTCCTTTGCCACTGGGATTGAGCCTAGGGACGGGGCCGGGAGGGTGATGGACGCCCCGGCCAAGGCCGGTTCCCGGGGCGAGGCCCCTCACCGATCCAGTGGCGTTGGCGCTGACCTGCCCCCGCAGCCGCGCAGGTTGGCGGCATCATCGCGCCAAGCGCGAAACTCCTCGGGGGTGTTCACATTGGCCAGATCCGAGGCGGGCAGCGTCACCAGGCGTGTCCTCTCCCCCGCCAACCACCGCTGGAGACCCCGCTCGCCCCTCGCCAGGGCCTCCCCCAGGCAGCGGCGTCGGTTTGCGTCGCTGGGGTAAAGCCCCACGAGGGGCTGCGGCGGCACACCCGGTTGATCCGGAGCGGCGATCCAGATGGCGGCCGGCTCGGCGCTGGAGGCGGCCACCAGGGCCCGCAGGGAGTGGAGGGTGAGGGCGGGCCGGTCGATCGGGCAAAGCAGCAGGTGTTCCTCGGGGTGCGCCTCCATCAGGCGGGCGAGGGCCACCAGGGGGCCGGCGGGTTTCCCTCCACCCGGGCGATCCGGGCTCACCAGGGGCTCCGGCAGCAGCTCCAGGGGCACGCCCCGGGAGGGAAGGGGAGTCCCGAGAGCGGCCGCTCGTTCGTGGTGGGCGGGCCAACCGCTGAGCAGGGTCACGGGCGCTCCCAAGGCCGCCAGCAGCCGCAGCTGGCGCTCCAGCCAGGTGTCGCCCTCGGGATGGGGAAGCAGGGCCTTGTCGCGACCCATGCGCCGGCTGGCCCCTCCGCTGAGGAGGCATCCGCGCAACGGCAGGGGAAGGGGCGGCGGCGGTGTCATGCGCTGGCGGGCAGGGTTGGATGCCGGCGGGCACTGGCCAGGCGATTGTTGAGTTCCGCCAGCAGCAGCGGCAGATCCGCCAGCAACACCATCTGCAGGGGCGTCAGCGCCAGGCCGGCGGTCGCCAGGGAGGAGAAGACATGGGCGAAGCCGATCACCCAGAGATTGGCGCGCGATGCCCGCTCCAACTCCCGACTGAGCCCCACCAGCCGCGGCACCCAGCGTGGATCCGGCCCCACCGTCAGATCCAGAAGGTTGGCGGGGAGGAGGTGGCTGCGGGGGGAGGGCAGCCCGATGGCCACCTCCGCCGCCGTCATGGCGGGGATGTCGGCCAGGTCATCGCCGAGCCAGGCCACAACCCCTCCTTGCCGTTGCACCGTCGTCACGGCCTCCAGGCGCCAGCCGACGTCGTCGCTTGGTGTTTCCGGGGCTGTCAGGGGCACCACCGTGATCCCCATCTGTTTCAGGTGGTCGCACACCTCCTGCCAGGCGGGGTCCACCTGGCGCTCCAGGGTGACGGTGCCGAGACGCACCTTGCCCTCGCGCACGTCCAGCGCCTCTGCCTGCCGGTGGTCGGCGGGTCGGGCGATCTGGCGCACCGTCAACCGACGGCCGTTCTTCAGCTCCACCAGCCATCCCTGGCCCCCTTCCGCGCAGGTCACCCGAACCGGACGCCATGGGTCCGGCTCGTCCGCGCCCGCGGGTGAGGGCCAGTCTTCCCGGGGCGGGGGCCGCCAGCCTGGATCACGGGTGGGTTGCAGGAGATGGCGGCGGAGATGGGCCACCAGCTGGAGCAGATCTCCCGGACGCAGGCCGGAAGCCTTGGCGCGGTGCTCCCGCGGAACCTCTCGATCGAGCCGGTCGAGGCAGTCAGGACTGACCAGCAGGTGATCCACCCGCGCCAGATCGACCAACACCCGGGGATGGGCCATGTGAATGCCATGCCGGCGCATGTCGGCCCCTGTCGCCAACCGCAACGCCACCTGGCTGGTGCGCCAGTCGCTGAGTGGGTTGAACTGGAAGGCGGCAATGGCGCGCTCCATGGCGCCTCCCAGGGCCCAGATGCCGCCGAGGGCCAACAGCAATGGATCCACCAGGCGATCCTGCAGGCGCAGAAGCTGTTGCAGCAGGGGTTCCTCCGTCATGGCAGGGGTGTGGGTCGGGGGGAGGTGGAAGCGCACCTCCTCGGCGATGGTGGACCGCACCCGGGCCACGCCCTCGCCCGCAACCACCAGCCATCCCGCCTCCAGCCGCTCGCCGGGCCCTCTGGCCAGGGGGCTCCACACCCCCGCTCCCGCTGGACGGATCACCCCCACCTGCCCCGCCACCAGCTCCAACGCCAACCACACGCGGCTGCCGGGCTCCAAGCGCAGGTGATCGCCAACCCGCACGGCGGACAGCGGCCGGGGTTCAGCGTCGTCGACGGGCTGAACCCGCACCAGGGTGCCCAGGCGGCGGAGCACCTCCAGCTGTGGGGCTTCCCGCCCCTTCTCCTCCTCCAGGCGTTGGAGCCCCGCGCTGCTGTCCTCCAACAGTTGATCCACGAGGGCTTCGCGGCCGTGGCCCTGGCGGAGCAGCAGGGCGGACAGGCCCACATCCAGCACCTCCGTCAGGTGCGGCGGGCGGCGGCGCATCTCCTGCCAGGCGTGCACCAGGAGCGGCAGGGTGAGCAGGGCGGCGGCGCCATTGATCAGCAGGGCCGGCAGGCCGAGCCAGAAGTCCAGCGCCAACGCGGCGACGCACAGGCTGCCGTGACGCAACAGGAGCGGTTGCCGGCGGCGTGACACGGCGCTGCCGGTGTCGTCGGCCGGTGCCGGTGGAGCGAGAGCCTCCTCCAGCAGGGCGAACACCTCCGGGCGGCGGGCTTCCGGGAACCGCACACTGAGGGACCCCGCCAGGCGGTTGAGACGAAATCCCCGCAACCAGTGGCAGCCGGTGAGCACCGTGTCGCAGTGGCGTCGAAGGGCCGGCGAATGGCGCAGGTCGTCGAGGAAGAGGCGCAGGCGACCGGGCAGATCGCTGCGAATCTCCCACGCCATCGACGGGGCCGCGCTCAGCGTCATGGCTCAGGCGTGGGCGGGGGAGACGAATGGCCGACGCAGGCCGAAGGCCAGCTCCACCAGCAGGAACGCCAGCAGCAGGAAGGGGACTCCGGGCAGCAGGGGGAGCAGGAGGCCGAGCACACCGACCAAAGCCAGGAGGGCGGCCAGCCCGAGCAGACCCAGGGCCAGGCCCAGGGAGGCCCAGTTCAGGGGGGCCCGCAGCCAGGCGGGGGGAAGACGGGGCCGCTGCCGCACCGTTCGCACGGCCACGCGCACCACCGGGGGGGGCAAGGGCGTGGCGCCGGCGCTCTCCATCGCGGCCAGCACAGCTTGCCAACCGCGTGCTCTGGCCTCTTCAGGCCACCAGGAGGCACCGGGGTCGAGGCTGAGCACCAGGGAATGGCAGCGGGGGTTGAGGCGCCAGCTCCAGCGCGGGGAGGGCAGCTGCTCCCGCAGGATCGCCTCCAACCGCTCCCAGTGGATGGGAGAGGCGCTGTGCAGGCGATAGCGCCAGCGATCCCGCGTGGCGTGCACCAGTTCCGCGCAGGCAGGATCCATGTTGCTCAGGCGACGCTGAAACGATAGGTGCGGGTGGCTTTGCAGTAGGTCCAGGGATGGCCCTCGGGATCGTGGGCCTGGATCCACTCGCGGAAGTCGCGGCGGGCGCGGCGGGCGGTGATGGCTTGATGGCTCACCCCCAGACGCTCCGCCAGGGCGACCACCGTCAATGGCTCGGCGTTGGCGATCGGCGCTGGTGGATCGGCCGGTGTCTGCGGTGGCTGGCGGGCTTCGGAGGCAACGGGATCCGGTCGCGGGGGCAGGGCCTCCTCATCGAGGCGAGTGGGCTCGAAGGCGAGCACCCGCAGGGCATTGGCGGCGGCCACGAGGCAGGAGCCGTTGTTGAGCAACACGGCCGCGATCGGACTCACCGGCAGCACCGTGCCCAGCACCAGAGCGGAGAGGTTGGGCACGCCGACGATGCCGATGTTTTGCTTCACCAGGGCGAAGGTGCGTTGCGCGAGGTCGATCGCCACCAGCAGATCCGACACCTTGTCATTGGTGAGCACGATGTCGGCGGTTTCCCGGGCCAGATCGCTGCCGGAAGCGAACGACACCGACACGTCGGCATAGGCCAGCGCCGCCGAATCGTTGATGCCATCCCCCACGAACGCCACCCGCAGTCCCTGGTCGCTGAGTTCGCGCACCACTCGGGCTTTTTCGTCGGGCAGGGCGTCGGCATGCACCTCCTCCGGCCGCAGGCCGAGGCGCCGGGCCACCGCGTGGGCCACCGGAGCCACATCGCCCGTGAGCATGTGGGCCTGCAGGCCCCGGCGGTGCAGTTCCGCCACCAGGGCCGGGCTGTCCGGACGGAGGGCGTCGGCGGCGTGGATCACGGCCCGGGGCTGGCCATCCACCACCAGATGCACGGGGGTGGCGGCATCGAACCGGGGATCGTCGCTGGCGGCGGGCAGGGCAATGCCGGCCTCCTCCATCATCCGGGCATTGCCCACGAGCACGTGGTGCCCGTCGATCACGGCGGAGACGCCCCGACCGATGCGGTAGTCCCACTGCTCGCAGGGCAGAAGGGCGAGATCGCGCTCCTCGGCGCACCGCACGATCGCCAGGGCCACCGGGTGGTTGAGGCCCTGCTCGGCCGAGGCCGCCAGCCGCAGCAACGCACTCTCAGTGTCGGTGGAGGTGTGGCACTCCACCGCCAACACGGAGGGATGGCCGCGGGTGAGGGTGCCGGTTTTGTCGAAGACCACCACGTCAATCTCGGCCAGCAGCTCCAGGCTGCGGCCACTGCGGATGAGCAGCCCCTGGGAGCCGGCGCGGGTGAGGGCCGCCATGATCGCCGTCGGCACCGACACCCGCAGGCCCGTGCCGAGATCGAACATCAGCAGGGAGGCGGCCTGGGCGATGTTGCCGCCGCTGAGGAAAAAGGAGAGTGCGGCCAGGGCCAGGGTGGGCAGCACGAAGCGATTGGCCACGCGGGCGGCGACGTTGCCGACGCGGGTGTCGTAGACCGGAGCGGCGTCGATCATGGCCGTGATCTGTCCCACCCGCGTGTCGTCTCCGACGGCCAGGGTTTCGATGATCAGATGTCCCTCGATGAGCAACGATCCCGCCCACACCTCATCTCCGGCGACGGCGTGGCGTGGCACGGATTCGCCGGTGAGCTTCACCACGTCGAGGGATCCCTCCCCTGCTTCGATGCGGCCATCCACCGGGATTTGATCGCCGGGGAAGAGGGCGATGCGGTCGCCGGGCTTCAGGCTGAGGCTCGGCACGATCACCTCGGCGCCATTGATCAGCAGACGAACATTGGTGCGCAGGCTGGCGAGCCGGTCATCGCTGGAGGAGTGGGCGATGCGCTGGGTGGCGTCTCGCACCGCTTCGCCGCCCTCGATCATGGTGATCATCATCGCCGGCCCCACCAGGAAGCCCTCCAGGCTGTGGAGGGTCACGGCCAGGGCATCCAGCGCGTCGACGTTGATCGTGCGCTCAACGGAGAGGCCCTGCCAGGCCCGTTGGAAGGTGAGGCGGGCGGCCACGAGGATGAAGGCGGCCACCGCCATGGACGGCAGTTCCAGGGGGGCCGCCAGCAGCGCCAGGGCCAGGGAGCTCACCGGAAGGATCACCCTGGAGGGGACAAAGCGCTCGTCCTCGTCGGAGACCTCAGCGGGGGAGTCACCCGGTGCCGGGGTGTCGGCGTTGGGGGTTCGGGAGCGTGTCGCGCGCTGGGCTTCCGCCAGTTGCTGGAGGCCCGACAGCTCGGAGGGCAGCTGGCTCAGCCATTCCAGGGGGGGCTCGACGACAGCGGGCTCGAGCACAACCACGCAACATCCCGCCAAGCGGTTCAAACGCACGGCACGCACGCCAGCCAGCTCCTGAAGCAGGGCGGCGATCGCGCCTTCGTCCTCGGCCGGAGCCGGGCCCGAGGGGCTCAACCGCAAACGCAGCCGACCCTCGCAGTGATGCACCACCTCCTTGACATAGCGCGGCAGGGCGGGGCGGGACGAGGGGGCGAGGCTGAGCCGGGGGCTCGGAGGTCGCTGCGTCTGGGAAGCCAGCATGGGATCAGTCGAGGCTGACTTCGGCAACGGTGGCTGGCGCCTCGTTGGCTTCGTCGTCGGCACCGGCCGTTTCGTGGTGGTTGGCGTTCATTTCCGCTCGGGCCTCCGCCACCAGATCGTTGAAGGATTCAGCGGCTTCCGCGGCGCCGCGGGCCACGGACTGGGCCGCCGTGGAGGCGACACCAGCGACCGTCACCCCCAACTTGATGCCCTGCTTGGCGAGGGAACGGCCGGTGTCGCTCATCGAATCGCCCACCTGCTGACTGCCATACCGACGCACGAGCGGCGCGAGAGCCACCAGGCTGGCGCCCACACCAAAAGCCAGCAACGTTTCGAACTCGAACACCGCGAACTATTGGATAACCTTTCAACTTTAAGGCTTTCCCTTTCTCCCCTTGCCTTCTCTTGACGGGGGAGGAACTGGCACAGGTCGGCACGGTCGCAAGGATTGGCTCCGACCCCGCGGCAGGCAAACTCACCGGGAGTCGCCACTTTCCATGCCTTCGCCCGATCGTCGCCCCGACGTGCGCCCGATGGCTGGAGCCCATTGGATCAGTGCTGATCTGCCGGAGTTGGGCTGTCGACTGGTGCTCGCGGATCAACGCGCCTGCGCCCCGGCGGAGCGTCCTCCCGTCGCGCTGGATCTGGGTGGCGAACAGGTGTTGGCGGCCAGCGGGCTTGCCCTGGAGGAGCTGCGCAGCTTCGAGGCGGTGCCCATGGCCATGCGGCTGTGGGAGGGGCTGCGGCCAAGGGTGGACGCCTGGTTGCGCCTGCTGGAGTTGGCGGACCGGGAGGTTCTGCTCCTCCCCCCCCTGCCCGGTGTCGAGGCCCTTCTGCAATGCCTGTTCCTGGCGGAGCAGCTGGAGGAGCTGGAGACCTCCCGTCAGCGGGTGACGGTGTTGCTCCCCCCTCCCGGACCGGCCATGGCCCTGTTGGAACTGGCCCGCACAGGCCCGGAGCTGGTGGAGGGGCTGCTGGATCCGCTGTTGCGCTGGTGGGATCAGACCCGCTCGTCCCTGGGCGGCCTGGGAAAGATCGTGGGCCTCGACCTGCCCACCGCCAGCAGCCTTCGCCTGGAGCCGGGCTGGCGGCGACGCCTGGAGCACCTGGCCAGGGTGTTGAAGGAGCCGGCCTCCCCTCAGCTCACCCTGTGCCTGGAGGCGGCCGACGGGGAGGGGCGGGTGGCGCGCCACCGCTTGAGCCGCCTCGCCTTGCGTGGAAACCTCCCCACGCGCCTGTTGCTCCATGGCGATGGGGCGGCGGGGGTGAAGGACAGCTTCTCGGGAGCGTTGGAGGCCGCGGTGGTGGTGTCCGGCGCCGCGTCTGTCGATGCCCTGGCGGAGATCCTGAAGGAGCCGCTGGGGGCGCCAGCGCGGGCGGAACTCGATCTGGAGGCCGGAACCCTGTCGCTGCCGATGCCGGGTTTGCGCCGGGAGGAGCTTCAGGTGCGGCAGGTGCGGGGTGTGATCGTGTTGCTCTGCGGGGGGCACCGGCGGTTGGTGCCCCTGCCGGCCCCCCTGGAGAGGCGGAAATGCGTGGGCGCCCAACTGGAGGGAGGGCGCCTGGCGTTGCGTTTTCAGGAGGCCAAGGCCAAGGACGGGCCGGCCGGCTGACGGGACGGGCTGGACCGGGAAGGAACAGGGAGAGGGCGGTGCCGGCGCGGATCAGGCGCTGGTTTCCGGGGTGGTGGTCTCGGGCTGGGCCAGATCCGCCTTGGCCTCGGCCATCACATCACGGAAGCTTTCGCCCACTTCCGCAAGGCCGCGCCCCACGCTCTTCACCACACCGGATGTTTTGTCGGCCACCACCAGGCCCGCCTTGAGGCCTTGCTTGGTGATGCTGCGGCCGGTGTTGGAGACGGTGGTGGTGAGTTTGCTGTCCTTGCCGGCGACGGCGGAGAGGGCGGGCACCAGGGCCATCAGGCCCGCTCCCAGGGCGAAGGCCGCAAGGGTTTCCAGCTCGAACATGACAGGGAATGCTTCTGAAGATGGACCGTAGCGGGTCCGCCAGGATCGGGCCAAGGCGTGTGGCACAGTCAGCACAGGCGGGCGTGATCCGAGGCGAAGGTGGATGGTGCGGCGGGCCAGTTTTTTTGAGGAGCGGCGCCGTCTCTCCCGGGCCTTGCCGATTGGCGTCGCGCTCACCGCGCTGTTGATGCGCTGGCTGCCATTGCAGGAGGCCTTCCCGATCGCCTTTCTGGTGGCCATCAGCCAGGATCAGTGGTTGTTCTTTCGCGAAGGGCTGCGGCTGGATGCCCCCGCCACGCGACAGACCTTCTCGCTCATCCCGCCCGGGCGCTGGTTCCTGTTGCGTGGCTCGGTGCTCTTCACATTCATCAGCATTGGTCTGTTGAGCCTGTGCGTGAATGATCTGCACAACAAGCAGACATCCCTGCCCTTTGCCTTTCGCACACTGCTCTATTTCGCCTGCCTGTTGGGCACCTGGCTGCAGTTGCATAACAGCTTCGCCATGCTCTATGCCAAGCACTACTATCAACTCAACCCTCGGCCGCTCACGGAGGGTGCCACCGCTCGTGGCTTCATCTTCTCTGGTTCGGAAGAGCCCATGTTCAGTGATTTCTTGTATGTGGCCTATGCGGTTGGTCTCACCTATGCCATGAGTGACACCAGCCTGGAGGCCAGTGTCGTGCGGAGGATCGTGTTGTTTCATTCGCTGGTGAGTTTTCTGTTCTTCTCCACGGTGCTTTCGGCGTTGCTCAATTTGATGAATGCGCTTTGAGCCAGTGCAGGTGGGCGGGGCGGGTCGCTGGCGCGGCTGGGCCGGGTCGGTTGCTGGCGATGCCGGGGTGAGGGGCGGGCCGGGGCTGATCCGGCCCCCAACGGGTATCCACGGCGACAATGGCGCCCCCCCTCCCCCTGCTGAGCTGGATTCACCGGCCAGGGTTGCCGCCGGTTGTCAGCCCCGGCGCGGCCTTCTGAAGCCTGGGGATCCCGCCCGCGAGGCCCGGCCCGGCCCATCCCCATGACCCCTCCCCTCCCAGCGGCCCGGGCCCAATGCCCCTACTGCGGCGTGGGTTGCGGCCTGGAACTCAAGCCCTCCAACCCATCCGCGCCCACCGACGCCTCCAGCCCCGACCCGGCTGCCGACCCCCTCTGGACCGCTCGCGGCGACCGCCACCACCCCTCCTCCCTCGGCCAGGTGTGCGTCAAGGGCGCCACGGTGGGCGAAACGCTCCACCCCAACCGCCTCACCACCCCCCTCTGGCGAGCCCGCACCGACCAACCCTTCGCGCCGATCAGCTGGGAGCGGGCCATGGAGCTGCTGGTGGAGCGGATCCAGGCCAGCCCGGGCCCCGAGCGGTTGGCGATCTATGGCTCCGGCCAGTTTCTGAGCGAGGACTACTACGTTGCCAACAAGCTGCTCAAGGGGGCCTTGGGCAGCAACAATTTCGATGCCAATTCGCGCTTGTGCATGAGTTCGGCGGTGGCGGGCTATGCCCGCAGCCTCGGCTCCGATGGCCCGCCCTGCTGCTACGACGACCTGGATGTCGCCGATCTGGTGGTGCTCATCGGCACGAACACCGCCGAATGCCATCCGGTGCTCTTTCAACGTCTCCTCAAGCGTCGCCGTCGGCAGGGTGGCGCACCGCGGATGGTGGTGGTGGATCCCCGCGCCACGGAAACGGCGGCGGCGGCCGATCTTCACCTGCCGCTTCGCTCCGGCACCGATCTGGCCCTCCTGCATGGCGTGGGTCATCTGCTCTGGCGGAGCGGGGCGCTCGACCAGGCCTTTCTCGCCGCCCGCACCGAGGGGATGGAGGAGCTGGAGCCGTTGTTGCGTCAGTGGACGCCTGAGCGCACCGCGGCGGTGTGCGGCATCGACGCGGCCAGCCTGCACCAGTTGGCCGCCTGGTGGGCGGAGAGCGGAGCCGTGCTCAGCCTCTGGTCGATGGGGGTGAACCAACGGCGGGAGGGCACCGCCACCGTGGCCGGCATCATCAACCTCCACCTGCTCACGGGCCAGATCGGCCGGCCCGGGGCCGGACCCTTCTCCCTCACCGGCCAACCCAATGCCATGGGGGGGCGGGAGGTGGGCGGCCTGGCCCAGTTGTTGCCGGGCTACCGCACCGTGGCCAACGCCAACCACCGGGCGGAGGTGGAACGCCACTGGGGCTTTCGGGCGGGGGCGATCAGCGCCCTGCCGGGGCTGACGGTGTGGGAGCAGATCGAGGCGATGGAGCGGGGGGCGCTGGATCTGTGGTGGGTGGCGGCCACGAATCCGCTGGTGAGCCTGCCCGCGCTGGATCGGGTGCGCGCCGCGGTGGCCCGCTGCCCGCTGGTGGTGGTCAGCGAGGCCTACGGGGGCACGGAAACCGCCGCCATGGCCCACCTGCTCCTGCCCGCCGCCCAGTGGAGCGAGAAGGCGGGCACGATGACCAACTCCGAACGGCGGGTGACCCTCTGCCCGGCCTTTCGCCCGGCTCCGGGGCAGGCCCGGCCCGACTGGGCGGTGTTTGCCGAACTGGGGCGACGGCTGGGGTTTGCCTCCCAATTCGCCTGGACGTCCGCAGCGGAGGTGCACGCGGAATTCGTGGCGCTCACCCGCGGGCGCCTCTGCGACATGGCCGGCCTCAGCCATGGCCTCCTCGCCGAGCACGGCCCCCAGCAGTGGCCCTTCCCGGAAGGCACGGCCCCTGGCGGCGGCGGCGCCCGCCTCTACAGCGACCACCATTTCCCCACCGCCAACGGCCGGGCGCGGTTGATCGCCGAAGCCCCCCTTGGCCTGGCCGAACCCCCCGACGAGGCCTATCCCCTGGTGCTCACCGTGGGCCGCTACCTGGCCCACTGGCACACGCTCACGCGCACCGTCCATGTGGAACGGGCCCGGCAGCGCCATCCCGGACCCGTGCTGGAGGTGCATCCCAGCGACGCTGCCGCCTTCGGGCTGGTGGATGGCGCCATCGCCCGCGTGGCGTCCCGTCGGGGCGGGGTGCGGGTGCCGGTGCGGCTCACGGAAACGATCCGTCCGGGTGTGGTGTTTCTGCCGATGCACTGGGGGGCGTCCCAGCCGGAGGCCTGTGAGGCCAATCGCCTGATGCACGAGCTGGGGTGTCCCCTCTCCCGTCAGCCGGAGCTCAAGGCGGCGGCGGTGCGCCTGGAGCCCGGCTGATCCCGGCCTCCCTGTCGCAGCGACGGCTGACCTACCATCCGCCCCACTGATGGGGCTGATCTTGACAGGATCTTCCGGGAGTGAGTCGCGATACGTGCAATACGGCTGCGGGTTGTCGGTGGCGCACGGTTGGCGCAATTTTGATGGCTCCCCCCGTCTGCGCCTGGAGAAACTGCCCCTCCTGGGGCGGGTGCTCACCCGCAACCGTCCCCTCTTCCCGAAGGAGGTGGAATTCGGCGACATCGTTGCCGGCTTGCCGCTGCCCCAGGCGTCCTGCAAGGCCTTGTATTGCTCCCATGTGCTGGAACACCTCTGCCTGCGGGATTGTCAGCAGGCCCTGCGCCACACCCTGGCGCACCTCGAACCAGGCGGCACCTTTCGCTTGGTCATCCCTGATCTGCGCCTGTTGATGGAGCGGTACATGAGCAGCACCTCCCCCCGGGCGGCCTCGGAGTTCATGCGCGCCTCCTGCCTGGGTCTGGAGAGTCGCCCGCGGGGGCTGCGGGGGATGTTGAGCGCCTGGCTCGGCAACTCCCCGCACCTCTGGATGTGGGATGCCGACTCGATGGCCGATGCCCTGGCGGAGGCGGGCTTCGTGGCTGTTCGCCCGGCGCGGTTCGGCGATGCCGAGGATCCGATGTTCGCCCATGTGGAGGAACGGGTGCGCTGGAAGGAGGGCATCGGCTTTGATTGCCGTCGCCCCGCCTGATTTCGCCCGGGCGGAGTCAGGCCGGAGGGGGAAGTGGCGCTCCCTTCCGTTGCGTCGCGGGGCCTGACCCCCGCGCCATCAGCGCCAGCCCGCGCAGCACCACCGGTGGTCCGAGGGAGCCACTGAGGAGACAGGCCAGGGCGCAGGCTCCGCCCAACAGGGTGAGTTGCGCCAGCGCAGGGCGATCCGCCACCTGGATCCACCCCCCCTCGGGCCTCCGCCCCAACCGGACCCCTCGCCAGAGGACGAACAACCCCACGCTCACTCCGATCCAGGGCACCGTGGCCAGGGGCGCCAACCCCTCCAGTGGGCTGGGCAGAAGCAGGCCCCGAAACACCACCTCCTCCCCGATCAAGGGCACGATTCGCGCCCCCTGCCAGCGGCCCGTGATCTGGGTCGGCGGCCGGGCGATGCGCAGCTCCCCCGCACCCACCGACACTCCCTCCAGAAGCACGGTGAGATCGTTTCTGGGGCGGGCCCCCGCCAACGACCGCAAGGGACCGACCCGGCGCCCATTCAGCCGATCGGGCACCACGTTGCCCTCCGCCTCCGCCTGCCGCGCCGCCGGCGCCTGCTCCACCACAATCCACACCCAGTCGGTCTGCGGGGCGCGCGGATCGGCCACCTCGGCCCGCGTGGGCAGCACCAGCCGGCCGATCCACTCCGCGCTGGGGCGGTAGAGGTCGGTGCGGGGCCGCTGGCTGAGGGGATGGCTTTCCGGCCGGCTCCAGGGCGAGCGGCTGGCGAGGGCCTCGCTGCTCTCCGGCAGCGGATGGGTGGGGGTGCCCGCCGCCTGGACCCCGGGGACGGTGCAGAGGGTGAGCAGCAGGGGCAGAAGCCGGCGCTTCATGGTTGCCGGGTCCCGCCGTCATGGTCGGTGGGGTGGGGGGAGCGTGCCGGGATGGTGGGAGCCACCGCGATCCTGTGGAGGGTGTGACGGGGATCTTGTCATGGGGCGAGGGGCTGGACGCCTGCGATTGTTTGATCGTCGTCTTTCTGAATATCGGCACTTGTTATGGACGAAATGACGGAAGCAGCGGGGCGGGAGAGCCTGGGTTTTTCCTCTCTCCGGGGCATTCATCCGTGAGCATCAGCAACCGGGCTCAACTTGGGAGAAAGTGCGGCTGAAACAACTGGAAGGCCAGATCCAACCATTCAAAAACGAGGACGGATTCGAGCCGATCGCCAAGGCTCTGGGTATCCCCGGGCCGCAAAAGATCCGTTGAGCACGTGCATCCCCAAGGTCGCCCCTGGAGCCAAACCATGCAAGGTGTGCACTCTTCCACGTCGCGTCTCGCCTGGATCGCGACGATCTTTGCTGTCAAACCGTTGCAGATCGCCGCAGCCAGGTAGGCGGAGCAGCAGAATCCGGAATTCGTTCACCCCTCCAGGCTCCCATCCACCCGTGAGCTTTCTTGCGCTGGAACCTTCTGCTGAAGGAAGCGGGCCGGCAGCCCCCCTCACCAGCCCTGGCCAAGGAGTAGCTGTCGTCCCCTCGGATCTGGACCTCGCTTTGACCGCACAGATCGTGGTGGCCTGGGCCGGAGAGGGTGGAGAGGAACCTCGGTTGGGGTGGTGGCAGACGGATCTGGTGTCGGAGTTCGGCGGGGAAGACCTGCTCAAGCGGCTTTTGCCTCGAACCTGGCCTTGGGCGATGCTGCAGACCGTGCGTGAGGCCGCTCGCCGCAAGGATGAAGAGCGGCGGGCCAAGGCCAGCGATCCCGACCAGTTGGTGACCCTCTACCGCTTTGGGTTCGAGCTGGATGAGCAGATCGAGGAGCGCCTGCAGGCCCACAAGCGGAGCGGCCTCTCTCCCGGGGATGCTCTTCCGGGCCTGGGGGAGGTTCTCGGGACCACGCTCCATCAGCCCTGGGACAGGGCTCAGTTCCTGCGATGGGTGGAGGCCCACGGGCCCGTGCAGGCCGAGGCCGTGCCCACCGGTCGTCAGCTGAAGGGGGCCATCCCCGCAGGTTTGGACCGCCGGGTGGCGCCGTTGGTGGCAGCTCTGGCGCCTCTGGCCGACAGCTACCCCCTGCCGCACTTCCTGGTGAAGCGATGAGGAAGCCACCATCACGACCCAAGGAGGAGGACCGTCTCCACACCCGCGTCCTCAAGTGCACGCTGGAGATCGACAACTCGCGCATCTTCTGGGCGGAGAGCGCTGGTGCGGAGCCCATGCGGGCCGAGGCAGCCTTTGAGGCGGGGTGGTTTGGCCACCGCAGCCTCACGCGGATGCGGGAGCTGCTCACCAATCTGCGGGCCCGCTACGGGGCTTTCCCGGCGGCCTTGCAAGTGCTGCACCGCTGGCAGGGCATGGGCGGCGACACCCGGAAGTTGATCTGCCATTGGCATCTGCAGCTGAGCGACCCCCTCTACCGCCTGTTCAGCGGGACCTTCCTCCCGGATCGGCTGCTTCAGGGGCAGCCCACGGTCAGCAAGCAGCACGTGGTCACCTGGCTGGGGGAGGCCGGTGGCGGGCGTTGGTCAGGGAGTACACGCCTGCAGCTGGCCAGCAAGCTCCTCTCCGCGGCCCACAGCGCAGGGCTGATTCAGGGCAAACGTGATCCACGGCCGATCGTGTTTCCCCTGGTGCCTGATGACGCGCTCACCTATCTGCTGCACCTGCTGCGGGAGGTGGTCTTCGAGGGCACGGTGGTGGCGAACCCCTACCTGCGTTCCGTGGGGCTGGAGGGAAGCCTGCTCAACGATCGGCTCAAGCGCCTGCCAGACCTGAGCTATGGCCGCCAGGGCGATCTGGTGGACATGGGCTGGAAGCACCGCGATCTGGCGGCGTGGGCGGTTCACGTCGGCCTTGGTGGGGCTGAACAGCGGGAGCTGGCGGCAGCATGACAGGCACCCTTCCCCGGTTTGGCCAGGCTCAGGAGGCCATCTCGGCTCTGCGGCGCGATCTCGTCGATCCCGAGGACGGCCCGCGCATCAGCACGATGCGCAACTACCGCTTCGCGATTGTTCAGTACAGCCCGGAAAATGAATATGCGCTACGCACTGAGGTGCAACGGCTGGTCTCTGAGTTGGAAGCCAAGGGCTGGTTTGTGCTCACCATCGACCTTCAGAAACTCCTGCTGGATCGCATCCGCTCCCAGCCAGACGACTGGTCAGAGAAGGTGATTGCCATGGAACAACGGATGGCTGAACGGCAGCTGGACCGGGGCCTGAATTACCTCAAGAGCAAGCTGCTTCCCCTGGTTGAGGGGCCGGAGGGATTGGCGGGGGACTGCAAGCGCCTGATTCAAGACTTTGTAATAGCGCACCCCGACAAAGCCGATCAGACCTTGGTGCTGATCGGACGGGCAGGAGGCCTGTATCCGTTCTTCCGCTCCTCGGCGTTGCTGCGGCACCTCGATGGACAAACGGGGAACGTGCCCGTGGTGCTTCTCTATCCGGGCACCAAGCAGGGGCCCACCTCCTTGTCGTTCATGGGCGTGCTCAACCCGGATAGCGATTACCGCCCCCGCATCTATCCCTGACGAGCAAGCCATGACATCCCAGCCCCTGCGCACCCTGTTCCAATCGGATGTCACCCGCGACATCTCGCCGGTGGTCTATTTCCATGAGCAGACCCCCGAAAAGATTCAGGCGGAGGTCAGTGAATACATCATCACGGGGGGCTGGCCGGAGGAGCATCCGAATCGCCAGCGCGTGCCGGATGGCATTCATGAGCAGTATGTGCGCCTGCTGCGGGGGATCAGCCGCGAGCTGGACAAACCGGGCGGGCCGGAGCTGCCGACCGCCTGGATCTCGGGGTTCTTTGGATCGGGCAAGTCGATCTTCGCCAAGCTGCTCGGCCTGGCCCTCGATGGGATGATGCTGCCGGATGGCACGTCGCTTTCCGAGGCTTGGCTCAAGCGAGACACCTCCGAGCAGGCCCCGGAGTTCAGGGCCGCCTGGGCGGCGCTGCGCCAGAAGATCGAACCGATGGCTGTGGTGTTTGACATCGGCAGCGTGGCCCGCGACAACGAGCAGGTGCATGCCGTCGCCCTCGGCCAGGTGCAGAGGCGCCTTGGGTATTGCTCCACCGAGCCCCTGGTGGCCGACTTCGAGCTCAAGCTCGAGCGGGACGGGCACTGGCCGCAATTCCTTGAGAAGGCGGAGCAGACCCTTGGGGAACCCTGGAGTGCGGTGAAGGATCAACAGCTGGCCGAGGAGCGGTTCTCGCTGGTGCTCTCTGAACTGTTCCCGGATCTCTACCGGGATCCGATGGCCTGGTTTGAGAGCCGGGCGGGCACCCACCAGCGGCGCGATTCACCGGAAGAGGTGGTGAAGGCGATCCGCGACATGCTCGGTTTCCGCGCGAAGGGAAAGACACTGTTCTTGGTGATCGATGAGGTGTCGCAGTATGTGCTGACCAACCGCGACCGCACCGACCGCCTGCGGGCCTTCGCCTCCGCCCTGGGATCCACCCTGCGGGGCAAGGCCTGGCTGCTGGCTCTTGGACAGCAGAAGCTGGATGAGGCGGCTGGCGACACCTTCCTGTCGTGGGCGAAGGACCGCTTCCCGCCCCAGCTGCAGGTGTACCTGGCGCCCACCAACATCCGCGATGTGGTGCATCAACGCATTCTCGCCAAGACGGCCGAGGGCGCCGCCCAGCTCCGAGAGCTGTTCGATCGCCACCGGGCCGATCTCAAGCTCTATGCCTACGGCTGCGAGGACACCACGGCCGATGCGTTCGTGGATGTCTATCCGCTGATGCCGGGTCAGATCGAGCTCATCCTGCGGATCACCACGGTCTTGCGCACCCGCTCCAGCCGTGCCCAGGGCGATGACCAGGCGATTCGCGGCCTGTTGCAACTTCTGGGTGAGTTGTTCCGTCGGCAGCAGCTGGCTGATGCCCCGATCGGCACCCTCATGAGCCTGGACCGCGTCTATGAGGTGCAGTACACCGCCATCGATGCCGACACCCAGGCCTCGATGGCCCGGATCCAGGCCCAGTGCGCGGGCCAGGGGAGTGAGCTGCTGCTTCGGGTCGCCAAGGCGGTGGCCCTGCTGGAGCTGATTCAGGACACCGACCCCACCACCGAAGAACTGGTGGCCCGCTGCCTGGCCGATCGGATGGATGGGGGCAACCAGCAGCCCGCCGTGCGCCAAGCCCTCGAAGAGCTGCGACGGCGCAACCTGCTCGGCTACTCCGAGAAGCAAGGCTTCAAGATTCAGTCCACCGCCGGGGAGGAGTGGGAGCGGGAGCGGGCTGATTTCCCCTTCAGCCGGCAGGAACTGAGCAAGCAACTGCAGGAGAGTCTCAAGGGGCTGCTGGGAGATGTCTCTGGCAGCGAACGGCCCAAGTTGGAGGGGCGGCCGTTCCCATGGGAGGTGCGCTACTCGGATGGCCGCTACGCCAACGACGCCCAGCTGCTCGATCCCCGCGACGACGCCTGCCTGACACTCGATCTGCGTTGCCTGCCGCTGGATGAGCGGGTGGAGAGCGCCTGGGTGCGGCGGTCGGCGGAGGATCCGCAGCTGAAGAAGCGGCTGCTGTGGATCGCTGGCAATAGCGAAGGGGTGGAGGACCTGGCCCGAGAGTTGCACCGCTCTTTGGCGATCATCCAGCGCTATGCCACCCGGAGGGAGTCGCTCACGACGGCGCGGCAGCGGCTGTTGCTCGATGAGCAGAACCGCCGCGATGGGCTGATCCCCCAGCTCAAGCAGGCAATCGCCCAGACCTGGATGGAAGGGTCTCTCTACTTCCAGGGCCGCAGTCTCCATCCCAAGGATTGCGGCCAGAGCTTCGGGGCAACGCTGCTGGCGGCCGGCACCCAGGCCTTGCCCGCGCTCTACCCCTACTTCCGGGCGATCCAGATCCTGCCCACAGAGCTGAACCAGCTTCTGCAGCCGGAGCTCACCGGCGCCTCCACCAAGTTTCTGCCGGAGGGGCTCGGGATCCTGGAGCTGGACACCGGGCGCTATGTGCCCGCGTGCAGCGGCGAGATTCCGCGGCGGGTGCTGCAGACGATCGAAGACGACGAAGGCCTCGAAGGCAGCGAGCTGCTCAAAACCCTGGGCTCCGCTCCCTATGGCTATGCGCCGGGTGTGGTGAAGGCTTGCGTGGCGGGTTTGCTGCGCGACGGCAAGATCGCGATCCAACCGGAAACCGGCCCAGAGATCACCGCCCGCCGCGATGCCGGGGTGCAAGACCTGTTTGACAAGGACCGCGGCTTTCGCAAGGCGCGGTTCCGCAAGGGCGGCGATGGCGGCACCAGCCGTCAAGACCGGGCGCGCATCTGCAAGCTGTTTGATGAA